>NZ_PVSN01000063.1 GCF_004766315.1 Weissella confusa | reverse complement strand
GAAGTAAGACCCCTCAGAGATGATGAGGTAGATAGGCTAGAAGTGGAAGTGCGGCGACGCATGGAGCGGACTAGTACTAATGGTTCGAGGACTTAACCAAGTTGAAAACGTGGTGTAAGGCTCAAACGAAGTTTGATTTACAAATTATGATTCAGTTTTGAGAGAGCTAAATTTTCTCAATTAAATAACGTGTCGTGATGATGGCATTGAGGTCACACCTGTTCCCATACCGAACACAGAAGTTAAGCTCAATAGCGCCGAAAGTAGTTGGAGGATCGCTTCCTGCGAGGATAGGACGTCGCGATGCAACGTGAACCGTACCAGAAATGGTACGGTTTTTTTGTGCGCTTAAAAACCTTTAGAGCATGCCTATTATGTCCAAAAAAGTCAGGTGAAGAAAAATTCATAATTTTTGTGCTATCCTTTGCAAAAAAGTACGGAGGCCCATTGGTATGAATCGAAAGATAATGACTGGGATTGGTGCGGCAGTTGTGGCCGTACTAGGTGTGAACGGGACCGCATTAGCGGATGAACAAGAAAATGGACAGCAAGATCAGCCACAACAAACGGTAACGGAAACTGCGCCGATTGAGAATGCGGTGGTGGTCGTGACAGACGAAGAAAGTAATGCAGCTAGTGAAGCTGTTGTGGCGGATGAAAGTGAAGCAGCACAATCAGAAAGCGTTGCAGAATCATCTGCTGCATCAGAGAACACGGATGAGAGTGTTATATCCGATTCACCGGCGGACAGTACAGTCGCAAGTTCAGAGGCCGAAAGCGTTGCGAATAGATCGGTCGCAACACCGTCAGCTAGCTCACAAGCATCGACAACTAGTAGTGCTTCAGTAGCAGCAACTGACAAGGCTGACAGCGCTACTAGCTCAGTGGCATCTGATATTCAAAAGCCGTCAATATTGATTGGTAAGGCACCGGTTTCAAGTGCAGCTGCAAAGCAAGAATCAGTTGCTAAGACACCAGCTAAAGAAGCAACAAATAATCAAACAAAAACGACCGCACCGGCAGCGCCAATCGAAAAGAATGGTTATGTGGACGGAGTATTCTATCGTCATAACGAGCGCGTGAATGGCTATGTTTATGATGGTAAGCATTACGTCTTATTCAAGAATGGTCTTAAGCAAGTTGGTGTGCAACGTTATCAGAATGGGTTGTATTACTTTAATCCTAAGACTGGCGAAATGGTAAAAAACAAGTATGTGACGCAAAATGGGGCCAGTTACCTATTTGGTAAAGACGGTAAGGCAACCACAGATGTGCAACACTGGAATGGGACTTATTATTACTTTAACCACGATACTTACAAGCGTGTAAATAATACCTATCTGCAATCTCGATGGGGCCAATGGTACTTATTCGGAGCGGATGGACGCATTCAGACTGACGTGCAACGTTGGGCAGGTAGTTACTATTACTTTGATCACAATACCTTCTTGCGTCGTGATAACAACTATTTGCAGTCACGTTGGGGTGATTGGTACCTATTTGGTAGCGATGGCCGGATTAAGACGGATGTGCAACAGTGGGCAGGTAGTTATTATTACTTTGACCACAACACGTACCTACGCCAAGACAATAACTACCTCCAATCAAATTGGGGCTTGTGGTACATGTTTGGTGATAATGGGCGTATCGCGACTGGTGTTAAAGACTGGTACGGTGATACCTATTACTTTGATAAGGGGACTTATCTAAAGGCGACAAACTCTTCACGCAATGTGGATTACGGGATTGCGCACTTTAATGGTGGCGGTGCGATGGATGCCATTACGTTGAATCACCGCTGGTACTCACAACTAAACGCAGGTATGCCGCAAGGATGTGAGGGAGCATCACTTCAAATTGCGGCGTCTGTTAAGGGACGTTACTACGACATTAATGCGTTGTATCGCCAGATGGGTTACGGCTGGAACGTCGCCCCATGGCAAGGATTCTATGGTGATCCATACAGCGCTGGGGCTGCCAAGGTTGAAACCATCTTTGCCACGGCAATGACAGATCGTTTGAAGCCAATGGTTAAAGGGATTAGAGATTTGACTGGGCTGGTGTCGGAACAGTTATGAGCGAGCTTCGTAACGGTCGGGCTGTTGTTACCTGGGGAAACTATAATTGGAACCTGGCCAACCAGAAGGCTTTCCACGTGATGACCATCGTTGGGTATCGCAACGGCCAGTTCTTGATTTCTGATCCATATGCCACGAGTCCACGTGAGTATTGGTTGAATATGGGACAATGGGAGTCAGTTAACGCCGGTACAAACGCTGTCGGCTGGGCAACGCCGTCACGTATGAATCTCACAATTGTATAAAGCAGACTACGAACGTCACTCGAAAAATCGGGTGGCGTTTTCCTTTTGTAAAGTAACTATTTACAAAAACACAATGGAATCATGACACAACACTGACTAAACACATACAAAGGGTCACTATACTTAAAGATGTCGTAAGGGGTAAGCGCCTCAATCTGCTACTACTAACTGTGGCTTACCGCTTACGACCTAACTCGAATAATACATGACCAGAGAAGGAGTCAGTGATGAATAAGAAGCAGTTTGTTGTGGGAAGTACTGTTGTTCTCGTATTAGCCGGGGGATTGGTTGGGCATGATGCAAATGCCGCAAAGAAAAAGCAAGTGTTGGCTGTGGGGTCAACCGCTTTACAACCACTAGCGTCACAAGCCGCTGAGATGTATGGAGAGAAGCATCCCGGCGTGTCAGTTGTCGTGCAAGGTGGTGGATCTGGTGCTGGCCTAAGCCAAGTTGGTAAGGGTGGCGTGACTATTGGAAATTCTGATATCTTCGCGAGTCAGAAGGACGGGGTCGATGCTAAAAAGTTAACCGATCACAAAGTAGCAGTTGTTGGTATCGCACCAGTTGTGAACAAGGATGTGCCGGTGAAGTCTTTGACAAAGGCTGAGCTACGTGACATCTTCACGGGCAAGATTACCAACTGGAAGGACGTTGGTGGCAAGGATGAAGATATCGTCCTAGTTAACCGTGCCCAAGGTTCTGGTACACGTTTCACGTTTGAACATGATGTGTTGGACGGCGAGAGCGCCAAGACGTCACAAGAGCAAGATGATAATGGCGCCGTTCAAAAGATTGTGTCAACGACACCAGGCGCTATTTCATATTTGGCTTTCTCATACACGACAGGACCGAATGCCAAGGGAATTAAGACGGTTGCCATTGATAAGGTGAAGCCAACGGATAAAAATGTTGCGTCAAACAAGTGGCAAATCTGGGCCTATGAGCATATGTACACAACGAAGAAGACTGATAAGAACACAAAGTCTTACATCAAGTTTGTACAATCAAAGACCATGAAATCAACAATCAAGAAGTTGGGATACATTCCGGTTTCTGATATGAAGGTTACTAAGAATGCTGACGGCGACGTCAAAAAGAATTAACGATAAGATGAGCATGTTGAACAGAGAGTCAATGTGCTCTTTTTTGGACAAAAACGATAAAACTTCCTCTTTATTAACAAGGGGGATGTTATGGAATTTGATCAAAGTCTATTTTATGGACGACTAGTGCCGGTGACGAACACGGCCACACTGCCAGATAATGTGGTGGTGACATCAGCAATTGAACACAACACTTGTCAGCGGTGTGCGACGACAATTAAGCCAGATTGGCGTTTGTCAGACGGCGCTGGTTATTGTTGGGCATGTGCCAACTTAGGACGACTTTCAAGTCAGGAGGTCTTAGTGACAATACCTGAGCCACATACATTTGAAATTGATTCGGATCCTTGTGTGTGGACGGGACAATTAACGTCAGCTCAGCAACGCGTGGCGGATGACCAAATCAAAGCATTAGCGAAAGGTGATTCACATCTCACATATGCCGTGACAGGCGCCGGTAAAACGGAAATGTTATTTCCGATGCTGGCGCATGCGCTACAAGCTGGAAAACGTGTCGCCATCGTGTCGCCACGTGTGGATGTGATTGTTGAATTGGCACCTCGTATTCGAGCGGCGTTTGTCACGGATTTCGTCACTCTTTATGGCGATTCACCAGACGAATACCGTTATACCCAGTTAGTTTTGGCTTCAACACATCAATTATTGCGTTTCAAACAAGCCTTTGATGTCATTGTGATTGATGAAGTTGACGCTTTTCCATATGCGGAAAACCAGCAACTAATTGGTGCTTTGCAACAGGCTACCGCCAAACAGGGTTCCCATTTTTATCTAACGGCGACACCGAGTCCACGGTTATTGCGCGAGGTACGCCGTAAGCAAATGGCGATTAGTTTGTTGCCACGTCGGTTCCATGGTAATCCACTACCGAATTTTACAATTCGTCGGATTGGCGATTGGCGTAAAAAGGTGCCTAAACGGTTACGACGATTGCTCCAGACGTATCAACAAAGTGGGCAACGCTTTCTACTATTTGTGCCGTCGGTTGCTGATTTAGATATTGTGCTAATGATGGTTCATCACATTACACCTGAAATCGCCATTGCAGCTACACACGCGTCAGATCCAGAACGGCAAGCGAAGGTGCAGGCAATGCGTGAAGAAAGCCTACAAGCTTTGATTACGACTACTATCTTGGAACGTGGCGTAACCTTCCCAGGAATTGACGTGATTATTTTAGGGGCTGATGACCCAGTATTTAGTCAGGCGGCGCTTATTCAGATTGCTGGGCGATGTGGGCGTAGTAGTAGCCGACCATTCGGCGTGGTCACATCATTCGTGCAAGAAAGAACGCAAACATTATTAGCAGCGCGAAGTGAGATTAATTATTTGAATCAAATGGGGCAAAATTATGAGGTGTGAGTTTTGTGGAACGAGTGTCACAGAAACCTGGCAATTAACTGATTTTTGGCAGTTTAAAACAAAATCCCAACAACCAATTTGTCAGGTATGTTGGGAAAAATTCACACCGATTCTTGGCCCGACTTGCCAAGAATGTGGTCGAGCATCTCAACAAGAAATATGTGAAGATTGCCAGGTTTGGTTAGGGGATGGCTATCCGCCACTTAATAATCAAGCGCTGTTTAAATACGATGCGATGATGCACGATTACTTTCAGCAGTATAAGTTTCGGGGTGGGTATCATCTGCGAACAATTTTCCAAAATGCGCTGCAGAAAAGGTTGGCTGAAGTTTCAGTGGATATGATTGTGCCAATCCCAGTTAGTCCCGACACGTTAGCGATGCGCGGGTTCAACCAAGTTAATGGTCTATTAGAAATATGTGAAACAAATGATATTCTATGTTGTATATCGCATAACAAGAGTGTACAATCATTGAAAACACGTCAGGATCGTCTAAATTCGGCACAGCCATTTATGTGCCAATTGGGTAATCTTGATTTAACTGGTCAGAGAATTTGCTTAGTTGATGATGTTTATACGACAGGGAGAACCTTGCGACATGCTGCGACGTGTTTATATGAATGTGGTGCGAAACAGATATGCACGATTACCTTAGCTAGATGACGGAGCTATGAACAGTTTATGAAAACGCTCTCTCTCGTCATCTGAGTGTTACAATATAGTTACCGAAAGGACATCTCAAGGATACTTTGGGAGATGCGTGAAGCCATTATTAGGGGACTAGGCCCACGCAAAATAAGTCAGATAGGAGACAGAATTATGCTAGAATTTAAGGTACGTGGTGAAAACATTGAGGTCACAGACGCGATGACTGAGTACATCGAGAAGCGTTTGTCACGTTTGGAGCGTTACTTGAATGACGATGCTAAGTATGTAGCACACGTAAATGTTCGTTCTTACAAGGAAGGAACTTTCAAGACTGAAGTAACGATCCAATTGCCATACTTGTTGTTGCGTGCAGAAGATACGCAATCAGACATGTATCAAACGGTTGACTTCGTGTCAGAAAAGTTGGAGCGTCAAATCCGTAAGTACAAGACTAAGGTTAACCGCAAGTCTCGTGAAAAGGGATACAAGGGTATCGAGCAATTGGACTTTGCTGTTGAAGAGCAAGTTGAAGAAGCTGAGGCTGAAGAAGCAGCAGGTTTGGACATTGTTCGTACGAAGCACGTTGCTTTGAAGCCAATGGATGCAGAAGAAGCCGTTTTGCAAATGGAATTGTTGGGCCACGAGTTCTTCATCTTCCAAGATGCTGAGACAAACACACCAGCTGTTGTCTACAAGCGTCGCGATGGCAAGTATGCTTTGTTGGATACGGAAGCATAATTTCGTTAGATTAAGGCGTTACGCATAAAACCTATAATAAAATCAAACACTGGTATGAGATGATAGGGCATCTCGTACCGGTGTTTTTTCTGTTGTTGACTTACTAAAAATTAGAGTATACAATCGGTATTGTTAAAAAATAATGAGAAACAATTTGAGCAGGAAAGTAGTTAGTCTTGGGAAATGCACAGAAAACTGTTGAATGATGAGAGACAGTGATTAACCAGCTGATGAAAATGGCCTGTGATTGGTATGCGTGAGTGGCAAGTCTATGAGCGCATAACGGGTTGGTCGCCGTTACAACGACACGCGTATCGTCAATGCATCATCTCGCACCCTGACCGTACGTTATGAAGATTGCGCTGGGTAACTGGCCAATGAAGATAGAATGGTAACACGACAAGCTCGTTTCTATTCCAGAATTTATCTGGGGTAGGAATGGGCTTTTTATTTTAGAAATGAGGCATAACAAAATGACAGAACAAGAACTTAACTTCGACACGCTTGCTTTGCATGGTGGATATACACCTGACGCGGAGGCACATGCGACGAGTGTGCCAATCTACCAAACGACGTCATATGTTTATGACAGTGCAGATGATGCAGCATCACAATTTGCGCTTGAAAAGCCAGGCCAATTGTACACGCGCTTCACGAATCCAACGACAGCAGTTCTCGAAGATCGGTTGGCCTTGTTGGAAGGTGGTGTAGGCGCAGTGGCAGTTTCATCAGGGATGGCTGCGATTAATTACGCATTGGAAAACTTGACGGTTGCTGGTGATCACATTGTGGCCGCTAATACCCTTTATGGTGGTACACACAACTTGCTCGCAACAGCTTATCCACGTCGCGGGGTCACAACAACATTTGTTGATATCGATGATTGGGTTGCGGTTACGAATGCGATTCAAGCGAATACGAAGGCGTTGTACGTTGAATTAATTGGTAATCCAAATTCGAATATCGCTGACTTAACCGTCTTAGCTGACATCGCACACGAAGCGGGAATTCCGTTGATTGTCGACAATACGTTTGCGACGGCGTACCTATCACGCGTGTTCGACTTTGGTGCGGATATCGTGGTCTACTCAGCGACTAAGTTCTTGTCAGGTCACGGCGCAGCGCTGGGTGGTGTGATTGTCGATAGCGGTCACTTTGATTGGACGCAAAATGATAAGTTTCCTGGTTTGACGACGCCGGACGAAAGTTACCACGGGTTGGTTTACACGGAAAAGTTTGGGGATGCTGCTTACATCAATCGGATTCGCTACAACTTGCTCCGCGACACTGGCGCAACGTTGTCACCATTCAATGCGTGGTTGATTTTATTGGGCCTCGAAACGCTCTCTTTGCGTGTCCAACGCCACGTGGATAATGCTAAGCTCGTTGCCCAGTTCTTGTCACAACACCCAGCTGTGGCGTGGGTGAATTATGCCGGATTGACTGATAATCGTTACTACGAGCGTGCGCAACAATATTTGCCAAAGGGACCAGGTTCAATCTTCACGTTTGGGGTTGTCGGGGGTGCTGAAGCTGGTAAAAAAGTGTTGGACAGTGTCAAAGTATTTACGCATTTTGCTTCGTCTGGTGAAGGTAAGTCATCTATCTTGCACCCGGCATCAACCTCACACGCGCAACTTTCAGAAGAAGAATTGATTGCTTCAGGTACCCGCCCAGAGACGCTTCGCTTGTCTGTCGGCATTGAAGATATTAGTGATTTGTTGGCTGACTTGGATCAAGCATTGCGTTTTGCAACCGGCGATTAAGCCACGGTGAAACCTGTTATAATAGAGTCATTATTGATTAATTATCAGTGCCGTTAAAGGCAAGAAGGAGATTCTATTCATGGCTAAGACGAAGTTCGTTTCACCACAACAATACGCAGCAAACTTGGGGGCTGTTATCCAAGCAACTGAGGACGCTGGTAACAAGGTGGCACCTTTCTTTGAGAAGTTGGATGACGCAATCAAGGCTGACAAGGTAGCCGAGATGCCAAAGGCTGAATTCCAAGAAATTACAATGGAATTTGACGAATCCGTTGCCGTTTACAAGGACGCTTCAGCCAAGATCAACGCCATTGCTGCACCGGTTCGTTTGATGGGTGTTCACCAATCAATGAAGAAGACGTTTGGTGAATATGCTGATGCCACTGAAATGATGGCTAAGTCATTGGACGTTGAAAACCAAACGATTAACATGGACGACTTTAAGCAATCAGAAACGGATCAAGATACGTTGATGGAGAAGTTCTTGGTGCAAGTTCGTCGCATCATGAACACGGTAATGTAATGACGACGGCGGTAGATGATGCCCTAAAGATTGATATCGTTGGGGAAGTAGCAAAGGAATTGGCCTTGCCACTTAAGAAAGTGACAGCCACGGCTGATTTGTTGGCTGATGGTAACACGGTGCCGTTTATCGCGCGTTACCGTAAGGATGTCACGGGTAACTTGGATGAAGTCCAAATTCGTGATATCCAAGCAGCCACGAAGCGTTTGGAAGATTTGCAAGCACGCAAGGCGACGGTCGAAAAGGTCATCACTGAGCAAAAGGCGATGACGCCAAACTTGATGAAGGCTTTGGTGGCAGCCGATACGATGCAAGCGGTGGAAGATTTGTATCTCCCATACAAGCAAAAGCGTCGTACCAAGGCTACGATTGCCAAGGAAGCTGGCTTGATGCCAATGGCACAGTTCGTGCAAAAGTTCCCAACGGCAGGCTTGCAAGCTGAAGCGGCAAAGTTTGTCGATGCGGACAAGGACTTGCCAGACGTGGCTGCCGTTATGGCTGGTGTGCACGAAATATTTGCCGAAGTTATCGGTGAAAACGCTGGCTTGCGTGACTGGGTTCGTAAGTACACCCGTGACCACGGTCGCTTGGTTTCTAAGCAAAAGCGTGGCGCAGGTGATAAGGACGAACAGGGCATTTTTCAACTTTACTACGACTTTAGTATGCCGATGAATAAGGTGGCGAACCACCAAATTTTGGCAATTAACCGTGGTGAAAATGAAGGTGTGTTGTCAGGCAGCATCGATGTTGACGTGGCTGCTATCGAGCGTTATTTGAAGTTCCGCTTGGTTGGGTCAAAGACTGGCGAATCAGCCGACGTTTTGACAGCAGCAGCTAACGACGCCTACAAGCGTTTCATTGGTCCAGCTATCGAACGCGAACTGCGCAAGGAATTGTTCGATCGCGCAGCGGGGGATGCCATTAAGGTGTTTGGCACAAACTTGTATCATTTGCTAATGGCAGCGCCTTTGCGCGGTCGTGTGGTGCTCGGGTACGACCCAGGTGTCCGTACTGGTTCTAAGTTGGCAGTTGTCGATGAGAATGGTAAGTTCTTGGAGAAGGCTCACATTTACCCATTGCGTGGTATGCAATACGATCCTAAGGGCGCTAAGCAAACCATCATTAACTTGGTGAAGAAGTACGGTGTATCATTGGTTGCCATTGGAAACGGAACGGCTTCCCGTGAGTCACAAAGCTTCGTGGCCGACATTATCAAGTCAGATTTGCCTGACTTGCAATATGTCGTGGTTAACGAATCAGGTGCATCAGTGTACTCGGCCAGTGATATGGCACGTGCAGAATTCCCTGACTTGCAAGTTGAGCAACGTTCAGCCATTTCAATTGCCCGTCGTTTGCAAGACCCAATGGCTGAGTTGATTAAGATCGACCCACAAGCGGTTGGCGTTGGGCAATACCAACACGACTTGCCAACGAAGGAGCTTGAAACGGAGTTGGATGCAGTATTGGAAACAGCTGTTAACCAAGTTGGTGTTAACTTGAATACGGCGTCACCACAATTGCTAACACACATTGCTGGTTTGACGAAGACGACGGCTGCCAACATTGTGGCTTATCGTGATGAGAACGGTCAGTTTACGTCACGTGCGCAATTGAAGAAGGTACCTAAGCTTGGCCCTAAGGCGTTTGAGCAAGCCGCTGGGTTCTTGCGTTTGCCAGATGGCAAGAATGCGTTGGACAACACTGACATTCACCCTGAGTCATACAAAATTGCGGAAGCTTTGCTGGCTGAGGCAGGTGTCACAGCACTAGGTGAAGCCGCGCAAAAGCCATTGGCTCGTTTGAACAATCAAGCGACAGCTGATCGCTTTGGCATCGGTCTCGCAACGTTGCAAGACATTATTGCATCATTGGGTAACCCAGGTCGTGATTTGCGTGATGACGCGCCAGGTGCTGTGTTGCGTTCGGATGTGTTGTCATTGAAGGACTTGAAGCCGGGGATGCAATTGCAAGGAACGGTACGTAACGTGGTCGACTTCGGAGCATTCGTTGATTTGGGTGTGCACGAAGATGGTCTGGTTCACATTTCACGCATGGCTAAGCGTCGCGTGACTAACCCACATGAGATTGTTGCCGTTGGTGACATCATCACGGTTTGGGTGGTTGACGTTGACGTAAAGCGTGAACGAATCGGTTTGACGATGATTGAACCAAAAGAAAAGTAAACGAGGAGAGTGGATGAAAGTCCACTCTTTTTTGGTAACCAGGTATAATAGAAAGAAAAGGGGGAAAGTGCCATGGCATTTTTAGACGTAGTAAGTAAGGTCGTTAAGAAGACTGGCGATGTCGTGACTGTATTGGGCGAGCAAGCGCAAAAGGGTGGCGACTATTTGGCTGATCCAGAAAACCAAGCCAAGATTAATGACAAGGTGGGTGAATTCAAGGACGCTGTTGTTAATGTGTTTAATGACATCACCAAGAAGGACAAGTCACAACAAACCGAAGCTGAAGCGGAACCTGGGGTACGTAAGGATGTAACGCCGGCTGATGAGGATATTATTATTAATTATCCAGAAGATGAACCAGCTGAAGACGTTAAGGTAGAGGTCTTGCAACCCCGTCATAACAATGATGACGAGATATAGTCAGCTTGCATATAAGCGCTATATCTGATAATATAATCTGTGCTGATACTTTCGGTACAGACATGCGGTCGTGGCGGAATTGGCAGACGCGCAGGATTAAGGATCCTGTGGTAGAGATACCGTGCGGGTTCGACCCCCGCCGATCGCATAATGATTTGAAAAAGCCTCGAGATACATTGATGTGTCTCGAGGCTTTTTTGCTGTCTTCGCGTTGTTTTTAGTCTGCTATTACTTTGTTTTGCCGTGAATGAGAAGTGAAAGTTTTTGCGGTTTTCTCAAAAAGTTAGATAATTACGGCATTAAGTCAGGATTCACCTACATTTGCGGGTCAAAATGGACCGTAAATGGGACGTTCCTTTTTATTTGACACCTTGCTTTTTCGTGCTACACCATATAGACTTATATTTTGTAAGTGAAATGTAGTACAAATCAGTTAGGAGATTTTAATCATGACAAAGTACGGTGTAATTGTAGGATCAACTCGTAAGAACTCATACTCACTTGGTGTAGCAGAGGCCCTTGTTGCTGGTTTGCCAGCTGATGCAGAAGTTTCATACTTCGACATCGCAACGTTGCCTTTGTACAACCAAGACCTTGATGCTAACTCTCCTAAGGAATATGAAGACTTCCGTGCGTGGGTTTCTGCACAAGATGCCTTCATCATGGTAACGCCTGAACACAACCGTTCAGTGCCAGCTGCATTGAAGAACGCTTTGGACATCGCTTCACGTCCATGGGGACAAAACGTATGGGCTGGAAAGCCAGTTTTGCCTGCCTCACAATCAATCGCCGGTCTTGGTGGTGTTGTAGCGCACCACGTGTTGCGTAACACTTTGGACTTCTTGGACATGGCCATCATGCACCAACCAGAGCTTTACATTGGTAACACGGCCGAATTGGCAAACGAAGGTGGAAAGATCACTAACGAAGGAACGAAGTCATTCCTTGCTGGTGTAGCTGGCCAATACAACACGTTTGTTTTGAAGCACTTGGGATAATAACTATCTACAAAAAATGACGACTAGCTTAACGGCTGGTCGTCATTTTTGTATATGTAAGGGTTATCATTTAACATTTGACCGAAATAAGCGTACGCTTAACGTATCCACCGGCTACGAAAGGAAGTGCACTTATGGACGCAATGGAGAAGTCACAACGGATCGAAAATTGGTTAAAAGAAAATGGGTCTGTGCAAGTCGCGGTTTCAGAGTACATGGCAGCTAATCCGCCAATGTCAGTCAGCCGCTTCTTGGCGACAAACGACTGTTCAAACAAGCCTGAAACGGGCTTGGAAGGTATTTTGTTACCAAACGGCTTGTATTACGACTTGCGTGGTTCTCACAGTATGATGATGAATGTGCTTGCAGCGCAGACACTTGATACGACAATTGAGAATTACATGAAGTCGGTACCCAAGGTTTGTTATACCGCAATAACAGCTTATGCAATGAAAATTACAGGTGCTGTCATGCTACACAATAATGTACAACAATATGCTGATGAACTAACGCAGGCACAAAAGGATGCGCTATTGCAGTTGGAATCAGCAAACAAATTAGTAGTTAATCTCCAGCCAGTCCGGATGCCGGCGCGTATCAAAGTGCACTATCCAAAGCTGGTTGAACGGCAACAGGCAGTGCTTGCGGCTAACTAGAGAAAGAGAAACGTTCTGGCAATGAGCCAGAACGTTTTTTAATACCGTTTTGCTTATTGAAAGTTTGGCGGTAGAATGAATTGTGAAGTTGTACACACGGAGGAGAGATATGACAAAACATGATCATCATCATGATATGAGCATGCACGAGCATAGCGACCATCAGATGAATATGAATGAAAAACATATGGACATGGATATGCCAATGGCGCATCATGACATGGACCACATGGACCACATGGACCACATGGACCACATGGACCACATGAATCATGATGGCATGATGATGCACGGTGGCCACATGATGCATATGGGGAATATGAATCGAAAGTTGATTGTATCCCTAATCTTGACGGTGCCAATTATCCTGCTGTCACCAATGATGGGGATGAAGATGCCGTTTACGATTACCGGCATTCCGGGTCAAAACTGGCTGGTATTGTTGCTAGGTTCAATTCTATTTTTCTACGGTGGCACACCTTTCTTTAGCGGTGCCCGTGGCGAATTGCAGAGTCGCAAGCCAGCAATGATGACGTTGATTACAATGGGCATTGTGGTGGCTTACGTCTACAGTTTGTATGCCACGATTATGAATGCCTTGCATCCCGAAGCCGTGGTGATGGATTTCTTCTGGGAGCTGGCAACGTTGATCGACATTATGTTGATTGGCCACATCATCGAGATGAATGCGGTGATGAAGGCTGGTTCTGCCGTGGACGGTTTGGCAGCGTTGGTGCCTAAGATGGCCCACCGTCGTCATCATGGTGATCACTTCATGGATGTCGCTATTTCGGATTTGGCATTGGGCGATGTCTTGTTGGTTAAAGAAAATGAGCGCGTACCAGTTGATGGTCGCGTCTTAACGGGGATGCCAACGCTGGATGAATCATTGCTAACCGGTGAATCAACCGGCGTTATGAAGCATGAAGGTGACCATGTTGTTGGCGGGTCGCTAAATGGTGGCGCCTCATTTACGATGACGGTGGCGCACCGTTCTGATGATGGTTTCTTGGCGCAAGTGCAACACTTGGTGGCGAATGCACAACAAAATCAATCACACGCCGAGACCTTAGCTGACCGCGTGGCCGGTTGGTTGTTCTACGCTGCGATGATTGTTGGTATTTTGGCGTTCGTTATTTGGACGGCGCTCCACGGCTTTGCATATGCTTTGCCAATTGCAGTGACGGTCTTTATTATTGCCTGTCCACACGCGCTTGGGTTGGCGATTCCATTGGTTGTTGCGCGTTTGACTGGCTTGGCTGCCCAAAATGGTTTGCTAATCCAAAACCGCGCTGCCTTGGAACGCGTGAACGATTTGCGTTACGTGTTGATGGATAAGACGGGGACGTTGACGGAGGGTGACTTTAAGGTGCAAACCGTTAACGCTCTGGCTGACGGTTGGACGTCAGATGACGTGTTGCGCTATGCAGCAGCGCTTGAACAAGGTAGTTCGCACCCGCTGGCTACTGGCATCTTGAAAACAGCCCATGATTTGGACGTGCCAATGGTGATGCACCAAACGGCGACGGCTGGTGAGGGTGTTTCCGGTATGATTGGCGATGCGCACTACCGTTTGGTGTCACCAACAACGTTGCCAGAAAAATTGGATCAACAGGTTCGTGACCTAATTACGACAGCGACGGCCACCGGCGAGACAGTTAGCGTCTTGCTGAAGCATGATGAGCCACTTGGTCTTATCGGCTTGTCAGATGCCATTAAGCCAGATGCGCAAGCCTTTATCGACAGCTTGCATCAACAAAACATCACACCGGTCATGCTGACTGGTGATAATGAAAAAGCAGCCCAACGCGTGGCGTCAGCCTTAGGTATTCACGAAGTCCGTGCTGATTTGAAGCCGGCCGACAAGATTGAGTTGGTCAAGACGTACCAAGCAAACGGTGCGGTGATGATGATTGGTGACGGTGTTAATGACTCACCTGCATTGGCCCAAGCTGACTTGGGTGTGGCGATTGGTGCCGGAACTGACGTCGCAATTAATGCATCAGATGTGGTGTTGGTTGATTCAAAACTTGCTGATGTCACGACGTTGCTTGAATTGGCACGCCAAGCAAAGCGCAAGATGACCCAGAACCTCTGGTGGGGAGCAGGGTATAACTTGATTGCCATCCCATTGGCGGCTGGTATTCTAATTCCTGTTGGCTTTAAGCTTGATCCAATGGTTGGTGCTATTTTGATGTCACTCTCAACAATCATTGTGGCGATTAACGCGATGACGTTAAAACTAAAGAAGTAAACAAAAACGGCGAAGCATATCTGCTCCGCCGTTTTTTGATGAAGTTGTTTTTAACCCCCACACGGCTCTCTCTAAAAAGCCATGGCGCTGTGTCAGCTAATCTCCACTGAGAAAGGGAAAGAGAGATGGTAGAAATTAGTGACGGGTTAGCACGTAAGTTATTATGCCAGTTAATGACGGGTCGTGGTTAAAAAGTGCCTGAGGTGGGAACATTTGACTGTTTTTAGTCTTTTTAATAGGTTTAGACAACAAAAAACACGCGCCAGGAGGGACGCGTGTTTTTTAAGAAGATTTGGCTAGCTGGCAAAAGAATCTAAGGGGGAGGGGGAAACCAGCTAGTCGGGGATCTTCAATTATGCTAGGGATAAGTCAGGGGCGCATATCTGCGCTTCTGAATGATTATAGTATGCTGTAAATTTGAGCCTCTAACTAAAAAGTGCCAAATATGAGTCAAATTACTGTGATTTTTTATATTGGGACCTTAAACCCGCTACTCAGCTTACAAAATGTTAGAATAATAAGTCGAACAAAAGAAAGCAGGTGAACAAGATGGAAGCAAAGCCAAAGTACGTCGGATTGATTACGGCGGCCATCCTGCTATCAACCTTTATGTCAGCTATTGAGGGAACTGTTATCTTAACAGCTATGCCAACAATCATTGGATCGTTGCACGGCATTAAGTTGATGAGCTGGGTATTCAGTATTTATATGTTGATGACTGCCGTGGCAACGCCAATCTATGGTAAGTTATCAGATTTGATTGGTCGCAAGCCGGCGATGCTATCTGGATTAATCATTTTCTTGATTGGTTCAATGATGAGTGGTGTATCGGATAGCATGGGAACTTTGATCTTCTGGCGTGCTATTCAAGGTATTGGTGCTGGTGGTATTATGCCAGTTGCCTTTACGATTTTGGCTGACCTTTATCCAATCGAAAAGCGTGCCTCGATCATGGGCTTGAATTCAACTGCGTGGGGTGTCGCCTCAATGGTTGGACCACTAGTTGGTGGTTATTTGGTTCAAAACTTGTCATGGCACTGGGTATTCTTTATTAATTTGCCAATTGGCATTATCACGATTGCTATTTTAATTTTCTTCTATAAAGATACCTTTGAAAAGCGCCAAGCTATTATTGACTATCCAGGTGTCCTTTAGATGTCAGTATTTATCGTTGGTTTGTTGCTTGGTTTGCAAATGATTTCAGAAGCAAACTGGTTGTTGATGGTGATTTTCTTCGTCGCCTCAGTACTTGGTTTGATCTTGTTCATCAAGCGTGAGCGTAAGGCGCCAGAGCCATTGATTGATTTGAAGATGTTTAAGTCAGTTGACTTCACAGCTACCAATACAATCGCTGGTTTGACTGCTGGATTTATCATTGCATACAATATTTACTTGCCAACGTGGATGCAAGCACTTGGTGGCATGAAGCCATCAGTTGCTGGATTCGTTGTCACGTCAAGTTCTGTTGTTTGGATGTTCGGTGCCGTGATTGCTGGTCGCGTTTTGGCTAAGCACAGTGCCCAATACCTCTTTAAGTTTAGTTTGTTTGTTGGTATGCTTTATGCCATCATGTTGGCTGTTATGCCAGGGGATGCGCCATTCGTTTTGTTCCTAGCAACTGGATTGATTTTCGGTTTGACGATGGGTTCAACGATTACGGCCTCAACGGTGATGGCCCAACAAACAGTTGAGCCAAGCCAAATTGGTATGGCCACGTCATTTAACAACTTGGCCCGTGCTATGGTTCAAACGATGATGACAACTGTTTATGGTGTTGTTCTTAATGTGTCAATGTCGATTGCATTGCAGTCACACCACAACTTGCACTTTGCCGAGTTGAATCAATTGATTGATCCAAACACAGCAAAGAACTTGCCAGCTAGTCACATTGCGCCATTGCGCGACATCATGACATTTGGCTTGCACAATATTTACTGGGTTGGTGCCTTGTTGATGTTGGGGGCTGTCTTGACGAATGTCTGGGCAACACGTCAGTTGAAAAAGTAAAATTAAATTGCTTCAACAAAAGTGTTGACATTTAATAGGCAAATGCGTATTATATTACATGTGGTTGCGATAAGTAACTTACATGTTTTGGAGGATTACCCAAGTCTGGCTGAAGGGAACGGTCTTGAAAACCGTCAGGTCGTGAAAGCGGCGCGTGGGTTCGAATCCCACATCCTCCTTTGACATCGCTGATGTCACAATTTAATTTTATTATCGCGGGATGGAGCAGTCTGGTAGCTCGTCGGGCCCATAACCCGAAGGTCGTAGGTTCAAATCCTGCTCCCGCAATTTATGGAGAATTACCCAAGTCTGGCTGAAGGGAACGGTCTTGAAAACCGTCAGGTCGTGAAAGCGGCGCGTGGGTTCGAATCCCACATTCTCCTTACTGATAACCGTGTCCATTGGGCGCGGTTATTTTTTTATTCTAAAATCTTGAGGAGTTATGGATTATGTTAACATTACAGCTTCGTTATCTCAGATATGCAATTGTTGGGGTGGTTTTGACAGTTTTGACGGCGCTGATAATGCCAGTGTTACTAGGCATGAGTCCGTTTTTGGATTTGTCAGTACCACATTATATGATGGCTACCTTTGCAATCGCGACGGTGTTTGTGATTGTGGTTGATGTGCGCGTGGGGATGCAAGCATGGCGCCAACGCCAAGAAGAGGGACTCACAACATTGTGGGTGCCATTGATTGGTCAAACACTTTGGTTGGCAACGACTGCTTGGATTTACAAGCAACCAGTTGCCGGTGACTTCTTGAAGACCATGACGTTGCCCGTTATGTTGGGCGGGTTGACGATTTTGTTGCTAACGTTTGGTTTGTTGCAACGTCGTGAACGTGCGATTCCGCTAGATGATGTCATGAAACAAGCAACGCGTCGTTTGACGTGGTTGGTTGTGGTTTTGGCAATTTACGCCTTGATTTTCTTCGGCCTAACGTTGAACTGGCAATCAGGTTTGACGGTCGCAACATCAGTATTGCTAGTCGTTGATCCACGCTGGCCAGCTTTCTGGGCTGGTTGGCGTCGCTTCCGCATTTTGCGTGCGCTAGCTAAGGAAGGGGTGACCTTCCAAAATCCACACGCACTTGATGAAGTACGTGATGTGAACCATGCTGTCGTTGAAAAGACTGGTTTATTGACTAGTGATGACGTGACGGTGACTTCCGTGATGTCTTTGGACGACCGTTACAGCGATTTTGACATTCTTGGTATTGTGACTGGCTTGGTTGAACCAGTTAACGGTGTGCTTTCTAAGAATATTTTGGCGTTTGCTGAAGAACGTGGTGTTTATCCTTCAAGCGCTAGCGAAGTGGAACTTATTCCAAATGCTGGTATCCAAGGTGTGATTTTGAATGAACACTTTGCGGTTGTCTCAGCAGCATTCGTCTTAGCGAATGATTACACGGTAGATGAAGACGTCTTGGCAATGTATAAGGACCTTGGTAATTCTGTCAGCTATGTGGTTGATAGCATGCAAGTTGTCGGTGTCATGACGTTTGGTACGTCAATGAGTAAGGCTGTCTTGCCAATCGACCGTTTCTTCCGTGAGCGTGGCATTACAACGTACATTGCAACGGCTGATACATCTGGATCAGTCCAACAATTAACGAAGCTAATGGGGACGTTATCAGAACCAGCGACTGATTTGACGCCTGATGAAAAGGCTGCCAAGCAAGCCGAGTGGGTTAACGATGGTGAGTCAATGTTGATTACGAACCAAGCTGTCCCAGAAGAAGTGGCACCAATGTTGACGGTGGCTGTTGGCAAGGAAGATATGATTGCTGACGTCCACGTTGAAACGATGACTGACTTGCCAAAGTTGTGGGATACAACTGACGCTTTGCTAGGAGCGGACACAAAAGTTTTGCTCTGGACAAGCGTGGTTGTCTTGCTAATTGTGTTGATTGCTGCAGGCCTTGGTATCTTTGTTACACCTTGGTTGTTCATGGCACCAATTGTCGCAACAATCATTCGTTTGGTCTTGTCATTAACTTTGCGGGCCGTAGTTGCACCCGAAAATTAACAAATGATTACAACGTGAAACATATGGCGCGTCATGTCCCCGAAAGGTTGATATGACGGGCTTTTTGTAACCTACAGCAATTCCGCTATAAATTGACTTATGTTGTGGAAAAGCCTAAAATGAAACATGTGTTAATAAAGCGCAAAAAAACACTATTGATTTGACATGAAAGTCAACTCTATAGACAGGAGATACAAGATGAACATTGCAATGATCATCCTGCTGTCGCTTGTCGCAATCGTAATTGGCGTTGCGATTGGTTATCAAGTTGCGAAGACTCGCATTAATCACTCGCTAACCATTGCACGCCAAACCGCATCAGATATTACGATTCAAGCCGCTAACGATGCTGAGCAGATGAAAAAGACTGCCATCGTCGAAGCGCTAGATGAAAGCCAACGTTACCAAGAACGCATTGAACGTGAACTACAAGACCGCCGTGCGGGAGTGAAGTCACAAGAAGAGCGTCTGGTAAGTCGTGAATCTGTATTGGACCGAAAGGATGCTTCATTGCAAAAGCGTGAAGAAGTCATTTCGGAAAAGGAAACGAAACTTGATCACCAACGACAAAGTGTCAACGATAAGCAAAAGCGTGCTGAAGAATTAATTACAGAACGCGAAGCGAAGTTGGTCGAGATTGCAGGCTTGAGTCGTGAAGACGCTCGTGAGCAAATCTTGTCAGAGACAAAGGAAGCTTTGGTTTCTGAACGTGCCGTTATGATTAAGGAAAGCGAAGAGCAAGCTGCAGCCGAAGCTGAAAAGCGGGCTAAGAACTTGGTGGTTAGCGCCATCCAACGTTCTGCTGCAGACATGGTTGCCGAAACAACGGTATCAGTTGTGACGTTGCCTAACGATGACATGAAGGGACGAATTATCGGTCGTGAAGGTCGAAACATTCGTGCCATCGAGACGGTTACTGGTATTGATTTGATTATCGATGATACGCCAGAAGCAGTCGTATTGAGTGGATTTGATCCGGTTCGTCGTGAAATTGCGAAGAATGCTTTGGAGAAGTTGATTGCCGACGGTCGCATTCACCCAGCTCGCATTGAAGAGATGGTTGAAAAGGCCCGTAAGGAAATGGATGAGTACATCCGTGAAGTTGGTGAACAAACAATCTTTGATTTGGGCATTCACAACATGCACCCTGACTTGATTAAGACAATCGGTCGCATGAACTACCGTACGAGTTATGGACAAAACGTGCTCGTACACTCAATTGAAGTCGCTAAACTAACAGGCATGTTGGCTGCTGAGTTAGGTGAAGACGTTACGCTTGCCAAGCGCGCAGGATTATTACACGATATTGGTAAGGCAATCGATCATGAAGTTGACGGTTCTCACGTAGAACTTGGTGCAGAATTGGCCAAGAAGTACAAGGAACGTCCAGTTGTGATTAATGCCATTGCCTCACACCACGGTGACGTGGAAGCTGAGTCTGTTATCGCCGTCTTGGTTGCAGCCGCTGATTCAATTTCAGCTGCACGACCAGGAGCGCGTTCAGAGTCACTTGAAAACTACGTTCAACGACTACAACAACTTGAAGCCATTGCCAATGACTTCAGTGGTGTTGAAAAGTCATTCGCGATCCAAGCGGGTCGTGAGGTTCGTGTTATCGTTGAGCCAGCTGCTGTTTCTGATTTGGAAGCAACTGTTTTGGCCCGCGACATCAAGAACCAAATTGAACACGATTTGGATTACCCAGGCCACATTAAGGTCACGGTTATCCGCGAATCACGTTCAGTGGAATATGCGAAATAATAACGAAAACAGCGAACTGCCTCGGCGGTTCGCTGTTTTTGTTTAGACTGGGTTTTTAGAAATTTTGATAGATATTTAAAAATAAAAGTTAATGAAAGGGTTTACATTTGATTTGAAACCGCTTACAATAATAAATGTGTTAAAGACACGGGGGAACGTAACATTTGGTAGACATTAATTAAAAGCGTAGAAGGGATGGGGCCCTAGTTGGTATCACGCCGTCATATCTCACTCTTGCTGCTTGAAAACATAGTTCAATATCTAAAACTAGCTGAAAACTCTTCTCCTTCAGAAAACACTAGAACGATATAATTTCTTTCCAGAAAATTCGAGCAGCAAGAGGGTGATGCGACGACTCTTTATCAACATCAACGCTTTCACAATCAAAAATATTTTGTGGGTCGTCAACCATAACCTAAAGCCATATTGCGGATACGCAGTATGGCTTTTATTTTTGTCGTTTGGTTGGTTTGCGGTGGATGTTGATCTCGGAAAGAATAGTACATCTTGGCTGCTGGTATGGTATTTGGTTGGGGTGGTGGTGCGGAGATACTGCGATATTAGCCGGTGACAAAGCAAGGACAGGAGCACCAATTATCACTTAGCAGCAGTGGATTTCAAGCCGACAGGCGCGGAAATACGCTGAGGCTTAGGGAGAATGGGACTCCGTTGCCACCAGCTTATATTGTAGGACGGAGCACCGCTACCCCAACCAAATTCCATGCCTCGACGCAACGCGTCGACACAAACCACTACCAACCTTTTCATGACAGTTACATAACACAATTCTGCAAGTTCACTGAAAGCACAGAAATAAGTACTAGTCAATAGTAAGCGGTTTCATATTTTGGTCATATTTAGCCCAAATTTTGACTGAATGTAAACGCTAACATTAATTAAGTAATAAAGATGTTTAAGGATATATTTGAGGTGAAAGCTAATGGCTCAAGATTTTAAGAAGCTTGCTAGCAGCGTGGTTGATGCTGTCGGCGGCGTAGGAAACGTTACTAATCTGACGCACTGCATGACACGTTTGCGCTTTATTTTGAAAGATGAAGCAAAGGCTAGTGATGAAACTGTAAAGAACATCCCAGGTGTTATGGGATTGGTTAAGCAAGGTGGTCAATACCAATTCATTATTGGTAACAACGTGGCTGCTGCTTACAAGGAAATTTTGGCACTTGGTGTTGATGGTGGGGCTACGGTCGACGCCAGCGAACAACCAAAGCAAAAGTGGACGTTGAAGCGCGTCGGTATGACGATTTTGGATGCCATTATCGGAACAATGACGCCTTTGATTCCAGCCATCATCGGTGGGTCAATGGTTAAGTTGTTGGCAATGTTGTTGCTAATGACTGGTGTTGTTGGTGAAACGAACTCAACGTACGTTTTGTTGAACACGATTGGTGATGCGGCATTCTTCTTCTTGCCAATCTTGGTTGCTGTTTCAGCATCAAAGAAGTTTGGTACGAACACGTACTTGGCTGTTGCCATTGCAGGTTTGATGGTGCACCCAGTGTTCATGGACTTGATGGCTAAGGCTGCTGAAGGGCAAGCCGTAACGTTGGCAATGTTGCCAATCACGTCAGTTAAGTACACGTACACGATTATTCCAGCCATTGTTATGTCATGGTTGCTACGTTACATCGAAGCTGGTGTTGATCGCATCACGCCACTTGTAACGAAGAACTTCTTGAAGCCAATGTTGATCTTGTTGGTTGGTGCGGTTATCGCAATCTCAATCGTCGGACCTGCTGGTGTTTGGCTAGGTAACGGTATCTCAGCTGTTGTTTACGGTATCCACGGTAAGCTAGGTTGGTTGGCTGTTGCGATTGTTGGTGCTATCTGGCCTTTGTTGGTTATGACGGGAATGCACCGTGTGTTCACGCCAACGATTGTGACGACGATTGCCGAGACTGGTTCAGAAGCCATGGTTATGCCTTCTGAAATCGGTGCCAACATGTCACTTGGTGGTGTCTCATTTGCCGTTGCCTTTAAGACGAAGAACCGCGAATTGCGTCAAACTGCCTTGGCAGCTGCTTCATCAGCTTTGATTGCTGATATCACTGAGCCAGCCTTGTACGGTGTGGCAATTCGTTTGAAGCGACCAATGATTGCTTCAGTTATTACTGGATTTATCGCAGGTGCCGTGGCTGGTTTGGCCGGCTTGGCATCACACTCAATGGCTGCACCTGGTTTGTTCACGTCAGTTCAATTTATTGATAAGGACAACCCAACGAGCATTTTGTGGATTGCAGCAGTTATGGCAATCTCAGTTGTTGTGTCATTCGCATTGACGTTGATTCTTGGCTTCGAAGATATCCCAGTTGAGGATGATGAAGCTGATATGGTTACGCCAGCTAGCGTTAAGGTGATGGCCCCAATGAAGGGTGCCGTTATGGGCTTGCACGATGTTGCTGATGAAGTCTTCTCAAAGGGCTTGCTAGGTAAGGGTATGGCAATCGAGCCAGTTGACGGTAAGGTTGTTTCACCAATTGCTGGAACGGTTACGACGGTCTTCCCAACGAAGCATGCGATCGGTTTGACTGATGATCACGGTATGGAAGTTTTGATTCACGTTGGTTTGGACACGGTTTCACTAAACGGTGAGCCATTCGAAGCATTGGTTGCTGCTGGTGACCGCGTTGAAGTTGGAACTGAATTGTTGCATGCTGACTTGGACGCCATCAAGGCTGCCGGTTTGCCTACGACGAGGGTTGTTGTTATTACGAACACAGACGAATTTAAGGGCGTTACGCCAGTAGAGCCTGGTAACGTTTCATTCAAGGATCATGTCATGGAAGTCTTCCACCACGAGAAGGAAGACGATGCACAAACGGCTGTTGCAGCTGACGCATCATTGGCATAAACGAGAGATTAAGAGAATTAAGGGGAACCGGTTAAATGACTAAGAATGTATTTCCAGAAAACTTTTTGTGGGGTGGCGCAATTGCAGCCAACCAAACTGAAGGTGCTTGGCACGAAGGTGGCCGTGGCACAAGTAACATCGACATGTTGCCAATCGGCGAAAAGCGTATGCCGGTAAAGTTGGGACAAGTGGCACATCCTGAATTGGATGACACGCTTTACTACCCAAGCCACACAGGTATCGATTTTTACCACCGCTACAAGGACGACATTGCGATGTTGGCCGAAATGGGATTGAAGGTCTTCCGTACATCAATTTCATGGAGCCGTTTGTACCCAAATGGTGACGAAACGACACCTAATGCTGAAGGAATTGCATACTACCGTTCATTGTTCGAAACTTGCCGTGAGCACGGGATGGAAGTCTTGGTAACGTTGGCTCACTTCGACGTGCCAATGGGCTTGGTAGAAGGTTACGGTTCATGGCGCAGCCGCGACATGATTACGTTCTTCACGCGTTATGCCAAGACATGTTTTGAAGAGTTCGGTGACTTGGTTAAGTACTGGATCACGTTTAACGAAATTAACATCATCTTGCACAGCCCATTCTCTGGTGCTGGTTTGGCCTTCCAAGAGGGTGAAAACCAAAAGCAAGTAACGTACCAAGCTGCCCACCACGTGTTGGTTGCTAGTGCGTTGACAGTTAAGATGATTCACGAAATGTTGCCTGAAGCACAAGTTGGCTGCATGATTGCCGGCGGAAGCTTCTACCCATACACAAGTAAGCCAGAAGATGTTTGGCAATCAATGCTTGATGATCACGACAACACGTTCTTCATTGACGTACAAGCACGTGGTTACTACCCTTCATACATGAAGAGCTTGTTGAAGTCTAAGGGTGTTGACGCTATCGAAATGGCTGAGGGTGACGAAGAAATCTTGAAGAACACGGTTGATTTCGTGTCATTCAGTTACTACGCATCACGTACGTCAGCCCACAACTTGGATGAGTTGGTGGCAAACGAAGGAAACGTGGTTAAGTCAGCCAAGAACCCATACTTGCCAACAAGCAAGTGGGGTTGGGTAATCGACCCACTTGGATTGCGTATTACGATGAACCAATTGTACGACCGCTACCAAAAGCCATTGTTCTTGGTTGAAAACGGGTTGGGTGCGGAAGACGTGGTTGAAGCTGACGGTTCAATCAACGATGATTACCGTATCGACTACTTCCGCGATCACATCAAGGCGATGGCCGACGGAATCTCTGATGGTGTGCCACTAATGGGCTTCATCGCCTGGGGTGTTATCGACTTGGTTGCTGCTTCAACGGGTCAAATGACGAAGCGTTACGGTATGATTTACGTTGACAAGAACAACGATGGATCAGGAACGTTTAACCGCTCAAAGAAGAAGTCATCCGACTGGTACAACCAAGTTATCGCATCTAACGGTGTAAATCTTTAATAAATTGAACGCAGTGTCTCACATATGGGGCACTGCGCTTTTCATTTACCTGCCAACATGGTAGACTAATGAACTAGTGAGATTTGTGGAATAGATTTAATGGGAGATATATACGATGGTAGGAACGATTTTGACGGTACTGGTCGCACTTGAGGCCTTATACATTATGGGATTGGAAATGTTTGGCAAGCCGGCAAAGCAAGCTGAGACATTTGAACTAGACGAAAACATCACAAAGATGCCTGAAGTACGCTCATTGTTGGGTAACCAAGGAATTTACAACGGAATGTTTGGTGTGTTGATTTTGTTGACGTTGGTTGTCATTCACGGATCAGCGCAAGACATCATGTTGAAGTTGGAGATGGCTTACATTGTGATTGTGGCTGTTTACGGTAGTTTGACGGCAGCACGCAAAATTATCTTTGTACAAGGTTTGCCAGCATTATTGGCTTTGATTGCCTTGGCATTGAACATCTAAAAAATTAAATCCTGGTTTCAAGACATATTATTAGCAAAATAAAAAGGGGGTCTATATACTATAGTTATTCCCCGTGGTAGTTACGCTAATGACTATCTTGTACAACCAGTTGTACAACGCGCCGTAGATATACGGCGCGTTTTTTAGTGCAGTTGGAAAAGGAGTGAGCGGTTAGTGTCATCTTCACAAACCCTTCACATCTTAAATTAAATTCTTCATTGGCTTAGATTAGAAAAAGATTAGAATAATAAACAATAACAAGTAAGGGGAAGCAAAAATGATGATCAATGCAAAGACAACAGTTGCAAACTCATATTACTTTTGGTTTTTTGGATAGCTATCCGAATCAAACCAAAAGCATTTTTGCATGGTTCTCGGATAGCGGTAAACTTCCCAGGACCAAATACACAACCTGAATTGTTAGGACAACAATAGGTTATGAGGTTACTGGGTGGTTTCGAAATGAAATCGCCCAGTTTTTTATTTTAAGGAGTTCGGTTATGCCACACATGAAAGCAACACTAGCAAATCGCTTGAATCAAGATTTGAAGAAGATTCAACCTAATGAAATTCGTGCATTTGATATGCAAGTTAGTCAAATCCCTAACATCATCAAGTTGACGTTGGGGGAGCCTGATTTTGATACACCTGAAGTTGTGAAGCAAGCAGCGATTGATAGTATTGCTAACAACGATTCACACTATGCACCAGGTAATGGAACAGTGGCCGTTCGCCAAGCTGCAGCACATTTCTTGTCAGATCGTTACGATTTGCAATACGATGCGATGACAGAAATTGCCGTGACGGTTGGGGCAACGGAAGCTATCTACGCTTCTTTGACGGCTGTCTTGAACCCAGGTGATAAGGTCTTTATTCCAACGCCAACGTTCCCGCTATACGATCCCATCACATTGATGAATGGTGGTGAGCCAGTTCACTTGGATACAAGTGCTACGGACTTCGTTTTGACGCCGGAGATGTTGTCAGGTGCGATTGCCGAACACGGTGATGCGATTAAGGCAATTATTCTAAATTACCCTGGTAACCCAACTGGGGTGGCCTACTCATCTAAGCAATTGCTAGAGTTGGCTGCCGTGTTGGCTGACACTGACATCATTGTGATTGCTGATGAAATTTATTCAGAGTTGGCTTATGACAGTGAGCACCGCTCAATTGCCACGTACTTGCCAGAACAAACGTTGGTGTTGAACGGGGTGTCAAAGTCACACGCGATGACGGGTTACCGAATCGGCTTTATTGCCGGTCCAGCGGAATTGATGCATACGGTAGGCATGGTACACCAAATGACGGTGGCGACACCATCTAACCCAGCGATGGCCGCTGCAACGGTGGCGTTGGGAACCGAAGCTGGCCGTCGTGCAACGTTGGAAATGAAGTCAGCTTATCGTAAGCGTCGTGATTACGTGGTTGCCCAAATGCGTCGCGCCGGCTTTAACGTCATGACGCCAGATGGTGCCTTTTATGTCTACGCTGGTATTCCAGCCGCGCATAACACAAATGATCGTGAATTTGCGTTGGCCTTGGCTGAAAGCGCAGCGGTCGCGGTAATTCCAGGTTCTGTCTTTGGCCCTGGTGGGGAAGGCTATATTCGTTTGAGCTATGCAACGAGCGACGCGCAACTACAAGAAGCGATGGCGCGTATTCAAAATTACATGCAACAAGTGCAAGAAGTCAGTGAATAAGGATGGGGATACTTATGAATAATGTGAAACAATACATGCTTGCTGTTTTGAACGGTAATGCATTGGCAATTATGGTTGCCTTGGTACCAGCTGCGTTGGTGAATCAATTGTTGGGTGCTATGCCCCAAAATGGGGTGGTCACATCATTGGCGATGATGGTTACGTTGGCGCAAAGTGCGTTGCCGTTGATTGCCGCGTTTGCCGTAGGAACGATGTTGAAGTTGGGCATGATGGAGACGGCATCAATGGCTTTGGCCACGTTGGCTGGCTCAGGCGTAACGACATTTAAGGATGGTGCCTTCACGTTGGCTGGTTCAGGGGTTATCTTGAACGTGATGCTAACAACGGCGGTGGCAGGTTTGGTTGCGATGGGTGCAACCAAGGTGCTTGGCCAATTGTGTGTCGTATTTGAGCCGTTAATTGTCTTGGTTGTTTTGTTGCTGGTGGTATCGGTTTGATGACGTTGCCAGGGATAGTTGCTGTCCAAGCAGCCGTTGGTCAAGTTGTTGCCTCAGCGACAGCCGCTGCGCCATTGGTGATGGGAATCTTGCTCGGTGTCATCTTTGCTTTGTTGATTGTGTCACCAATGTCTTCAGTTGGTATCGCAACGGCCATCGGTTTGGTGGGTATCGGTTCGGGTGCTGCTAACGCTGGTATCGTCGCAGCTGGTTTGACGTTGGCGATTATGGGTGCATCAGTTAACTCATGGGGTGCCACAATCGCGCACTTTATGGGATCACCTAAGATTCAAATGGCGAACTTGTTGTCACGACCAAAGTTATTCTTGCCAGTCGTGATTGCTGCAGCTATCTCAGGTGGGGTTGCCTCATTGATGATGGTTGAAGGAACAGCCTTCTCAGCCGGCTTCGGTATGGCTGGCTTCATCGGACCTTGGACGGCGATGACAGAGTCTACTGGTAGTGCCTTGGTGGTCCGCGTGTTGGTTGCCTTCGTCGTGGTACCACTAGCAGCTGCCTTCTTAATGAAGTTAATCTTTATCCAAAAAACACAATTGATTAAGGCAGAAGAATTGAAGTTGCCTGAAGTTTAAAAGTCACGGAGGCGTCGAGCAATCGACGTCTTTTTTACTGGAGAAAATTATTGAAATGGACATATTGTTTTGACATCTTATATTGTACGTTGTATAGTATTGTTTGTAACATGAATGAAACATGAGATTGGGGATTAAGAACATGACAGAACCGGTATTGATTGCAAACAAGTTGAACAAGACTTATACCAGTGCAGCTGGGGTAGACCAACACGTCCTTAAGGATTTATCTCTTACGGTGCCACAAGGGGAGTTTGTGGCCATCATGGGACCTTCAGGATCAGGAAAGTCGACGCTGTTGAACGTCCTTTCTACGTTGATGAAGCCAACGACTGGCGAAGTCATGATTAACAACAAAGATATTTTGCACATGACAGATGATGAAATCGCAAACTTCCGTGGTCGCGATATGGGATTCATCTTCCAAAGCTATAACTTGATTGAAAGTTTGAAGGTTAGCGAAAACATTGCGTTGCCACTCACTTTGCAAAAGACGAAGCCTGCCCAAATCAAGGCAGCGGTTCAAAAGGTGGCCGATTTGCTTCACATCAGCGAGTACTTGAACAAGTACCCAGCTGAGTTGTCAGGTGGACAACAACAACGTGTTGGAGCAGCCCGTGCCTTGGTGCACGAGCCAGCCTTGATTTTTGGAGACGAGCCAACCGGAGCGCTTGATTCTGAAAATGCCCGCGAAATGATGAACTACCTAACAAAGATTAATGACGAACGTGATATTTCAATCGTGATGGTAACGCACGATCCGTTCTCAGCGTCATTTGCATCACGCATTCTATTCTTGACTGATGGACAAATCACGAAGACGTTGACGCGCGATGATCGTTCACGCGAAGACTTCTATAACTACGTGTTGTCTGAACTAGGTAACTTTGAATAAGGGGGCGGACGACCATGTTTTCTATTGCAATGAAGTCACTCCGCTCAAAGTGGCGTGACTGTCTCGTACTATTTGTCGGCCTAATGGTGTCAGCAGCAATCTTCTACATGTTTAGTGCAATTGCGTTGAACAAGGAATTCTTGCTAGCTAACTCAACGACTGCGATTATCGTCCTGGTCTTTACGATTGGTGAAGTCTTACTAGGGTTGATTACATTTGTCTATTTGAATTTTGCCAACGGCTTCTTGTTGCGTTTGCGTCAGGCTGAATACGGCTTGATGTCAATGCTCGGGGCGAAGCGTAAGCAAATCGGGATGATGTTGATGCAAGAAACACTTGCATTGGGCGTTATCTCAACGGTAATTGGAATTGTTGCTGGAATCGCTTTGACGTCATTCAGTGGCCAATTCTTGATGGATTTGTTGGGCTTGCAACTAGCTCACTGGACGGGCTTCTCATTACAAGCCATCTTGGTAACCTTGGCATTCTTTGTGGTCTTGTTCTTCTTGAACGGCTTGTACAACAGTGCTCGTTTGAGTCGCCAAGATACGTTGACGTTGTTAACGGCTGACAAGCAAGTTAAGCAACCAAAGCGTCGCAAGATTTTGGATCCGCTACTTGGTTTGATTGGTTTGGCCTTGTTGATTGGTGGTTATGCCATGATGCCAAATGTCTTGAGCATGGGTATCACAGGGTTCATCTTGATTTTGATTATCAATGTTTTGGGAACGTTCTTCTTTGTGAGTCGTTCATTGAAGATGTTGACGTATGCCTTGCGTGGTTCACGTTTTAACAGTCGCGGATTGCGTTCATTCTTGAATGGTCAATTGATGTTCCGCTTGCCTGATTACCAACGCTTGTTGACGGTGTTGTCAGTCATCTTCGGTTTGGCACTTGGAGCGATGTCAGTTGGACAAGGCTTCTACCGTGCATTGCCAGAGCAAGCACAATCTAGCCAGCCTTACACGGCAGCTTATACAACGAACGCTGACGTGAAGGACTTGAAGAACATCAAGTGGCAAGCAACTTATCACTACGTTAAGGGTGCTGATAAGGTTGTTTACTTTGATGGGGATGAGATTAATGCACATCACATTCCAACAATGATTTATGACGGTATACCTAACAGCACGCCAAAGGTTAAGTGGATGTCTGGGGATGAGATGATTCAAAACCCAGACACGACGACGGATACGTTGATTGGCTTGGCAAACCAAATTAACGGTGTGCAATTTGATTCAAAGGCTGTGGTCCTTGCGAACGCGGATGAGTTGGCAGAAAAGGGTACGGTTAAGTCAGCTGAACTGGTGAAGGTCGCTGACTTGCACGAGAACGAAACGGTCTTGGTCAAGAATGCTGAACGTGAAGCAAAGGCTTTGGATTCAACGGTACAAAAGTTGTCAGGATCATACGGTTTCTATGCATTGGCAAAGAGTTACTTTGGCGGCTTTGAGTTTATGGGAATTTTCTTGGGAATTGGTTTCTTAGCAATGTTGGCATCAACTTTGATGTTCAAGGTGTTGTCTGATGTTGCTGATGATAAGCGTCGTTACCGTATTCTAACGATGATTGGAACAAGCGAACGTCAAGTGACGATGACGGTTGCGAAGGACTTGGGAACCTTGTTCTTTATTCCATTAATCATTGGACTGCTTGATGTTGTATTTGGTTTGAATATGTTCAAGGCAATCTTGAGTGATCCATATGTTGGCTTCGTGCCATCACTAATCGGCATTTTGGTCTTGTACTTAGCATATTATTTCTTGACGGTTGTGATTTACCGTCGCTTGATTAAGGCCTAGTTCTAAAAATGTTCATGTTTTTTTGACGGTGGATAAGGTATAATATAAGTATTCAAAATGCTGTGGAGTAAATGACAATAAAAACATTTTATTGAGACATCTACGACACCTAAAAGGCGGCTACCTAAACGCGCAAGGTAGTCGCCTTTTTCTGTGCAAAAATTTGTGTAAACTAAAACCCGTGCATTAACTCTGGAAAGTGATCACGGGTAACTAGTTTATTCGTAGTGTCGGACACCCGGTTAGGATGTGCCTGACAGACTCAGTATAACCTGATTTTTCGTCGCAAGCAAAGAACTACAGCAATCCGCCGTTCCATGGTATGATTGCGAAAATAGCAGTATTCGGGGGTGCTGATATGAGACTTGAGACAGAAATTAATTCGACGATTCAAGGAATCGACATTACCTTCAATGAGTATGGGTCTGAGACGACAATTAGTTTGTTCAGAACGGTGCTTGGCGAAGGTGTACTACGATTCGTTGGGCCAAACAGTGAGCGTACAGTGGTTTTGACCACAGAACAGTATCTAGATTTTATTAACTACGTGTATTTGCCGGCCAATGTTGCTGAGTGGCATTCAGTGCCGTGGGCATTTGAGGCTGAGACTTGGTGGCGCGTGATGATTCACGACGGTGACAAGAGCAAAAACATGCGCGGTAGCGAAGAACAAGAAGGGTATGCCCACTTTAAAAAGTGGTTGGCAGGATTTGATATTGAGCTAGGCAATATTATCTACAAGCCAATCGAGGTTATCTATGAAGACGTAGTTCATTTACGTACGCTACCTGTGGTTGGCTATGCATATCTCACTTACAAAGAACGGTCGATTTACGATGGCCTAGTCGAAGACGGCATTGTGGATGATGCAACGCCGCAAGTTGACTTGGTTCGTGAGCCAACGAATGCGCATGATGAAAATGCCATTTTAGTTTTGTATAAAGGCATAAAGCTAGGGTACTTGCCTAAGAATAACAACAAAATTTTGGCGTGCTTGATGGATGGTGGCGTCAAACTGCAGGCGCAAGTGAAACCAGACATTGATGACGAAAAAGTTTGGGTGTCAGTTGCGTTGGCAAAGTAAAAACCAGAGGATTGTGTGTCCTCTGGTTTTTTCGTGTTCTTACAAGATTGATCCAACCCACTTCTTCATTGCGATGTTAGTGAAGTCGAACTTTTCCAAAGCTTCAAAGCCTTCAGTTTCCAAATCAACGTTTGAAACGGCACCGTATGACAACATCAAGTTAACTGGGTGCACGTTACGATCACCAACCGTTACCAAGATGGCAGGCTTGTTTGAAGCCGTCATGTAGCCGATTTCGAAGGCTGTACCTGAATCAGGGTCGGCAGCGTCGATGAATGCAACAATCAAATCAGCGTTGTTCATTGCCGTGATGTCAGCCTTGTACGTCATCGTTCCCCATTCGAAGTCAGGCTCAAAATCACCATCTGCTTCGATAACTTGGCCACCGTATTGGTTCAACAATGGCACATAGATATCGTTAATCGTAGGGTGCTCTTATGCTAGATTTACGGACAGATTTTTCTCTGCCCTGTAAACTAATAGCAGAGGAGCATTTTTTATATGATTCGATATTCACCAGAATTTAAGCAGTCTCTTGTCGAGATGCACAACCAAGG
>NZ_PVSN01000017.1 GCF_004766315.1 Weissella confusa | reverse complement strand
TTATTCAGACGAATACATTGAACAAATGGTTGAGCAAATTAATAGCCGACCTCGAAAGCTTTTCGGCTGGAGATCGGCTAAAGAATATTATTTATCTCAAGTGTTCCGGTTGAATTGACAATTCACCCAAATAAAAAAGCCGAATCTACTAAGGTTCTCCATCCAAAAACTAAAATCATCACATCAAGTATTTCTTCGTCATCATCAGCGAGTTCTTCAACAGAACAAGCAAGCTCAGCTACTGTTGTGACGCCTCAAGATACATATGAACCAGCAGTCGCTACTTCGGCTGACGTGCAAGAATCCGTTGCCGACACTAGTGTTCCAAGTGACGACACAGCTTATGCACCTGCCACATCAGATTATTCACAACCCGAAACGGCCGAAGTACCAGTTGCTTCTGATTCGCAAGCAACTGCATCCGAAACCCAAGTACAAGATGATGGTACTGCTACTGCAGATACCAGTACCGGTGATGATCCAGCAGCGACACAAGCTTTGCAATGATAATTAAATACATACAAAAAACCACTGAAAGCCGTTATATCAACTGTTTCAGTGGTTTTTGTATGTTTATTTTTAGCTTATGGCCACAAACGGTTCGTTGTACGTGGGAATGTGTAAATGCTTATACACCAGTAGTTTGAGCGTTTACTGGCGCAAATATGGCGCAAATATTAATCCTCATATCGGCTGGCGCAAACTAAGCTGAATTAAATTTTTAGTTTGCAGGTTATGACCTGTCATTCCCTCACTCAATTATTGTACAATAAAAAACCCACCAGACGAGGAAGTTAATCCAAGTCCAGCGGGCTTTTTTCAAGTAAATCAACTAAAGTTATTATTGAAAATAATTTGAAAAGAACTTAATCATTTTTGCCTTGCTACTAAAGCCTAATGCTTGCGCTTGATTTTCGCCGTTTTTTCTTACAGGCTTTATGGCGTTTTGAATATCTTTATAGATGTCTCCAAAACCATAATTTTGATCTATATTATGAGCCAAATAAACTATCGGAATAATAACGCTGGCTAATTTATTAGTTATCTCAGTTTTACCGTTTTTTCGTTCGTGAACATCTAAATATTCTCTCCATTCGACTTTAGATTTTGGCAAAGTTTTAAATTCAATATCAATTAAATTAGAACTGTGTGCACAAACGTTTCTAACTAAAACCATTGCCCCTATCCATGAATTTAATTCAGAACTACCACAATTAAAATTTTTAGCAATTTTATTCTTACTTTTCAACGGTAAAAGTTGGTAAATATGATGTAATTGTCCAAATGATAATAAATCAAATGCTAGCCAAACGGTAGGATACTTCTTATGTTGAGAACCATTTTCTACTTTATTATATTTATTATCTTTTAAAATGAGATTTTTTTCGTCAAAATATTCTGGATTTGAATATTCATTCATATTTTTAATCATTTTCAAAATTGTATTTTTTATCAAAGATTGTTCTCCAATAATATACTCAGAGGTATAACGTCCTTGATCAGCCCAAACTAAAAAGTCCAAATATCCAAATGGGCCAGAGTCATTACCTATTAGCTCGGCAAGACTGTTTTTAAAGGCTAGTTCAATCATTTCAATAATATGTAACAAATGTATTCTTAGGTTTTTATCAAAAAAATATCGTTTTAACACACTGCTGAATAGTAGTCCATCATATAGACCATCTCTTACAAATGGCTTTGCGTATTCTTTTAACTTATAGTATCCGATATTTTTAATGGCGATACTTGCATTTTCTGAATCGATTGACATTTTTCGATCACTAAAAACATTTACAAGTTTTTGATTTTCATCTTGTATATTCATTTTTAATTCCAGCTTTACTATAAAAAAAGCCCGAACAAAATTGCCCGGGGACTTGATATGTTTTTATTATATATGGCACCATATTGAATGTCAATTTCAATACAAAAAAGCCCGCCAGACGAGGAAGTTAATCCAAGTCCAGCGGGCTTAATTTATATGTGGACCAACTTGCGCATCTGTTTCAATGTCGCAAGTTGGTCCGCCTTAATATCTAATTAATAATGCTATCCAAATCAGTCACAGTTGCTGACTTTGCGTTGAACGTTCCATCAGTCCCAAAGTTAAAGTGATAGCCATGCCAATCACCTTCACCTTGAACAATCTTACCGTCTGCGGCTGACCAGTAGTAGTTACCCCACGCCTTAGTCCAGTCAGATGTCACCAGCTTACCGTCACGGAATGACCAGTACGATCCCATGTGCTTAACGATACCGTTAGCCTTGTTCTTGAATGATTGGTCAGTGTACCAAACGCCATTCTTAGGCCAGACAGTTTCACCATTGTTGGCACCAACTGGTTGTTGGTTAGCCGTGAAAAAATCATCGTAGTTTTGTGACACGTCAAACGTACCATTCACACCTGCGAATGTTTGCTTATCGTTATATTGCCATGAGTGCTCTGAACTGAACCAGTTCATGTCAGCCGTGGCATTGTATGGGTATGATGCAACCCAAGTCTTGTCACCATCTGGTGTGGTGTTCAAGTGCGATGACATCGTGTAGGTAGTTGAACGATAACCACCAGCAACTCTAACCTGCGCTTCTGCCGTGGCATTAACTGGTTGCATTGCTGAACCCATTGCCATTTGGTCGGGCGATTCAGCATCTACCGCCAACACTGCGCCAACTCCAAGACCGTCAGCTTGCGCCGTAGCCGAAGCATAGTTAGCTTCTTGTACAGCAGTAGCATTATCAGTCGCATATGCAAAGTAATAGCCATTCACGTACAAACCAGCCACTTGTGCGTTAGCGATGTCGTTAGCAGCAGTTGGATCCTTATACCAAGTTCCTTCTGAAATCTTAACCGTCACGGCCTTAACCCCAGCGTTACGCATGGTGACAAAATCATCTACTGACAAATAACCATTCCAATTTGATACGTCCACCATATCCATACGTGGCCCGTCTGCGTGTGCAGTTGGTGCACCCAACAGCGTCGTGCCAAACAAAAAGGCCGCTCCAATGGCGACCAACTTCATACTCTTATTCATCTACTAAATCATTCCTTTCATCTTGCCGACCGCCCACTCAATCGCAGTATCAACTTCGCTTGCTGTGAACAGGTGTGCCTTGTCCAACTTCAATAGCTCATCAGAGACAAACTTCAATGCTTCGGCCTTCTGCTTAGCTCCACCGTCAAAGTTATCTTCTGCCCAGCTCACTGCCTTTTCGGCAATGTCTAGAACGGTTTGCATCTTAGCATTGCCGTCAACGGCCGTCCGCAGATGAACAATAGCCAAAATTAAAAGCGCTGGCAGGATTCCAATCTCCCACAGTGCTTTAAGCAACTCGATTAAATTATTCATCAATCTACCTCCTTCAACTTCTCTTGCAATGTCTTAATGGCATCATCGTGGTGTACCAGTTCGATGTCGTGGATTGCTAGTTTTGATTGGGTATCTTCACGCATTTCCTTCATTGTGTCACGTAGCTCATCAATGGCGTTGCGTAGCGCAGAAAGTGGTTCAGTTAAGCCAGTTTTCACTGACCAGCCAAGCCAACCTGTACCAACCGTCATAAGAACTGCAACTAGTGCGATTGTGTCTCCTGGTGATAGCTTTGACATATTGCATTACGCCTCCTTAGCAGCAGCAGCTTGTACAGCTAGTGCATCAGCGTCAGCGAATACTGCGTTTTGGAACTCTTGCAAACCAGCACGAAACGCCTTGATGTTGGCCTTGTAAGTGTCTTTGTCATTGATGTAGTAGTTAGTCGTTGGTACCCCGATAGCGTCAATTGAGCCAGTAAACGTTGCGTAACCAATGCCGTTAGCGTCAGCAAGTGAAGCGTTGTAATTAGTAGTCTTAGTAATAGTCATGATTAAATTTCCTCGTTTTCTTCAATTTCTAGTGCATCATAAAAAGCGTCAAAGGAATCAGCATATTCGGGTGCAATATCACCGTCATACGTCTTGAAGTAGTCCTTCAACGCTTGTTCAAGTGTAGGATATTCAGAGATTGAAATAACGACAATCTCACTTTTAAGCTTATCAAGTTCAACTTCATAAGCTTGCTTATTTTCAACTGTTCCAAAGTCCCAACCTTTGTCAGTCTTAGTGGCGTTGAATTGCTTAAGCAACTCTTGCTCATCTTCACTTTGATCACGCAACACATCGTTCATCTTCGCAATCAGCTTAGTCTTAGCACGGCTAACTTGTGCCGGCAAAGTAAGCGATTGTAAATAATTACCAATCATATAAATTTGATAATTCTTCAGTTTCATTGTTTCCTCCTGTTAATTGTCCCAGCTACCAGTTCCCCAGTTACCTGACATCGTTATTTCGTTCCAGTGTCCGCCCATTACAACGTAAAACTTGTTGGCAGATTCATTAAAAACAATTCCACTGTTAGTACCAACAATGTGAATACCCGGTAAACCGTTAAAGTGCGCCGGATAGAAGCCGGTTCCATTCTTGCGAAGCGTCCAGCCAAGGTTGATGTCACCACCTGTGGTTAAATTGCCAGATACATTCATTGCACCGTCAACCTTAACATCTTTGTGGAACTCGTATTGTTCCCATGCATGCCAGCCAGTTTGAACACCTAGATAAATGGCAGTAAGGTTAGACTCCCAAGACATTAGCTTACGATAGCTTCCCGTTTTGTCAGTATTTGCATCTGTAACACCAAACATAATTCCGTCACCTCCGTAGAAATCAGAAGTTCCGTAATCGTAGTGGCTGTCACCCTTAGTAGTCGTTTGCCACCCATTTACACCAATGGTCATGTAATCGGCGTTCGTTTGATTGACTATTGGGGTTGTGATGCCGATATATCCAATATCTTCACCTCGTGGTGACCACCAGTGTGTATCACCATTCTCAAAGACAGTCTTAGCTTTATTGTCCTTAGAGGCAATTGTGATACCATCACCATCGATTTGGATGTTGCTGTATGCACTTTCCCAGTTAGTTTTAATAAACTGTGCTGTGTTACCAACAAGATGATCAACAGTTAACGTGAAACCTGACTGAATGGTCGTATCACCAGTAAGCACAATGTGTTTACCTGCAATTTGCATACCAGATGCGTCTCCATTGATACCAGAGATAATCGCGCCAGTATGGCCTTTAATTCCAGCTTCAAAGTTGTCGCTAAACAATGACAACACTGTCGTTTTGTCAGTCTTCGTTGCGACACTAGCTTGGATGGAATTAGCCGTTTGTGTCAACGTTGAAGACAGTTCGTTTGTCTTGTCTCGAACTGCTGTGATAGCTCCTTCCGCTGTCAACAAACGTGTGGCAATTCCGGTAGTTGGGTTGTTGACTTTTTCGTATAATCCATCAGCGGTTAATTTAACTTGCGCAACACTGCTTTCAATATCTTCTGGTGCTGGAGTCCAGTCGGTTGGAACGTTACCCAATTCTAGTTTGATGTTACTAATTGTTAAGTTCCCTTTCAGGTTATCTTGTCGAAACCTGATACCGGTAGCGTTACTGGTAGAATAACCATCTTGTTTAAGCGAAACAGTATTTGTATAATGACCAGCAACATTCACTTTGCTAATTTTTACGCTTCCAACGACTGATAGCCCCCAAGGCGTGTCATTCCATTGGGGAATAAATTCACCAGAAATATCAGAGCCACTAGCAACCCAATCAAATGATATAGTCAGGTACTCAGATGGACCATATTGGTTATACAGGTCGGATACTTTTTTACAACCTGCTAAATAATATTGACCACCTTGGTCATTAAAAGTTCCATTTATGGAGTTATTTCCAATTCCAGTAAAGCTATTTGACGTGCCAAGCAATAAGTTACGACCACCAACAGACAGATTGTTAACCTTTGTAACCGTTGCGTCAAAACCATCTGCTCGTTGTGTGAGACTGCTAATGTCTCCATTAATCTTTCCAGTTGCCTTATCGAAGTCAGTCTTGCTTACTGTCAACTTGATAGCGTCAGAATTAGCTTTAATATTTGTTTCAGCAGAAGCTACACGCTTATCGTTCGTTTCTTTGTAAGTTCCGATTGTTTGCGTTGCCGTATCGGCAGTTTGTTGCGCCTTAGATACTGATTGAGTCAGTTCACCAGTCTTTGCATTGTAATCGCTTTGGCTGACCTTTTGCGTGATTGCATTGGCATTTGCGACAATGTCAGCTTGCGCTTTGCTAATGCGACCGTCAGCGTCAGTCTTAAAGCTATTTAGGCTAGTTGTTGCTTTGTCTGCTGTTAACTGAGCTGTAGCGGTTGCACTATCTACATCTTCTGGAGCAGGAGTCCAATCTGTTGCAACAGTACCTTTTTCAAGTTTTAATCCAGATTGCTCTAAGTAACCATTAGTAACTGTATCTCCTGATTCAAACCTGATACCTGTATTATCCATAGTGGACAAACCAATAAACTTAAACGGTTTTGTTGACACACGCACCCAATCACTATGAGCTTTAATGATACTTACATACTCATTATTGTTGTTTGTCCATGTTGATGAGTTATTTGTTGCGTAAAAGTGTAGTTGTAAATCATTATCGCCTGTGTTTCTAACGTAACCAGACATGACAAATGTGTCAGTGTCGTTAATCACTCCCCTGTCTCTAAGATTAGCCATACTGTACTTAGGACCAGCCCACGGTCTAGTATCTTGAGTTGCTGATAAGGTCTGATACATATTAGGGGAACCTGCGTCAAAACCGTTCCACGGGCTACCAAAATCCTTAGAGTTAAGTAATAGGTTTCTACCACCAACTGACAGATTGTTTACCTTTGTAACTGTCGCATCAAAACCATCTGCACGTTGCTCTAATTTGCTAATTGAACCCCTTTGCTTGCCCTGTTCTGTGCTTAAATCAGAAACAGTCTGCTTAACACCTGTGGCGTCCTTTTCAATTTGAAACATACGATTATCTTGCTTATCGTTAGCAACCTTAATGTCTGCAATGTCTTGCTTTGACTTTTCAGCTGTGTCGCTCGTCGTATTGATTTTAGATGTTAGGTCACCAGTTGTCTTGTTGTATTCTGTCTTTTCAACCTTTGTTGACAGACCATCAAGTGCTTGTGTCGCTGTCGTTTGTGCTTTGGTAATTTTACCGTCTGCGTCTGACTTGTTTTGTTGGATAGTTGCGGTCATGGAGTCAGTTGTAAACTTAAACTCTGATCTAACAACCCCGTCAGCGCTTGTAGCAGCTGAAACAGCTTCCGACTTTGCTTGACTTGCATATTGGCTTGCTTTTGAGTTCGCTTCACTAGCCATCGAAGCGGTTTGACTCGCTTGGCTGGCAAAACTACTAGTGAAGTCTTTTTTAGCTTCATCCAATGCTTTTTGTGCATTTTGGGCTGTTGTTTGACCGATTTCTATTGCGCTGGCCTTGGCGTCTTCAACCATTTTATTCGTAGTAGCAAGTTGTTCAGTGACAAATGAATTAAGTGATGCCGTGTCCGCTTTATTTTCACTATAAAGTCGTGCAACATCAGACTTTGCTGTGTTAAACGCAGATGATAAAGCGTCTTCGACTGCGTTAGCATGTGTAGCCACACTGCCTACTGCACTACTTGCTTGTGATGCAATACTTGCAGCACCTTCAGCAATAACTTGTGTCTTAACTGCCGCTTCAGAAACAACGGTGATGTCATCAGCAACTTGTCCAAGTTTGGCAATTAGATCAATGTTCTTAGTCTTATCACCAATGACTGATGAGTATTCACCAAGCACCAGCGTATTAGTAGTTGGATTGGCAAAACTGAATGTCTTTTGAATGACACGACTCGTAAGCAAAATCTGTTGTGATGCGTACAAGTCCTGTACTCGAATAGTGTCACCAAGTCCCGCTTCCGTTGATGCAATTGAACTAATCGTGTAGTTGATGCGTGGGTGGTTCAAAGCTTGCAGCTGTTTCTTACCCCAAGCCAACAATGAACGTTCATCGGTAATCATTGAGTTAACAACAATACCTTCACGGAACGTTTCTGGTGAACTCGAAGCGCCAACGGGGTTATACAACTTATTAGCTGCTTCATCGACAATGTAAGGTAATCCATTGTTTGTTGTGTTCAACTTCAAACTGTTAGCGCCTTGAACGTATAGTTTGGTGTAGATTGAATCTGACAACTCTTCACGCGTCATGTCAGTCATGTTCTTGCCATATCGAATAGTTACGCCACTGTCAGCGCCCATTTGTTGACGGAACGATACAACGCGCTGTGCAAGCTGGCCTTGTGGCGTCATCGTAACGTATGCATCAACATCAACTTCAAACAGTTTGATGATGTCTTGCAACACAGATTGAACCGACGCGCCATCACTGATTGAATACGTGATGTCTGGGAAATTGTAGTCCTCAACATTCACATTCCAGCCAGCGTGACCCAAGATATAACGTAAAATGTTTTGTAATGAGCCAAGTGTTTGTGTGCCAGTCGGACTTGCATAGAATTCTTTAGCGTCAACAATCATGCGTGAAAAATCATACAGTGCAGCGTTAACACCAGTCGCCGTCTTATAGTGTTGACCGCCTGGTGTCACCTTTTCAGAAACGGATGTCAATTGCATTAGGTAATGACGCTTATTCGCATCATCTTGATACAGCAAGTAATAACCATTCTCAACTTGTGCACCAACAAGCGTATTGTTGAAAGAAATGCCATTAAGTGTGTGGTTCCAATTTTTTGTGTTACCTGACACGTCGATGTTACGACTAACGTTATCAACCGTTAGATCCACATTACCCAAAATATCTTGCGTATCTGCAATCTGTTGTGAAATCGTATCACCCCAGAAATCATTTGCGCCCCGTCCCTTGTTTGACAAGAAACCAACAACATTTAATCTGGGGTCTAATACTGTATACATGCGGTTCCTCCTTTCTTACTTATGAGTTGGTCTGTACTCCAAAATCACATCGAAATCATCCAAGCTGTGACCGGATGCAACAAAGTTCCAACGTTGCGTAACGCCCCCGTGTAGTTGCGGGAACGTCGAGTACATATCAAACAATTCGTTCTGCATGCGCCCATTAATCGACAACGTTTCATCAGTCGAATCAATAATTGCCTTCTGACCAGCTTTGAGTGTAATCATGTCAGCCTGTGACGGCTTCTTATACACTCGATAAGCCCGAATACGGCTAATATCCAACTTATCAATTGGATAAGCCTTAACCGGTTGATTAGTTGAAGGGTCGATAATATCCTCTTGAATATCCGTCTTAGCAAACCAAACTGCAACACGCCCAGGCTTGAACTTGAAGCGACTAGCACGGTTCAACCCTTTCTTATCTTCAAACGTCCAGAATGGCTTGCTGTCTAATGGCTTAGCTATGCCAGTCTCATCAGACATACGCCACATTTCACCATAGAAACCGTTGTGGTTAACAGTGTCATACCCAACAACGAACTTCACTGTGGCTGCATCAAGTGCATCGTGATCATTCTTATCGTTGAATTGATAATCAACAGGTATCCAATTTGTTGAAGTGTTTTGGTTACCGTTAGACGTTGCAGTTGATGATGGTTGGCTCAACTGATACAAAACACCAACCTTCCCGTTGATTGGGTCATCACCGTTGTAGTATCGCGCGTCCGTCGTCTGCGTCCACTTCTTACCGTTTTCTGCGTTACTCTCAAAAACTTGGTTAACAAACGTGCGGTTGTACATGTAAATGTTGATTGGTGTACGTGTTGTGTAGCGGTCTGACCGTTCTGGTGCGTGAGCGTAATCATTATCACGTCGGTTCCAGCCTACTTCCCAGTAGTGCAAATCACCAACATGCAAGTTACCGTTTGCGTCAGAATTTGAGTTGCCAAAGTGATAACTCCACCACCACACCAAATACGGCTTCTCTTCGTGCTTTTCAGTCGTATCACTCAGCGTCTTCTTAAAGTACGTGTTACTGTGTGTGTCATTTGAGTAGTAAGACCATTCTTCAGTGACAATCGTGCGGGTCGTCTTATACGTTCCGTCCCAGCTCTCATACGTAGTTGTCGTTTTCTTGTGATATTCAAGGAACGAATTTGCTAATGGATAGTGGTCATTCAGTGTAATTGTCACATCATTGTTGTTTTGAACTCCAGGTGGCATGACCCACTCTGAACCAAGTCCAGTTGCAAGCGCAGTAGCTTCCGATGCGTCATCTTCTCCAAAGAACATCCACGCGCCAGAAGCCTGCCCGTCATGACCACCATCACCAATGCCAACTCGTGCACGTCGCTTGCCGCTAGTATCAAGAATGTAAGCTTCAACCTGCATATCAGCGCGATCATAATAGCGGTTGTGTGTGAGTGTAATCTCCGTTTCCCAACTACCCATTTTGTCAGGGTCTTTAGGGTTAACGTCGCCAGTCAAATCACCAATTGGCTGTGATTGCATTACTGGCCCATGCCACTGACCCCAAGGCATAGGTGTGTCAGCAAACTTACCGTTAATACCGATGCCTTGCCCGTTATCATTCAAGGTTAGCGGCCCATTAGCAACACGTCCGTTGCGTGCTAGTTTGAACGTCAAGTTGCCGTCATACAGTCCGTTCCCCTTATCAAGCGGTGTAATCATCGACCACTTTGACAAATCAGTTGTATCATCGTCAAACTGCATTGGCTTACTATCAATCTTCACATCAGACAAATCTTCACCAAACCAGACACCTTCTTTGCTGTCCAATTGCATCCCTACCCGTGAAGCATTGACACCCTCCTTTGGCACAATGTGAAAAATAGGGTCAGCTGGGCCAGTTCCAAGTGGCGTGTAGCTAAACGGGTTGCTAGTTACCTTGACCAACTCATTTGGTGCTGCACTTACAACTGTTCCATCAGATAACGTGATATTGCTGTCTTGCACTGTAATGAAACCGCGTGGGTCATGTAACGTGAACACAAATGTAGCTGTGGCAGTGTACGACCCAACATCTGTGAATTGAAAATCAGGCAATGAAGTGAAACGTCCATAGTATTGAACGTCTGGCTCATCACCAAACACAATTGATACATCATCGTTAGTGTCAGTGGATAACAAGTCAGCAGCGATTTGGTGCACACGCATCTGATAATCTTCGTTGCTATCCGCCTTTAGCGTTACCGGAATGTTGATTGTACGTGCACCATATGACAAACCTTGTGCAATGACACCGTACTTGTTTACAGCCACTTGTGTTGTGTCTGTAATAGCTGGTGCAAGTGGCTTACTTACGTGACCAATAATCAGTCCTAAATCACTAGAACGCACGCCCTTAACACCAGCGGCAACGTCCATGCCGTAAATGAACTCATTCAAATCAATTTCATACTTGTTACCACGTGATGCACTAACTTTCTGCGCTAACCATTCTTCATAGGTTTGCCCTTGTGCATTGCGTGGCGTTTTAGTGTCCGCCATTCTCTTATCCTCCTTGAAATGATATGTACGTAGGGTATCACCCTACAAAAAAGGCACCACCTAGAAATCAGATGTTGTCATTATGTCTGTTTGGCTGAAATCAGGTGTTAACCCGTCATCAACCTGATGCGTAACTACGAAATGACCGTTGGCATCGTAACTGTAATCAACCGGCACCCAACCATCGGTATTGAAACCTTTAATAGGCGGATCAACTATCTTTTGCACGTCAGCCGGCAACGGATTCTGTATGATAGTTGAACCAGTCACTAGTGAACTTGTGGTACCAACATCAGTGGTCGTCGTATTACCGTTTTTGTCCGTTGTTGTTGCATTACCAACATCAACAAACTTAGTAATATCAATGTTCACTGTGTCGTCCATCGTTGGGTCTTGTTGAGCTACCAATGCCGTGACAATCGTAGGTGTTAGATTAAAATCTGCCATTCAATCACCCCTTTGCGAATTGGTTCAACGTGTTCAACTGCTTGGTTTGGTTGTTTACCATGTCATACACCTGGCCTTGCGTAACCGCTGTGCCGTACACCGCTTGAATTAAGTCTTGCAACAACTTAACCACGCCGTCCAAACGTTGTGTAATCGCGCTCAAATCAACAACTGTTGCATTTTCCGAAACAGTTGGATGAGGGTCGGTCGCTGCAAAGTTATTGGTTACTTGATTAAGCAATTGCTTTGCTCGACTTCGCTTTGCCTGATCCAATGGAATAATCATCTCTGGCATGTTTCTCTCAGCTACTTCGTACAGTCCATGTTGTGAAATTAGCCCACCATTAGCATAACCATGCCCGTTACCTAAGAATGACAAACTGTCACCATATCGCTTCTTAGCATAATTTAAACCAGCAAGCAATGAATCATATCCATTGAAAATATTTCCATGTCCTGGGAATGCATTTGCCTCGAATGTTCTGCGCTTAATCTGCATCAATCCAATGGCTGGCCCTGAACCATCTCCATCAGGGTCAATTCCTGGTTGCGTTATATTTTCATTTCCACCTGATTCAGTGGCCATCTGACGAAGAACTCTATCAACCATATCACTTGAAGTTGACAAACCATTGGCGGCCAAAGCCTTCTTTACCAAATCAGCCCACCGTTGCACGCCAGCACCACCGGGGTTTCCGTGTTGACCACCACCATCTTCTGTATCGTGTTTATCTGACAAACTCTTAAGCAACTTCTTAATTGGTTCAGAAATGCCACTCAACACTGCATGTGCTGCGCCTGGTGCGAATGATTGAACGAAATCACTCATACCAGATACATTCACAGCCTTATCTACAACGTTACCCAGCGCTTTGACGGGGTCTTTGAGCACAGTTTTAAGTGTGTCCCACTTATCCTTAACCCAACCAGTAATTGAGCTAAACCAGCCACTTGTACCGTCTGCGTAGGCATTAATACCGAACGCATTCATCATCTGCTTAGTGGCTGAAGCTGGAATGACCGTTTCGCCGCCTTCAAAGTTAACCAAGCGATTACGACCTTGCAAGATTTTCATCTCACCCTTGTTGTCAATAATCGCTTCCTTGTAGTCAGCTGCCTTTTCATCGTTAACCAGTGCCAAGCCCTTTGGCGCTCCAGGCGTGCCGGCTGCAAACTTAGGAATTAGCTTAATTGCATGCTTATCACCGCCAAAATCATGAATAACATCATCAATCGCACCGATACCTTTGTTTACGATGCCAATAACATCATTAAATCCAGCCTTAGCGTCTGACTTGATGTCGCCCCAAATTGAGCCAAAGAACTTACCAACAGCACTCCAAGTGCTATTCCAGCCGTCGCTGACGGACTTCAAGAAACCACCAATCTTGTCAGATACCCAATTCCAAGCTGCTTCACCAGTTGAGCGAATGCCATCCCAAATTGAACCCCAGAACTTGCTAATTGCAGTCCAACAAGTGTTCCATACGCTAGAAATAACTTTCCAAACAGCCGACAACTTATCAGAAATCCAATCAACAGCTGGGCCAGCAATCTTCTTGATACCGTCCCAGATACCACCATAGAAACTAGTAATAGCGTTCCAATAGAACTTCCAGGCGACTGTGATAGCCTTCCAAACTACGTCCAAAACCTCCTTGATGTCATTAGCTCCAGCGGCGACAGTCTTATCAACTTCTTTCCAACCTTCAGCAAACGGTTTAGCAATGTTTGAACTCCACCACTTACCTATTGAGTCAATAACACTCTTAAGCACCTTCAAGATAGGTGACAGAATGATTGTTGCAAGTCCGATTGGGAACGCAATCGAAACGATTAGAATCTTGCCAAGTGTCTTAAATAAGGCTTCAGCGCCCTTAACGAATGCATTCCAGCCTTTCTTCAAACCGGCAAGCATCTGTGATCCAAATTTTTCAACCGTCTTAATGGCACTACCAAAACCATTGGCAATCGACTTACCAAAGTTAGCAATACTCTTGGCAATACCGTTTACAAACTCACGGAATTTTGCATTGTGCTTGTACAGTCCAAACAGCGCAACTCCCAGTACTGTAATAGCTGTGATAATAATTCCAAATGGGTTAGTTAACAAGAACTTACCAGCAGTTGCGAACGCTGAACCAAGCCCACGCAAAGCGCCTCCAAACTTAGTCAGATTAGTTGCACCGACTACGCCTTCCTTGAATATCATCTTCTTACCAACGTCCAACGCTGTTCCACCAAAGTCTATTAACGTATGACGTGTATCATTCAACTTTGAAGCAAAGCCAACCATCTTTGACGTTGCCCAAAGACCAGCAATCACGGCTCCGATAGTCTGCAATGCTTCTTTGTGCTTTGCAATATCACCTAGCGCATCACTGAATGTCTTGGCAGACTTACCGCCGTTCATTAGCTTTGCAGCACCCTTAGCTAGTAACTCAACGCCAACAACAATGGCTTTGAATGCACCTTCGCCAATCTCTGCAAGTATCTTGATGATGTTCCAAACTGACTTCACACCATCAACAATTTCTGGTGCATGTACTGCAATGACTTTTGACGCTGATTCAACACCATGTGCGATTGAGTCCATGAATTTATTGGCGCTGTCATTGAATGACATACCGGCAAATACCTTGCTAAATGCACTAGTAATTGTGCCAAGCGACTTGCTGAATGCCGCACCAACCTTGTCGAACTCTTTCATAGTTGATTGATCTGATACCCACTTAGATACAGCCTCAAACAACGGGTTCTTAGTCTGCAAAATTGGGTTAATCAAAGCACCAGCCAAAGCCTTACCACGCGCACTAATCACACGTTCCATACCTGACATGGTACCCATCATGTTTTCAGAAGCCTTGGCATACTTATCACCAAGTTCTTCCATGACAGCTTCAGCATCTTGTGCGCTAATCTTGCCGGCAGACATTTGGTCACGCAACTGTGCCATTGTCAATTGGCTGTTGTTCTGAACTTTACGCTCATAATCAAGCAACTTCTCACCGTACATAGGCAATTGGTCGGTAATCATGTTGAAATCGCCCAACTGCATACGGCCAGATGTCATCATGTGCGTGAAGTTGGTTCCCAAACGTTCAGTTGCTTCACCTGACAAGCCAATCGTGTCAGACATCGTCAGAATGGCTTTCGTCATATCTTCAGTCTTGCCCTTGTTATTAAACACGTGGTAGAACTGCTGGTCCAACTCGTTGACTAGGTCACTTGATTGTCCAAAAGCAGTTGACATGTCATTAACTGATTTGACCATGTCTTTACCCTTGGATGCGCTACCGGTCAATGTGTTCCATGTCGCTTGCATAACTTGCTGTTCTTTGTCATATTCGGCGCCAGCAGAAGCTGCCTCACGCAAGTGTGAGCCAATGGTAGCCAACGATGAAGTGAACATGTTAGCAACCGTATTACCAATGGCAGAACCAGCAATTGAAGTCTTTAATCCTGACCACTTTTCTTTAATCTCGCTGACTTGCTCTTTGGCCCGTGATAAACCGGTCAGGTGCAAGTCAATCTTCCCTGATTTTTCAAGACTTGTAAGTTCAGATTTTGCTTTAGCTAGTGATTCAGCTACTTCATTCACTCGAACGCGTTGCTTAGTCATACTTTCTGACGAAACATTGTCGGCTTGTTCTAACTTGCTTAGTTGAGCAACTTGTTTCTCGTATGCTTCCGATAAGTTATCGACTTGTGACCGCAATAACTTTGCCTTTTCTTCGGCAGCTTCTGTTGATTTTCCTTCTGCTTCCAATCGTGAAATACGACTGTTAGCTACTTGCTCGTTTTGCTTCATCTCGTTATTGAGTTCAGACAAACCAGACTTGTAATAATCAACGGCTTCCTTAGTTTTAGCCAATTGTTGCTGTTGTTTGTTGTACTTGGCAGTGGCTTGTTCGATTTGAGATTGAAGTTCAGCCATTTTCTTAGCACCATTTTCAGTGCCGTCATTATATGACTGCTGTTCCATCTTCAAAGCGTTGATGTATTGCTTTTGCTTTTCAGCGGTCTGTGTAAGACCATTCATCTTAGCTTCAGCAGCCCCCAAATTGTCCCCTGTGGACTTTAAGACAGCTTCTTGTGCTTTCCACTCCGTATTAAGCTGACGCACTTCAGTACGCAAATTTTTGGCATTTGCAGCGGCTTCGGCGGTATCAAGCTTAATGCTAGTCGAGAGTGTACCAGCTACTTTCTCACTCATTCATTTTTCCTCCTTTCCTCAAAAATAGTTACGCCCTAAAACAAAGCGCTTGGGTCAACTAATCGTGTCGTTTCATCTCCGACTGACAGCATATCTGTGAGTTCAAAATAGTCTTGGTCGTAAAACTCACCAGGCGTCCAATTGAACTCTTGCATTGCCTGTTTACCCATACGTTTCATGTCATCGAGCGTGTTTTGATACTCATAGATACGTTGCTCTAGTGTTCCGTTTGTACTAAACCCGCTTCTTGTTCAGCTTGTGCCAAACGAATATCTGCATCACTCATACCCATTAGCCGTTGAGTAATGTATACGGTGATTTCTGAAACTTCTGCCGGTTCAAGTTCAACCAACTTGTCTTGTAGGTTGTCATCCAATCCCAAAGTGTCCGTGATGAAATCAATTTGACTTTGCATTGAGTCCAGCATACCTTGCATAGCTAATGCGCCAGCTTCTGCCTCCGGCAAATCTTTAGTCTTATCCTGCAAATTCTTCTCAAAGTTAGCTTGATCCAATTGCATCTTCGTTGCTGCCATCATCAAACGGGTTGATGCCTTGATTTCAAATGGCTTGCGCTTCAATGCCTTAATGTATAGCTTCATAGTCATGTTTATTTACCTCTTTTTCTTTAGCTATGTATGCAAAGGCCGGACTTCAAATCTGACCTTGCGGAGGTTTGCCATTTGAAATGGCTAAACCTTTAATTACTTGGATGCAGTAGTTGCACCAGTACTAGCGGTGTAGCCACCGAATACTTCTGACATCATCGCAGCTTCAGTAAAGCCTTGGTCTGATGCCTCATACGTCTTGTGGTTTTGCTTCCATGCAGGAACATCCAAAGCCGTGTAAGTCATTTGGTCAGTAACACGTTGTTCAGTGTTTGTTGATGTTTTTAAGTCAGCAGCCGTCATCGTGAACTTACCGTTACCGAACCCAATGAACATGTCTGTTCCGTCCAAGTGGTGCGTCTTAATCAACGCAGCGACACGTGGCTTGATTTGTGATGGCAACCAGCCACCCTTACCATCAGACTTGTCCCCCAAAATCTTGTGCTTAACGTCAGTTGGCAAAGCATTAAATACAAAGGCAACTGAAGTGTTACCCTTACCTGTTGATGAATCAACAGCACCGTTATTTCCATAAATTTCAGTGATTGAACCTTCCAAGTTCGTGATGTTGGCTTGGTTAGTACCCAAAACTTCATCAGTAATCACAAAAATACCGTCGGTAGTCAAACCATCAGCACCCGTCTTAATCTTGCCCGCATCATCAAGCAAGGCGACGGTCACAAGGTCAACACCAATAGTTCCACCCTTCGTCATAGCCATTAGCTAATTCCTCTTTTCTTAAATGTTTTTCGTTCGTTCAAACTGCAACGTCTTGAATACTTGTTTCGTGTCTGGGTCGATGTCGTGTGGATCGCTGACCGCAATCGTCCAACCAGCGGACATGAATTTTTTCATCAAAAAAACTTCGACATCCTGCATAGGAACACCGAAGTTAGTCGCGTAAAATATTTGAACTTGTGCAGTTTGAGACAACGCAGAAAATGTGTTGTTGTTCCACTCATCTGGTGTCTCAATTACTTCCGTGACTAATGCCACGGTACTATCTGTTTCGGCAGCTAATTCTTGCGGAATTGAACCCGCATAGACGGCATCTATCCAGTCCAGTTTCAACTCCCGTAAGAAGTCTGCCACGTCACTTGCTAGTGTCATGATTGTGCCTCGTCAATTCGTTTCTTATAAGCAATCGCTTCAGCTGTGAGAATGTCATCAATTGATTCTTGACGCGTATTCTCAACAAAGTGATCACCCTTCATAAACTTGGTTCCGTTATTCAAGAACCTTGCAATGTATGCTTTCTCTCCAAAACCAACAGTTGAGCTTCCGTCAATCTCACCACCAAGGTTGGTGTTTTGAGACTTAACGTCATCCGCCAAGTGCAACTCTTCATCAACACCATCGCGGTAGTGCTTTTCGTGCGTTGTCTTTTCCAACTTGTCAGCGTAAACATCAGCACCAGCTTTGGTTATTTCAGCCTGTTCTTCAGGTGATAGTTGGGATGATACGGCTTCAACGTTATCCAACCAGTCGTCTAGTAATTTTCCGAAATCATCGTCGTTGTGCAAATCAGCCATAACTACTTACCCGTCTTCTTCACTTTTTGAACTGTTAAAATATCCTGCTTATTAAACCCCTGCGTTTCGTCAGGAGAGACGTTTTTAATCTCGTACCGCTCATTATCCATAACCATTATCAAACTGTTGTTAACAGCCTTGTTGTGACGAATAACAACGTCCTGTGTGTCGGTCAAACCATTAGCAATCACAGAATAGTTATTAGCCATAGTTCGACGCCTGATTTGACCCCATACAGTGAACTTTGGAACGAAAGCTTGCACAGGCCCACCCGTATTCGGGTTTGTTGTTGTCGAGATAGTACCGAAAGATAACCGCTTGTTATATTCAATCGGACTCATGTGCTTCCTCCCATTCCGCGTACTTACCTCGCAACTGACCAACAATTGAGTTGACAGTTGCGTCCATTGTTACCGCCTTGACTTCAGTCATACTGATGCGGTACGTGTATAACGTGCCAGCATAGGCATAGACAGCAGTTTCGTAACGGTCAACAACAGCAGGTTGAGCATAGAAATTGCCATCCGTTCCAATTGCATCCTTGATGTAATTTTCAGCTGCAGACAAGTAGCCATTGATAATTGCGTCATCATCAGCAAAATCAACGCGCATTAGTGTCTTGAATTGTTCAATATTGACCGTCATTTAACTCACCTGCCTATTAAGCTTTCTTTCTGCCTGCAGCAACCTTTGCCCCACCTGCATTGTAAATATCAAAATTAGTCATTATTCAGCCTCCACTGTCACTGAATCAACGCCCGTGCTCGTCTTCAGACTACTCGGCTTTGGTTCAGGTGCTGGTGCTGGTGCTGGTGCTGGTGCTGTAACGGTTACAACTACTTCTGCGTGCGCTCCACCATTGTCATTAGCATTGAAGTGCAACTTAGTTGTACCTGCCTTCAATAACTTAACCGTGTAAGTGGTGCCGTGATCGAAAGTAATCGTTGCAATTGATCCATCTTCGGTGAAAAACTTCAACGTTTGGTCAGTTGCGTCAGCAGGCGCAAAATCAGAAGTCGTAATCGTTGCGCTTTCGCCAACATTACCAGAAATTTCCGTCTTATCAACCTTGAAAGAAGCCAACTTGCGTGGCAAAGTCTTAAACTCTGGAATGTCCGCCTTTGCGTCCGAACCAGCGTATGCAATCTTCCAACCGGTATATGTCGTGTTAGGTGTTAGTCCACCAACTGTAACCGGTGATGGCTTGTTGTCAGCAACCTTTGCCCCACCTGCATTGTAAATATCAAAATTAGTCATTATTCAGCCTCCACTGTCACTGAATCTTCATTCGCCTTAGTCTTAACCTTACTTGGGCGTGCTGGTACTCGCGTCCGGTGCTGTAACAGTCTTTGCAGGTTGGTCAGCAATAGCCGTGAATGAACCAGCCACAAATGCATCGGCATCGGTTGTCTTAACATCAAAGCGATCAATAATACGTAGCTTCGTCAAGTCCTTTTCAAAGGCACCACCACCGATGTTGGTTGACAACAATGACATATTTTCACGGTCAAACAACGTTACAGCTTGCTTCAAGTCACCAAAGTACAAAGGCATTGCACCCTTGTTTGAAGGCAACCACTTGTCAGCGATTTCGATTACTTGCTTACCCTCAATCATGTAGTTTTCAGGTTGAGTAACATCACGTTGCAACAAGTAACGTCCGTCTGCGTCCTTAACCGTTGCCAAAACAGCAATACCAGACGTGTTAGTCATGAAGAATGACGTTGCACGGATAGCTGGGTCAACAGCAGTCAACGCCATCTTCTTGATGTCATCGAACGTTGCCAATGTTGGCTTAGTTGGTGCTGCGTTCATAGCAGCGATGATGGCATTGTTACGCGTAACAACAACCTTCTTCGCAATCCATGATGACAACCATGCCAAGATGTTTTCTGCCGTATCCTTCAACAACGTGTTAGTTACCGTCGTGATACCTGCGTAACGCTTAATCAAGTACTTGACGGTTGATAGCTTAGGGTCGTCGTTGTCGGCAATTACACCATCTTCTGCATCCAAGTTAGTCAATGGCGTGATGTCCGACCACTTCTCAAATACACGTGAACCGTTAGGCGTTCCAACCTTTTCAACGTTGACGTATTGCTCCAATGAATCATATTGACGCTTCAACGTGTTGATAGCCGTCTCAATGTCTTGTGGAATCGTCAAACCAATTGCGTTTCCATTTTCGTCAGTTGATGATGAAACCAAGTTGACCACCTTTGGGTCATTCTTCATCATTCCGACAAAGTCCTTAACAAACTTGTCCTTGATATTGACCTCTTCGTCGTTCAATGGCTTCTTGCCAGCCTCTGGGTCGTTCAAAACTGCATGTGCTTGGTCTTCAACGGCACGATCATAGTTGTCCTTCGCCAAGTCACGCTTAGCCTTTGCAACTTCGATGTCGTTCTTAATTGAGTTAATAGCGTCAACGTCTGCTGCGTCGTCGTTTACCAACAAAGCCGCCTTGTTTTGCAAGTCTGACAATCGTTGTCCAGCTTCAACCCAGGCGTTGTTTAATGCTTGAATATCCATATTTTTTTACCTCGTAAATTTATTTGTCTAGCAAAATAGCCAACTTGCGGGCTTTCAAATCGTCCACAGGCTGGCTATCAGTCTTGTTATTCATTTCTTTTTGCTTCTCATTAGCTATGATGTTCATCAGCTTGTTAATGGCTGACTTAGGTGGCAATGCAGCTTCCAGTGAATTAGTCACCAGTGACGCATTTTCATCTACAAACAAGATACTGTCTGCGAACCCCTGATCAACTGCATCTTGTGCATTCAGCCATGTTTCGTTAGACATCATTTGCAACAAATCAGCTTGTGACTTACCTGTCTTTAGTTGATAGGCATTCGCAATTGACTTATCAGTGTTGTTTAGCATTGCTGATGCACTGTCCATGTCATCAGAGTTGCCACCTTGGGTAGTTGATGCCTTGTGAATCATCAGTTGAGCGGTTGGAGCCATATTCACCGTGTCCCCGGCCATCGCAATTACAGATGCAGCACTAGCTGCTAGTCCTTGCACATTGACCGTGACGTTGCCTGGATATGCCTTCAACTCTGAATAGATTTCACTGGCTGCGAACACGTCCCCACCAGGCGATGAAATATTCACCACAACATCATCAACTTCACCATCGTTCAATACGTCTGCTACTGACTTAGGACTTGTGTAGTCCATGCCAAAGAAGTCGTAAAACCATGCACTATCGTTATCCATGACAGCGCCCTTGACGTTAATCGTCTTCATCTTCCTTTTCACCTCCCTTCAATACTGGCTTAGGCATAATTGCAACCGGCATATCATCAGGCAAATATCCTTGGTTTCGCGCCAGATATTCAAATTGGTTTTGGCCAAGTGCACCTTGCTTAACAATATTTGCCAACATACCAAGATAGTTATCACCCATTGGGTCAATAGCTGGTCGCACGTCTGCCGTGATGTTCGCTGAAAGCTTAGTGTTTAACTCACCAACAACGGAACTCATAAAGCGATTAAGCGCGTTTGCATACAGCCCTTTGATTTGGTCAAGTGACGATTGTTGGTCTCCTGTACCGTTCAAATAACTGTCTGGTACGCCATAAACCTCGGCAATTTGGGTCGAAGTCCAATTGACCTGTCCCAAAAGTGCTGCAACATTGCTTTTGATTTCTAACGGACTAAACTCTTCCAAATCATCAAGCACAATTGGCCCGCCATTTGAAGCGGTGTATTGACTCATGAACTGCTTTGAACGCGATGCCTTGGTTTTCCAGTCAAGCAAACCGCCACCCTTGATAGACAGCACACCGTTTGCATTAATCGACTGCTTCAACGCTTGAATTGTGAGCTTGTCGCTCTCTTTTTTTACGTTTAATTCGTTGCTTAATGCCGTGAGTGGACTGATACCAGTCAAACCACCGTTTGTACTCATCAATCGAACGTGGATAATGTCACCCTGACCAAAGAATTGCGTACCAATCATCGGTTCATCGAATGACACTTGATATAACAACCCGCTACCGTCATCAGTGATGTACGGTTGAACTTGCGAAGGCCGTAATTGTTCCCAACGTTGGTCTTGTCCGTTAGCATTGCGCCAACGATAAGCAAACGCTTCACCGTTGAACAACATTTGAGCAAAGAATGACTGCCAGAATGCATGCGGGTTAGTTCGTGGATCAGGGTTATTCAAAATACCCTGTGCACGTGTTGCATCCGCAATTAATCGTGAGCTTGCAAGGTCGCCACTGACTTGTGAAACTAGCGAGTACAAATCACTGTTATGAATTGCTTCACGCACAGACACGTAATCTGAATTACCACCAGTTAGAAAGTTGACAATGCCGTCATCTAAACTGCCACCGTCAGAACTAGCAGCGAACATGTTGCTAATCTTAGGTGGCTTGAATACTGCCATACTCCTTTACTCCTTTCTGTTAGTGTTGGTGCCATTGTCGATAAGCACGACGCCATATCCGGCAACAGCAAGTGCAATAGTCAGTGAAATCCCACCGAAAAATGCATTAATTGTTAAAAACATGGTCAAAACAAAAGCGACTAGTGCCAAGCTGAACAAAATAACGTCCAACCTAGCCCTAATCACTCGTGCCAAGCCTTTAATTTTCTTAGTAATCATCAAGTAACCCGCTTTCTGCGTTGTTGAACCAGTCCGCAACTTGCTGTGCACTCATGTGTTCAACTTGCCATGTGGCATCATTTACCATTCCAAACTCCTCAAAGTGATACATCGCTTGTGTCATGGCGTCGATAATAGCGTCCACAACGTCAATTTTTAGCGTGGCTTTTGTCTTATCAACTTGAATTCCCACACTGTCTTCACGTAGCACGGCATTCAGCAACGCCTTTTCCATTGTGATGTCGTCTAATCGGTCAACTGAATTCTCAACAAAGATACGTTGTAAGAACTTGGTGGCGTCTTTCAGCTCACCCGTACGTTGCCTAATCGGTTGCAGTGGGAACACTGAATTATTTTCTAGCATCTTCACCATGTTAGTGGCTCCCATTGCATCGTAGCCAAAGAACAACACGTCCAATTCGTTATGTTCAACGTAATCAAGCAACCAAGCATATACTTCGTCATCATTAATCATTCCTTGTTCGTGACTAGTAATAGTTGCATATCCAAGTCGTTCAGCTTCACTGTAGTTGATACCATCTTGCTTCTCTTTGGCTTCAATACTTCCAGCTTTATGCCACGGTATGAAGGAATGTTGTTCAATGTGCCATCGCCCATTGCCTTCTGGATCCACGTAAGGATAAACAAACGCAATTGACGTATTATCGGACATCATTGAGTAGTCGAAGCCAACGTAAACTTGTCGTCCTCGAATATCAAAATCTGGAATGACTGCACTCTCAACATCAGCCAAGTTCAAGAAGCTGGCAGTTGATTGTGCCAGCCACATGTTCATGTTTTTGGTTTGGAACGCTGGCAAATCACCTTGTAGCATCTTTGTGTCGCGTTCAGTTGTCAAACCCTTTAGCAAAACATCATGTTGACCTTTCAAATCAAGCAACGGGTTCGACTTCACCCAAGTTTCAGGCATAAATGTCTCATTTAGGCTGTCTTGCGCCCAAACTAGCACCAAATTGTCGTCATTTGCGCGGTTCCAGTCCTGTTCCATGATTTGCTGACCAGCCTTTTGGTCGTCATGAAATGGCACCGTTGGGTCTGGGTATGATGTCGAAATTTGAATGAATTGCTTGTTAGGCACCTTGACCTGACCAGAAGTAATCTTAGCAATCTTTTCACGGCTCTTAACTTCACCAATTTCATCAAAAACGGCTGTCTTGAAGTGGAACGAGTCATATTGTCCTGACTCATGACTAATCGCACGCATGATGTTGTTGAAGTTTTTCATGACAATCTGGTCATTTTGAACTTTCAGCCCTGATTCAGCAGCCAAGGACTTCCACGGTTCAACCGCTGTCATCTTATTAAGCGCTGTACCAATGTAACCGAACAGCTTACCAGTTTGCTTCCAGTTGATAGACGCAACAAGATAGTCTTGGTTAGACAATCCAATTGACTCAATCATGAAGTCATAGGCCATAAGAATAGCCATTAGATAAGTTTTACCTTGTCCGCGCGCAACTGACAGAATAGCCGTTGTATATCGTTTGTTGCCAAGGTGGTCACGCCACCCAACCAATTGAGTTAGCGCAAACTTTTCCCACGGCATAAGTGGCATTGGCTCACCGGTATCAACATCAGGAAATACACTCGCAAATTGAAGTATCTTGTTGGCTTCCCTGACGTTGTAATGGTAATCAAACGAATCATCTGTTTCTGAACGCACCAAGTCTTGAATATGCCGGAACGCTGCAAGCTTAATCATGTAGCCGGCCAGAACATCACCATCTAGGACACTGAATGTGTACTTTGTTCCAGCGTCCTTGTACTTGGTTCTGATGTCTGCGTAATCGCCATGTAGTTGCTGGTACCAACCTAGAACGTCGTGTGATTGAGTCATATCAACTCTCATCATCACCACCTCCATTCAATAGCGCTTGCAGTTGTTCCGTAGCACTTGGCTTGTCTTTTCCGTCGTCCAAACTCAATTGCATAAGTTCAGCACGGCTGGCAGGTGATAAACCAAGCTCACTACCTAATGATTTCAACTGCTTAATGGCATCCGAGTAAATCTGTGTACTTGGGTTGCGCTTATAGCCCGTCATATCGTTAGCAATCACATCACCGGTCACTGGGTTAACCACCGTCTTATAAACTTTGGTAACTTGACCATTCTCTTTGATATCTTCATAGGCATTTCGATAAATCTCGTATTGGCTTGCGTACATTTCAACCAAATTCTTATCCAATGGAGCCATCTTGTTTGAAGCGTTAAGTACGGGCACCATTTTTCGCCACATGGCGCTTGCAATCTTGCCTAAGTGATGTGGCGGGGTCGGCGACAAAACAGCGTCAGACTCGCTTTCATAGCTTTTTCGTGGCACCTAACATCACCTCCTTAACTGCTGGGTACCCCCCTATTAAAAATTTTTCAAAATCAAACTTTTTTACAAGAACACAGCAATGTGTGTGCTCTTCTTTTAAGACACCCAGGGGCGGGGTCATTTAATTTTCAGAACGTGTTCGAGTAATTATGCCGGACAAAACAAAAAGCGCTTAAAACGGCTCTCATTGCGTTTTAGCGCTATCCATAAAATCTGGTAAGTACTTAATGTCGGGCACTGCTGCCACGTTCTTCAATTCGTTCCCTGCTCCTGTACCGTAATACTCCTGCTCCCAACGTGTCTTGCTAGTGTGGCATGCAGCACAGATGGTTGCTAGGTTGCTTAGGTCATCGCGCTTGCTTGGATCGAACTCATAAGGAATGATGTGGTCAACTATCTTGCCTGGCGTCATCCGTCCATTCGCCTTGCAGTATTGGCACAGGTAGTTGTCACGCTCTAGCACTGCTGGTCTTAGTCCATTCGTCCACTGCTTAGTACGGTAGAACTTATCCTGTTCCCGCTTGGTATCATTGCGTACACGTTGTGTCTTGTTGTACTTGTGGTAGTAGTGTGACGTGTGCTTAACGTTCCACTGCTTCCGCTTAACCTGATACTCTGCTTCATGTTCGATGTGCATAGCGCAGTAGTGGTTTGGTTCTTCTGCTAATCTGTGGCATCTAACACCGGCTGGACTGACGTATCTGCATCGTGTCATCTTAGCCATGTACCTAACTCCTTTCTTAATTAGTAATATGTATGCACCGCGTTTTATTACCCATAATTTCAATACTAGCGTTACTTCTTAAATAATTTATCTTTATATCCCACAATATAGCCAATAAAAAAAGAAAAAAATATGAGGAAAAAATTTAATAAAACAAACATGCTAACCTCCTACAAATAATTTTTTGATGACAGAGAAAAACCGTGCACTCACATATAATGAGCCACGGTATGCTTTATTTCAACTTTGGTACTCTATCATAATAACTTGGACCGCCTGCACCTTGCATGCGGCACTTGCGAACCATATACGCACTTTTTTTCGTAAAATTTGTCAAAATAAAATAAAAAGGTAACAATCTAACTGATTGCTACCTGATGTGAATATGCCGATAGTGGGATTCGAACCCACAACCAATTAAGGGACGGATTTTAAGTCCGCTGCGTATGCCAGTTCCGCCATATCGGCTTATAAAAGCAAAGATTGATAGACATCTGTGTGAGTGTTGTAGCCATATAGGGATGAAAAGGCCTAACATCTATCAATCCATGCCATGTTCCCTACTGGTCTCGAACCAGTGACCGGACGGTTATGAGCCGTCTGCTCTAACCAACTGAGCTAAAGGAACAAAAGAATGCTTCCAAATACAGCGAGTACGCATTTGGAAGTATTAAAAATTACTTATCAAACTTTTCCTTGATGTCTTCAACTGCATCTTCTGCAGCATCCTTAACATCTCCAAAGGCATCCTTGGCCTTACCCAATAGTCCTTGGACCTTACCTTCAACTTCCTTCGCCTTACCTGCTACTTGATCCTTTGCGCCATCAATCTTGTCTTCTAAAGCCATGATCGTACCCCCTCAGGTTATCTATAATATATTACACACAAATGATATATCCACTTGGTTAAATAGTCAATCAATAAATAATTAATAAGTTGCGCAACTAATAACTGCTGCTTTCCTTAACTCGCAGATCATCAACATCGGCAAACTTATCAGCGAACAACAGAAACGCTTCGTCGATAATCTCTTGACCACGCCTAGTGCTGTAACCAGTCAGTGCTTCTACTTGTAACCATTCTAAGTGTCGGACGTATCGCAACCACATGAAGTGCCTGTGTGGCTGTGTCATAACCTTGATGGCATGGACAACGGCATCATAGTAGTACACAGCGTCAGTGTGGTTCGTGAACCTCTCATCGTTAGCATTACCAAATGATCGAGCACTTGGCATGTCTGAAATTTCAACTGACTTCAAATCAACATATCCCATATCAGCCATGTTAACGATACGTGGCCACTCACTATCAAAAAACTCTCGAACCGCTTCTCTTGTTGCCTTCTCATTCACCGCTGGTAAAAGTGCCATTCCTACGTCCTCCGAACCATGTTAAAATGAACTTACCCCCAATTCTTTTACATGGCGCTGGACTTCGGTCTGGCGCTTTTTGTTTATCCTTCTTCTACCCAATAGTAATACCCAACTAACCACTTGCTGACCATATGCTTGATGAGCCACTTGCTACTTGTGCGATATGCCTGACGCTTATTCCACGTCCGCACAATCACGCGATTGCCTTGTGGTGTATAAGCGAGTTTGAAGTAGCCTTGCTTATCTCGGAAATAGTAATACTTACGCATGATCATCTTCTTTCGAGTCGTTCATTTGATATACCTTCAGATATACATCACGCCATCCTTCTACTGCCTCTACTGCACGTTGCGCCTTACGTTCGTATTCGCGTCGCGCTTTATCAGCTTTATATGTCCAGTATGCATAAATACCAATTACAATCCACAAGATTGCCTCGCTAATCAAATGTGCCATTAATCTTCCTCACTTAATTCTTCCAGGGCTTCCTTAACACCCAACAAAGCGGTCTTAGCAATATCACTAGCCTCTTTAACGGAAGCCTCATTACGGTCCTTGTTTTGGTAATAAATCCACCAAATATCGTCAATCATTCTTGTAACTATTTCAGTTACTTCAAGCAACTTGGCGTTACTTACCTTGTCATGGTATGTATCGCCAACTGGCGATGTATTATCCACAAGCACCGTAGCCATATCTTGCCCACTTACTTCTGCTGTAATTTTCATTACTTATCCTCCAACAATTCACGGTTCTCATATATACTCTTCAAAAAGTCCGCTAACGCTTGTGTATCGTGTTCCATGCCTTCGTAATATTTCGCTACGATATGGTTATCATCAATTCCAAAAATCACAGAACCATCTTTAGCTACATTTCCAAATGTAATTTCGTTATCTGTATACCCATTGAATGCCTCGTCTAGATAATCCACACCTTTTAGAGAGAAATTAACTAATGAATGTTCAGTTGCTACATCAAGCTTAACGAGAAAGTCAGCAGGTACACGAACATATCCCACATAAAAGCCCATTGTATTGAACAAGATTGGCGTGAAAAACGGTAGCTGATCCGGATTTTCAAAAACGTCCTTCAAATTGTTCAGCGTCATTACTTCTCCTCCATCTCAATCCATGCATTAATTCCTTCGCTACGCTTACTGTTACGCAGTTGATTGGCCAGTTGCATGTTCACAACGTGTTGGTGAATATCCTTCTTCTTGCCATTGATCACTTCTTGCCACTTAACGATAATCATCTTATTTCCTCCATACGGGCTCACAGTCTTTTCACCCTTGGCTGTTTTGTTAGTGTAGTAGTTCTTCGTTTTCGTGGATATTTCCAATCACTTCAACCGTGTGTTTATCGCCTGACGCCCAGTATTCTTGCCTGAGTACACGATTAAGCGTTAGCACGATTGAATAACCGTATTCTGGATAATATTTAACATATCCAACCTTGTCATCAGGGGACAACATCACTACGTGAAACTTGATAATATCGCCTTCATAAATCTCAACGCCGTTAATATCCTTAATGCCTGTGTATTGTTCCGGCTGCCCGTGTATGTTTCTGAATTTAATTTCTCGCATTATTCAACCTCGTTTCCGTCTTCATCAATTTCGATAACCATCTGATGAGAATTAGCCCATCCTTGCGCCTCTTCTCGCGTATCGAATTTCGTCGCATCTTCTATGTCGAAAAACGTATATAAATGAGTGCCGAACGCTCTAAGATAACTATAATTGCCTGAAATATCATGTTCATTACTGCGAACAACAAACTTATGTGCCTTTTCAGTCATCCTTACATCCTCCAAATTTCAATTCGAAGCGCCCGTGTAAAATGCATCATCTTTCGGCTGCGCTTATCAACAATTTGTGCATCATCAAAGCCAAGCGCTTCCTGCATAGCGTCCAGTGTTGGCTTTTCCATGTTGTCTAAGTCTTTAGTTGATCTCGTTGTTTGCTTCACTCTCGTCTGATAAAACACCAAACTAACTGCCAATGCGTCATCCGGATTGATTTCCAACTTCGTCTTATCGTTCAACTCGTCCAGCGCTTGAACCAATTCGTCCTGATAGTCGTGATAACCCTTTGGTCGGAACTTGCGTTGTCCGTTTTGTCCCATCATGTTTCCAGATGCGAACTCATTGTCCAACTCAATCAGCGCGTCAAAGATTTTCACACTACCAACTTGGTCGCTGTTGCCTTTCAAACTGTCCAACTTGTCGTTAATCGCACCAAACTCACGCTTAAGAAAGTTTGCCAAGCTTGTAAATAATTCGTTCATAGTCATTTTTCTCTGATGTTGGGTTATGGTGTTGGGTTATGTATGGGTTAAATTAAACAGAAACCCAGTCACACCAAGGCTTAACGGACAAATTACGGGTTGTACGGTCCTATATATTCTTATATATATAACTTCTTTTTTAATTTATGGAAAATAAAATAAATAACCCTACATACCCTACATAAGGTATATATACCAAGGGTTTAACCCACCACCCAAACCCGTCATAACCCTACACAACCCTACACCGGCGATTTATCCGCCTTTCACTTCATAGACGGCGCCTTCTTTTAGACGCTTCTTGTTGGCATAATTTGCCATTTTCCTGTCAAAGGCGGTTGTGCTCATTGGATCATTGTCCTTGCTAATATCCAAACTCACGTAATACTCGACGAACTTATCATATAGCTCAGACGCTTTATATGTTCCTTGTTGCAAGTTTCCAAACCATTCGGCGAATGGGTCAGTTGCAACGATGTCGTCAACAATGTTTCCAATAATTTGCCAATCTTCCTTTTTGGCCTTCTGATACATTTCAATCGCATACGTTGCCAGAGATGGAATTTCATCTTGAAGCTTTTCTTCTGGGAACAACTCGTCACGGCGTGCTTCTTCGTCTGCATCTACAAAAGGTGCAACCGTCTTGATGATATGCAATCGACGTTTAATTGCTCCGGCATTGTTGAAAATTGGCATCTCGTTAACGTTGATAATCATCTTCGCTGTTATTTTATATTCGCTTCCATCAATACCTTTTCGTTCAACTGGTGAAAGCCCGCCACCGGTGACTGATTTGAATGTATCGTCTTCCTTAATACGTGCTCGACTGGCATCATCATCAACCATCAATGACTTATCAACGAAGCGTGCTGTTTCAAATCGTGCCTTATCACCTTGGATGTTCTTCAACTTGAACGCCCCAACTCGTTGTGAACCAAACAAAGCTTGAGTGAGCTTAGTCACGAAATATGTCTTACCAGTTCCGCCAATTGGGTCAAGCAAGAACAACGCGCCTTGCTTCCAGTTCATGTCGTTTTGAAATGCATATCCCATCCAAGCCCAAAAGAATCGTGCGTTATCTCCAAAAATATATTGTGAATACGCAATCCATGTATCCGGGATTTTGTCTGGATCAGGTGCGAAGTCGAAACCTCCGATGATGTTCATACTCTTCTCTGGTGGAAAAAATCCGTTAGTTGTAACGTTGAGTGTCCACCCTTTAAATGCAATGTACTTTGGCTTGACTGTGTCATCAAAATCTCGTGACCGCTCAATTAGATACGGCTTGATGTCACGCTGCAGTTCACGCTTCTTATTCATTGCAAGATGCAGCAAATCAGCGATTGTCATAATAGCCACATCGATCATGTTGTAGACTTGCTTGACAGCCATACGTTCCCAGTAATTGCCGTTCCAATGATATCCCCAGTCATTTTTAACTGCGTAGTCGTCGAAACTAACCAACCACTTTGAGAACGCCGTGACTGAGTTGATAGTGTACTTAATATCACCATGCTCACCGTCAGCAGTTCGATTTTTAACTGTTGAACTGAGCCAGTCCAAGCTGTCCACGAAATCAGTAGTCCCGCGTCCACCATATACATCATCAAGCGTATGTGGAATTTGAATTTGTTCGAATGCACGGACAGACCGTAATGCTAATTCACTTTCCATGATCTATCCTTTCAATAATCGTCGTGTCTTGTTAGTAATATCTTTACCTGGGTTGTCGAGTAGTTGAGCGATGTTTGAGTTGTAAAGTGCCTCAATAAGGTCATCATCTGCCACACCAGCAAATGCCTTAGCAACCCCACCGATTAGACGAGTCAAGTTGTTGTCACGTTCGCCTTTGTTAAAAGTGATATTGTGCTTGTCAACGTAACCACTGATGAAACTTGTTAGATTTTCAACTGTTGGTGCGTTGAACTCTTGCATATCATCTGAACCAATCGGGACAAAACCAGAGTCGTGATGTTCTGCCTTAACCTTGTACTTAAATCGTTCTGACAAGTCCCATGGAACGATTGTTCCTGTCTTTTGAAGTGGTAGGCCCATAAGCCTAGAAACCGTCTTAGAAGCTGTTAAATCGACACCATAGTTGAGCAGGTTAAACCCGGCCTTTGCAAAAGCGATTGTAAGCTCATCTACGGCCTTTCCAAGTAGCCTTGGGTCAATTGCTTGTGCAAGTGGAATAAATAGCCTGTGGCCGTTCTCGTGGCCGCCAATAGCTATTGCAGATGGTGTGAGCCACAGATAAACTTCCAACTTCGTCTTAGTTAGCAGAGTGTAGAAATCGTGTTGCAACTCGTCACGGTCTGGCACGTTATCCAAGTCAAACAAAATGCCTTGAATGTCAGCGATATTTTCTCGACTACGTGTTAGCCCATTCTTCAAAGTGGAAGGTGTAAAGTATTGAGCCTGTCGAGTTTTGAAGTCATCCAAATCATCAATGGGATCATGTACTTGTGGCAGTGACTCTGTGTATTCAACAACATCAAGCTCCTCTACAACGTCGTAATCGCCATAGATACCCGATACTTTGAACGCGTAACTCATTATGCGAATGGGTCAGCAGATGGTGCGTTATCAAATGGTGATGCAGCATTTGAAGGTGTGGCACCTGCATCAAAGTTATTGACCCGGATTATTCATCAAGACAAACAAAAAACCGCTGAAACAGCAAGTTAATACCGTTTCAGCGGGTTTTGCGCTTTCACCCGTTGGGTGAAAACCATAGGAGCTCTTTTTTATGATATTTTGTTAGTGGAAAACAAACCAAATACTCAAAAATTGGAGCGTCTAAAATTATGACTCAAAAAGTATTACCTAGCAACCATTTAGTTGCAGTTTCAGACAATGGGGCACCAATTACCTCGGATGGTGGCAACGTGCTGCTTAGTATTTTTCTGAATTCGCCTGTAATTTCCAGGCTCTTTAATAACGTTGAATTCAACGATAATCGCAAAAATCCACGCTATGCTAAGGTAGAATTGTTATTGCAAATGCTCATTCAAGTTATCGAAGGTTATCGCAACGACGACGTTGCAGATTACTTGACCCAAGATATCGAACATCGACTTGTTTATGCGCAAAACATGGCATCTCAACCAACTATTTCCAGATTTCTATCACATCTCACGAACGAAGACATTGATGAGCTACAAGAATTAAATCGTCGTATTGTCTCTTTAATTGATGAAAGATCAGCCAATACTGAACTGGTGCTAGATTTGGATTCAACCTACTTTGAGACCTTTGGTCATCAAGAAAAAATTGGTTTTAATTATCACTACTTGAACGTCGGTTACCATCCGCTTATCATGACCGATGCTTTAACTTGAACCGT
>NZ_PVSN01000054.1 GCF_004766315.1 Weissella confusa | reverse complement strand
TATTCAGACGAATACATTGAACAAATGGTTGAGCAAATTAATAGCCGACCTCGAAAGCTTTTCGGCTGGAGATCGGCTAAAGAATATTATTTATCTCAAGTGTTCCGGTTGAATTGACAATTCACCTTTATTAATTGCCCTAATAATACCAGATAACATGCAACTTTTGACAGTTCAAAGACAATATTAAGTAGAACTTGCTGGTATAATAATATCTCAGGGATATAAGAGAAGGAGTTTTTGACATGGGACGTAAGCGACAAGTATCTGTAGCGGGTGTTGTAATTGCATTGGGTGTATTTGCATTGCAACAAACCGTGCTAAAAGATAATAATGGCACACAAGTAACGAAGACAAATTATGCACAATCAAGCGTTAAGTCTGATGCGAAAGTTAATTATGGCAGCACGTCAGACGAGCGCCCAAATGAATCATTAGCATCATCAGTTTTGACAGCTAACGTGGTGAAGCAATTGGGTACGAATAGCGTTCGCTTTAATGGTAGTGGTGCTTTCATTCTTAACAACAATAAGACTGATTTGAATGCCAAGGTAAGTTCAGCGCCATATGTGCAACTTGCTAAGCAGGATTCTTTGGGTCGAGCTGGCACTGCCAATGCGCTATTAACAAAGGCTAGCCGTCAATATCAATCACGTGATCAAACGGGTAATAGTCGCCAAATGCAACCAGTTGGCTGGCACCAGCTATCAATTGGTGGTAACTACAAGATGCTCTATAATCGTGGGCACTCAATCGGTTACGCTTTGGCTGGAAGTGTACGTGGTTTTGATGGTTCTGAGGCAAATCCACAAAACATCACAGCGCAAACGGCGTGGGCTAACCAAGCGTCAAATGGTAACGACAGCAACACTGGTCAAAACTACTACGAGACACAAGTGCGACGTGCGCAAGATAACCGCAAGACGGTGCGTTACCGTGTAACGCCAGTTTACGATGGGGATAACTTGGTACCATCTGGATCACACCTTGAAGCGAAGTCATCAGATGGCTCACTTGAGTTTAATGTGTTCGTTCCTAACGTAGAGCCAGGTGTTGTGATTGATTACAGCACAGGTTACGCGAAGGTAGCTAAGTAATAATATAGATAGAAAAAAGACCGAGATTTTAAAATCTCGGTCTTTTTAGCATATATGATGAACTTGGAGGGAATCGAACCCTCATCTCCGGAACCGGAATCCGACGTGATATCCATTACACTACAAGTCCAATACGTTATTTAGTATAGCCCAATTCTTTTAAAGCGCGCAATAGCATAAAATAGATTAGGTTTAACCTTGCATTTTGTTAAGTTTACCTTTAATATAATACCTATAAGACTGAAATAAACATTAAAAACACAAACAAGAAAAAGGTGAAAATTATGGCATCATCAGAAGGTAAGGAGATTATGGGGCGAAACATTAAGCGCCTAATCAAGCAACGAGAAATTACAGCGGCCCGTTTGGCTGAAATCGTTGGTGTTTCAACGGCAACAATTTCTGATTGGTCAAACGGTAAGACGTACCCACGTATCGGTAAGATTGAAGCAATGGCTGAATACTTTGGTGTGTCAAAGTCTGACCTAGTTGAAGATCCAGATAAGGTTTCAACGGCCGTTGCGACTGATGAACCAGTTTTGATGGCAGCACACTGGGGCTTGGATATTTCAGGATTGCCTGACGAAGATCGTCACCGTGTTATCGACCGTGCCAAGGCATATATTGAAGGATTGATTGCTGACTACGAGGACCGCAATGCGAAGTAATGATTACGATGATCTATTAATGCGCGTAGAGGATGATCTGACGCAACACGGGTTAGAACCTATCATTCTAGATACGATGCCATTAAAAGAAAATTCGGGATTAGACGGTGTTGCTTACTTGAAAGGTGACAAGGCATACATCTTCATCGACCGCGAACTAGATACATTCGATAAGGCACGTACGCTGGTCGAAGAATATCATCACGCTATTTCTGATTTAGGGGATCATTTGGACTATGATGCTGTCCGGGCCCACAATAATGAAGTTAACGCGCGTGAAGAAGTGATTGCCTACATGACTTCAGAAGATGATTTAATGCGTATTGCCCGTCAACACTCAGATGAACCTTTTGCAGCTTGGATGTTAGAAGAGCATTTGGGCTACCCAAGTGATTTTGCTGATGAGACGGTTAACTATTATCAGCGCCGTGGATTACTCCCTGGCTAACATGTTGAAAGAAGGAATCGATTATGGCTTTACCATCTAAACAACGTAACGGTATGCATTTTCAATCAACGCTATCAAACGTCTCAAAAGATAAGCAAAAAGCAGTTAAGTACGCCCAAAAAGGGGCAGCTCGTCGAGACGTGCTTGAGATTATTAATGCCTTTAACGCAGCCCACCCAATGGACCGCATTAGTTACCGTTAATTAAAACCTAACTTTAGGGTTGAAATTAGTTAAAACCTAATATATAATAAATTATGTCCTAAGCGATAGACGTTTAGGACTTTAATTAACAATATCAGTTAGGTTTAAATTAATTGTGGGAGGTAATGTTATGATTGCAGCATGGAATGGAGTATTTGTTTTGGGGCTTTTGATGGCGATTGCATGGTTGATCTTAGTGACGTTAGCAACTGCGATTGATTTCCTTTGGGATTTGCGTGGCGTACACGTACTACGCGGATTAGGTCGTGTAGCACGTTATGCACTAGCTCGTTTGAGTGGTGCAAACGCTAGTCAAGCGCACCAAATTGTTTTGCAAAAATAAGCGAGTTTTCTAACGCATCTGGTTCTGTGAGGCCGGGTGCGTTTTGTTTTGGGACATAGCACATTAAAAATTCACATTTTCTGGAATTTCGTCATAAATTACGCCAAATAAATCTAAAATGTCTTGCTATTCTTTTACAAGAGAGAAATGGAAGGCATGAATGTTATGAAAAAGTGGCAAAAGGTTGGTATGGCAGTTGTGACATTTATTGTCGCACTAGGCATGCAAGTAACAGCATACGGGGAAGAGACGAAAGTGTTTGATACAAACGCACAAACGTCTGCTGTACCAATGGCGGATACGCCTGATAATGAAGAAATGTATACGGCGTATACGACCGCGTTGGGGAAGGTCGATAGTATGCGCGATCGCTTTAAGGCACAAGCCGATGTCGTAGATGCTTTGAAGAAGGCAACTCATCAATTGAGCGATCACCAAGGACAAATGGAACAAGGGTTGTTGTCTCTAGAACAAGCCGCCTACCAATATGTCGCTGACTACATTTTTTTGATTCACGAAATTCGTTTGCTAACGATTTTTGATAACGACCGCGATGGTTGGGAAGATCGTTTGAAGAGTGAAGAAGATCAACTACAGGAAAACCTACACGAGTTCCAATCATTGAACGACCCATTTACGTTGCAACAAATGATTGGCATGGCAGACTTCGATTTGATTAGCGAAGCTTTGTCAGAGGAAGAGGTTGTTAAGGCATCGTCAATTTCATTGGCTAGCCATGACGAACGTTCATTGATTGATATGACAGGGACGTGGTTCTCAGTTATTGGAACGGTGACGTTGCTTGTGATTTTGACATTGATTGAATTGCACACGAGCTTCATGTCAACAACGTTCCGCCGTACAAAGCGTCGTCTTGTAAATTCTATGAAAAAGTAACAAATGCCCAGGAGCGAATCCTGGGCATTTTTGTTCTTAATCAAAGCAAAAGTGAGCTTTTTTTAAGCTAGTGGCGTATAATAAATATATCGGTTGGTTAGGAGTACTGATTTATTTCAGAACGAAAGATCGACTCGGTTCGTAACAAATTTCATATTTGTTGCGATGTTGAAAGCACGTTGTTACAACTGTTTGCGAAACTTTATACAAAGTCGTATAATAGACAACGTAAAAACGTTTACAAAGAATTTCTGGGAGGAATCTTAATAATGACTGTTAAGATTGGTATCAACGGTTTCGGCCGTATTGGTCGTTTGGCCTTCCGTCGCATCCTTGAGTTGAAGGATACTGCGGATGACATCGAAGTTGTTGCAATTAACGATTTGACTAACCCTGCTATGTTGGCATACTTGTTGAAGTATGACTCAACGCACGGTACTTTGAACGCTGAAGTTTCAGCTGACGAAGAAGGTATCATCGTTGATGGTAAGAAGATCCGCGTTTACGCTGAGCGTAACGCAGCTGACTTGAAGTGGGTTGCTAACGATGGTGTTGAAATCGTTTTGGAGTCTACTGGATTCTACACTTCAGCAGAAAAGTCACAAGCTCACTTGGATGCAGGTGCAAAGAAGGTCTTGATCTCAGCTCCAGCTGGAAACATCCCAACGGTTGTTTACGGCGTTAACCAAGACACTTTGACTTCAGATGATCACATCGTATCAGCTGGTTCATGCACGACGCAATCATTGGCTCCATTGGCTAACGCATTGGACAAGGAATTTGGTATCGAGATCGGTTTGATGACGACGGTTCACGCCTTCACTTCAACGCAAATGATCTTGGACGGTCCTAAGGGATCAAAGTTCCGTTCAAACCGTACTGCTTCAGCAAACACGATTCCTCACTCAACTGGTGCCGCTAAGGCTATCGGTTTGGTTGTTCCTTCTGTTGCTGGTAAGTTGGACGGTCACGCACAACGTGTTGGTGTTGTTGACGGTTCTGTTACTGAGTTGACGACTGTATTGTCAAAGACTGTAACTGCCGAAGAAGTTAACAACGCTGTTAAGAAGTATGTCAACGATTCATTTGGTGTAAACGAAGACGAAATCGTTTCATCAGACATCATCGGCGACACGCACGGTGCTGTATTTGACCCAACTTTGACTAAGGTCATCACTGTTGGTGACAAGCAATTGGTTCAAACTGCTGCATGGTACGACAACGAATACGGTTTCACTTCAAACATGATCCGTACGTTGTTGCACTTGGCAACTCTCTAATTGCTAGTTTCTAGTAGATAGAGTAAAAACAGGTGGTTTAGACATTCTGAACCACCTGTTTTTTGATATAATATAGTTATTGATTTTTATTAAAAGCAATCACACACAGAAAGAAGGACTTTTACAATGGCTAAGTTGACTGTTGAAGACTTGGAATTGAAGGGTAAGAAGGTTTTGATGCGTGTTGACTTTAACGTTCCTTTGAAGGAAGAGAACGGTGAAGTTGTTGTCTCAAACGACAACCGTATCGTAGCTGCATTGCCAACTATTAAGTACGTTTTGGATAACGGCGGACGCGCTATCTTGTTCTCACACTTGGGACGTATCAAGAGTGAAGATGACAAGAAGGGCTTGTCAATGAAGCCTGTTGCACAACGTTTGGCTGACTTGTTGGGTCAACCTGTTACTTTCGTTCCTGCTACTGAAGGTAAGGAATTGGAAGACGCAATCGCTGGTTTGGAAGATGGTCAAGTTTTGATCTTCGAGAACACGCGTTTCGAAGACGTTGTTAACGGTGAAGAAGTTAAGCGCGAGTCAAAGAACGATCCTGAGCTTGGTAAGTACTGGGCTTCATTGGGTGACGTCTTTGTTAACGATGCCTTTGGTACGGCTCACCGTGCCCACGCTTCAAACGTTGGTATCGCTTCAAACATCGCACAAACTGCTGCTGGATTCTTGATGGAAAAGGAAATCAAGTTCTTGGGTGGTGCCGTTGAAAACCCAGAGCGTCCATTCGTTGCTATCATCGGTGGTGCTAAGGTCTCAGACAAGATTACTATTATCGAGAACTTGTTGAAGAAGGCTGACAAGGTTATCGTTGGTGGTGGAATGGCATTTACGTTCGACGCAGCTAACGGTAAGGCTATCGGTAACTCATTGTTTGAAGAAGACAAGGTCGCCTTGGCTAAGCAATTGATTGAAGAAGCTGGCAACAAGTTGGTATTGCCTGTTGACGCCGTAGCAGCTGACAAGTTTGCTAACGATGCTGACACGTACATTGCTAAGGATGGTATCAAGGACGGTTACATGGGTCTTGATGCTGGTCCTGAGTCAATCGAATTGTTCAAGTCAGTTTTGTCAGACGCAAAGACTGTTGTTTGGAACGGACCTATGGGTGTGTTCGAAATGCCTAACTTTGCCAAGGGAACTTTGGCTATCGGTGAAGAATTGGTTAAGGTAACTAAGGAGAACGGTGCAACGACTATCGTTGGTGGTGGTGACTCAACTGCCGCTGTTCAACAACTTGGTGTTGCTGACCAATTGAGCCACATCTCAACTGGTGGTGGTGCTTCATTGGAGTACTTGGAAGGTAAGACTTTGCCAGGTATCGCAGCTATTTCTGAAAAGTAATTTTGAAGCTCGCATCGATTACAAATCAGCTAATTAGTTGAAAAATAAAACCGCTTAATTCACGATTTGTGAATTAAGCGGTTTTTTGTGTTTAGTGGGTTAGTACAGGTAGAATGTAGGTCATCCATAGCCAGCTAAGTGGCATGATGATGATCATTGAAGGAATCATGTCTGTAGTGGGGAACATCTTAACTTTAATCATACGGAATCCAGTGGCTAGCATCAGCACACCACCAACAGCCTTGAAGTCTGTAATCATGGCTGGGTTCGTTAGTGGGTAAATGAACCCAGCAAGCAAGAATAGAATAAAGAAGAAAATAAATTGTGGTACGGCGATTACTGAGACTACAAAGCCAAGGTTAGCTGCAAAAATCGTTGCCGTGAAGAAATCCAAAATTGACTTAGAAATCAAAATTGTCGCATCACCAGTCATACCGTTAACCAAGGAACCGTAGATACCAGTTCCTGAGGCGGTGAATAGGACGATGACCGTCAACAAGGTTGCCATGAATTCATCTTCAGGCATACTTGATTTCATTGGAATAACGCGAGCAATTTGGCGTTGCATAAAACCAGCACCACGGTTAACCAGTTGACCAACGTGGAAAATTAACCCAAGTGATGTCCCAAGAATCAAAGCAAAGATGACTTGCGCCATGTTCTTAGTTGGCGCAATGGCGATGACACCCATTGTCATTGAGGCGACGCCTAAAATCATGTTAATTTCATTTTTAAATTTATCAGAAATGCGGTTGCCGAAAAGGCCACCGACGATACCGCCCGCTAAAACGGACAAAGCATTAATAATAATACCAGTAGGCATATTCATATTCTCTCTTACCCCCATGAAACGCGATATTTCTATCTTACGCTTAATAAGTAAACGCAACAAATCCAAAAATGTGATAAACTATTCCAAAGAGTAATATTTAAGAGGACGTATTATGGATATCCATAAGTTTGAGGTATTTTTAGATTTGGCGAAAACGCTAAGCTATACCGAGACTGCCGAACGTTTATTCACGACGCAAGGTAACATCTCAAAACAAATCTTAGCGCTAGAAAAGGAATTGGATACGAAGCTGTTTGAGCGTAGCCACCGGACCATCAAGTTAACTGAGGCCGGGGGCATTACTGCTATTTATGCAGCCAAAATTAGATCCGAATATGATGCGATGTTGCGTACACTTAATCAGCACGCAGCGGAATCTGAAAATACGCTGACGATCCTTGCGATTCCATCAGTTTCCAACTATCGCGGGTTTGAGTTGATTGCTGCATTCCATCATAATCATCCGGAAATTTCATTGCACCTATCTGAAGTTGATCACGGCGTTATTACTCAGTCGTTGGACAATGGTAAGGCGGATGTGGTGTTTGGTCGTGACTTCGGGGACATTAATGAGAAGTACGAAACAATCGTGACGGATAAGGATCAGTTTGTTTGCGTTGTACCAAAAGACCATCCATTGGCTGACACGACGCAGGTGAAAATCGGCGATTTGCAAGATGAAGAATTCCTATTGCTCGGGCGTGAAACAACGATTTATAACCGTGTGATGGCAATGGCCCGTACCGCTGGCTTCGAGCCAAAAGTGGCCTATGAAGGGCAACGTATCGATATCATCTTAAATATGATTGCTAACGGGATGGGTGTCTCAATCATGATGGAAAAGAGCGTTGATATGTCGGCTAACCCAGATATCATCAAGCGTCCGATTAACCTCAATGATGTGAGTCAATTGGCCTTTATGCGTAAGAACACGGCCCAACATTCTAAGGCAAGTGAGCTCTTTTGGGAGTTCGTTGGTCAAAATAAGTAAACATAATCAAAGCTCATGGTGCTCCATGAGCTTTTTCTTTTATTATCCGAAAAAGGCGAGTAAACTAACGGTGTCTAACAGAACGTGAGGAATGATTATGTTTCGAATAGGAAAACGATATTTACAACCCATTCCAGTCATACTGGCGGTGTTGTTTTTAATGGTTCAAGTATCGGCGGATTTGTCATTGCCGACAATTACGTCGAACATTATTAATAAAGGAATTGCCCAAAACGATATCGATTATATCTGGCGCATGGGTGGCATCATGTTGTTGATTGCCATTGCCGGCTGGTCAGGGGCAGCGTTGAATGTGTTCTTTGCGGCGACCCAGAGTCAACGTTTGGGGATGAAGTTGCGTAGTGCGCTGTTCCGTAAGGTTACCTTTATGGATGCCAAGAACGTTGATAAATTTGGAAGCGCAACGCTGATTACCCGAACGACAAATGACGTCACGCAAATCCAAAACGTGTTCCAAACGGTGTTGCGTATGATGTTGATGTCACCACTTTTGTTTGTGGGTGCATCCATCATGGCATGGCGTTTGGATCATCGTTTAACGATGGTTTTCGCAGTTGCGTTGCCAGTTTTGGCCCTCGCTGTGTTTATCAATATGCGCATCTCGGTACCGCGTTTTAAGACGATGCAAAAGAAGGTTGATAAAATCAATCTGATTTTCCAGCAGGGACTGACTGGTGTGCGCGTTATCCGTGCGTTTGATCGTGATGACTACGAGGTTGATAAGTTTAAAGAGGCCAACTATGATTTGACACACACAGCACGTGTTGTCTTTACGACAGTTGCGATGATGATGCCAGTGATGACGATTATTTTGTCATTCACCAACGTTGGGATTGTCTGGTTGGGAGCCAAGTTGATTGGTGCTGACCTGATGCCAATGGGAAACTTGGTGGCATTTTTGACGTACGCGACCCAAATTCTGATGAGTTTTATGCAACTATCAATGGTGATTGTCATGGTGCCACGTGCCCAAGCATCAGCGGACCGTATTAATGAGGTCTTGGATTCGGCTGACACGATTACGGATGCTGATCAAACGGTGGCATTGCCTGACGGACCAGCATCATTGGCGTTTGATGATGTGTCATATCGATTTGAAGGCGCCGAACGACCAGCGTTGAGTCATATTACTGCCCAAGCAACAGCGGGGCAAACAATGGCGATTATCGGTGGAACCGCTTCAGGTAAGTCGACGCTGGTTAACTTGATTCCGCGTTTGCTTGATGCAACCAGTGGTCACGTTGACCTGTCAGGGGTTGATGTCAAAAAGCTTTCTCAACATGATTTGCACGAGGCAGTATCGATTACCCAGCAAAAAGCGACATTGTTCACCGGAACGGTCCGCTCAAACATGACGTTCGGTATGCCATATGCGACAGACGAACAAATTTGGGATGCCTTGGAAAATTGCACAAGCAGATGATTTTATTCAAGAGCAAGGTGGCTTGGATATGACGGTTGAGCAAGGCGGGGCTAACTTCTCGGGAGGTCAGCGTCAACGTTTGGCGATTGCCCGTACTTTGATTAAAGACGCGAAGGTTTATGTGTTTGATGATTCGTTCTCAGCGCTAGACTTTGCCACGGATGCACGTTTGCGAGCTGCTATTAATGCTGACGAACGTTTGGCACCGGCAATCAAGGTCATTGTTGCCCAACGAATTGCGACGGTCATGAATGCTGACGTCATCGTGGTGCTAGACAATGGCGAATTAGCCGGGGTTGGCTCACACCGAGACCTAGCCAAGACTTGCCCAGCATATCAAGAAATTATGCGGAGCCAATTGTCTGAAGCAGATTTGAAGGAGGTGGGTGTCAATGCGTAGTTATACTAGTGGCGGTCGCGGTGGTGGCCGTGGCGGCATGGGACGCCCTGTCGAAAAAGCAGTCAATTTCTGGCCGACGGTCATTCGCTTGTTTAAGTATTTGCGTAAGGATCGTGCCGGCGTTATCTTTTCGTTAATTATTGCAGCGGTATCAGTTGTGTTGTCGGTTCGTGCACCAAAGGTTTTGGGTGAAGCGACAACGGTTATCTTTAATGACGTGACACGCTCAGTGAAAATGCATACAGTCATTCACATTAACATGGATAAGGTTTTCCAAATCTTAGTTTTCGTGTCAATCTTATATGTCTTGAGTGCGATTTTCTCAATCACGCAGTAATGGATTATGACTCGAATTGCGCAACGTACGGTCTATCAATTGCGTCAAGATTTCAAAGTGAAAATGACGAAGTTGCCGGTGTCGTATTATGATACCCACCAAAACGGGGACATCATGTCACGTGTTGTTAACGACATGGATAACATCTCAGGAACGCTAAATCAGTCACTGATTCAGTTGGTGACATCAGCTTTGACATTCGTCGGTGTAATTTACTTTATGCTGACAATTAGCTGGCAATTGTCATTGGTCGCATTTGCGACAGTCCCAATTTCATTGTTAATCGTGCGGACAATTGCGCCGTTGTCACAGCGTTTCTTTGCCCGTCAGCAGGCGTCACTTGGTTTGCTGAATGACCAAGTAGAAGAAACGTTTGCCGGTCACACGGTGGTAAAGACGTTTAATCAAGAAAAGAACGTCATGGTTGATTTTGATGCACAAAACGAAACGTATTATAAGTCGGCCTGGAAAGCGCAGTTCGTTTCGACGTTGATTTTCCCATCGATGCGTTTCGTCAATAATTTGGATTACCTTGCGATGGCTGTAATTGGTGGCATTAAGGTGGCGTCAGGTTCAGTCAGCTTGGGTGATGTCCAGGCGATGTTGCAGTACACGAATCAGTTTAGTCAGCCAATCACTCAGATTGCTAACTTAACGAATACCATTCAGGCAACAGTGGCATCAGCTGAACGTATTTTTGAAGTGCTGGATGAGCCTGAGATGGACAACCCAGAGCCGGTTGAACCAATTGAAACAGATGACCTGGTTATCTTTGAAAATGTCGCCTTTAGTTATGTACCTGATCAGCCGTTGATGACTGATTATAATATGTCGGTGAAGCCGGGTGAAATGGTCGCAATTGTTGGTCCAACTGGGGCGGGTAAGTCAACGATGATTAACCTGTTGGAACGTTTTTATGATACGACGTCAGGGACAATTCGTCTGCGTGGCTTAGACACGAAGTCGATGAGTCGCCAATCCTTGCGTCATCACTTTGCGATGGTGCTCCAGGAAACGTGGTTGTTCTCGGGAACGATTATGGATAATTTGCGTTATGGTCGTTTGGATGCGACGGATGACTTCATCTACGAGGCAGCCAAGATGGCCCACGCGGACGACTTCATTAAGACGTTACCGGATGGCTATGATACGGTATTGAATGAGGAAGCAACGAATATTTCGCAAGGGCAGCGTCAATTGCTAACTATTGCCCGTGCCTTTGTGGCTGATCCGGAAATTTTGATTCTGGCCGAAGCGACGAGTTCAGTTGATACGCGTACGGAACGGATGATTCAAGACGCGATGGCACGTTTGATGGCCGGTCGTACCAGTTTCGTTGTGGCTCACCGTTTATCAACGATTCGTTATGCCGACCAGATTTTAGTAATGGAACACGGTAATATCGTTGAACGTGGTAAGCATGATGACTTGTTGGCTGCAAATGGCGCTTATGCAAAGTTGTATAATTCGCAATTTGCTGAAAATGTTGGCTAACATCATGTTAAGATTTCGATGAAACTGTAACCAGTGCGTGATGGCACTGGTTTTTTTGTCGATTGTACTGCTACAATAGACGTACGATTGTGAGTAGGTAGGAAAGTGGGGATTAGCAAATGATTGAACATTGGATAAATACTGCGCTAATCGTCTTGTTAATCGCGAATACGTTAGGAGCGATTGTCACGGTTTTCCGTGATCGAAACCGTGATATTACGACGGTTTGGGCTTGGATGCTGGTGCTGTTATTGTTCCCAGTTTTTGGTTTTGCGTTCTATTTCTTCTTTGGGCGTAAGCTATCAAATAAGCGTATTTTTGACATTCGAACGCAACGTGTCATGGGTATTGACCGCATTGCGAAGAAGCAAAAGAAGCAAATGGTACACATTGCCACAGCCGATTATCAAGAAGAACAAACGTTTGTTCGTTTGTTCTTGAATAATGAACAAGCGATTTTTACAAATGAAAATCATGTCTCAGTTATCACGGATGGTAAAGACAAATTTGCGCAATTGTTTGCGGATATCGAACAGGCCAAGCATCACGTGAATGTTGAGTACTATACGATTTATGATGATGAAATCGGAAATCAACTAGTTGATTTGTTGACGAAGAAAGCAGCTGAAGGTGTGCGTGTTCGTGTCATTTATGACATGTGGGGGTCAGGTGGTCGCCACAAGAAGATGTTCAAGCGCTTGCATGAAGCTGGTGGCCAAATTGAAACATTTTTGATTCATGATTGGCAGCCGTTTTCATTCCGCGTGAACAATCACGATCACCGCAAGCTAGTGATTATTGACGGTAATATCAGTTACATTGGTGGCTTTAACGTGGGTGACCAATATCTGGGCAAGAAAAAGAAGTTCGGTTACTGGCGTGATACGCATTTGCGTGTTGAAGGTGACGCAGTATTGGCGATGCAAAGTCGCTTCTTCATGGATTGGAATGCAACGACAACGGAAGAAAAGTTGCAGTTTAGTGATGATTATTTCCCAGACAGTACGCAAGCTGGGGATGTTGCGATGCAGATTGTATCATCAGGACCAGAGTCGGATTCAAAGCAAATTTATCAAGGGTACTTGCATATGATTGCGATTGCCCGTGAAAGTATCACGATTCAATCGCCATACTTTATTCCGAACCAAGCGATTATGGATGTGCTATCTGTGGCCGCTCGTTCAGGGGTGAAGGTACGCATCATGATTCCAAGTATGCCGGATCACCAGTTTGTCTATCGTGCGACGGAATACTATGCGCGTGCGATGGTCCGAGCGGGCGCCGAAGTCTACACGTACGACAAGGGATTCTTGCACGCTAAGACGTTGGTGATTGACGATAAGATTGTTTCGGTCGGTAGTGCCAACATGGATATTCGTTCATTCGCTTTGAACTTTGAAGTGAATGCCTTTATGTACAGCCGTCGATTGGCTGCGGAAATGAATCAGATTTTTGAAAAGGATTTGCGGGTTTCAACGCGTTTGACCCGTCAATACTTCGATAACCAATCAGGATGGCGTAAGTTTAAGCAAATGTTCTCACGTTTGCTGACGCCAATTTTGTAAACAAAAACACGGCAATTTGCCGTGTTTTTTCATTGTAGAAGCGTATAATACAGGGTATTAACGGATAAGATAACGAGGCAATAAAAATGGAGTTTCGAACATTAGTAAATGGGGTGAAGATGCCGGTACTTGGGTACGGTGTTGCGCAAGTGCAAGGCGCTGACGCTACCCAAGCAGTAAAGGATGCCATTGCGACCGGCTATCGCATGATTGATACAGCTGTGATTTATGACAATGAAGGCGATATTGGTCGCGCAATTGCCGAAAGTGATGTTGACCGTCGTGACTTGTTTTTGACAACCAAGGTTTGGGTGCAAGACATGAGCTACGAGGGAGCAAAGGCTTCTGTCGAACGTTCATTAGAATTGCTGGAAACTGATTACTTGGATTTGGTGTTGTTGCACCACCCAATTGGGGACATCTGGGGTGCTTGGCGTGCGCTAGAAGAAGATTACAAAGCCGGTCGTATTCGTGCAATTGGTGTGTCGAATTTCTCGCCAGCGTTGATGACGCAATTTGTGGCATTGAACGACATCGCGCCAATGGTGAACCAAATTGAAAACCATCCTTTCCACCAACAAGCAGATAAGGTGGCGTACTTCCAAGAACGAGGCATCTTGGTTGAAGCGTGGGCACCGTTTGCGGAGGGGATGCATGATGTATTCCATTCACCAATTTTGACTAAGATTGCTGAGAACCACGGTAAAGAAGTGGGTCACGTTATTTTGCGTTGGCTGCTTCAACGAGGTATTAGCACAATTCCAAAGTCAATGAAGCCAGCGCGAATGGCCTCTAATTTGGATGTATTTGATTTTGAATTAACAGACGACGAAATGGCACAAATTGCCACGATGAATACGGGTGAAACGTTGTTTGGCGGATCAGATGATCCCGATGTTGCCCATGTGCAAAAGATGTTGAATTGGACCGTAACACACTAGGAGAAGTAGTATGTGGTTTTTGATTATTTTGATTTTGGTCGGACTGTTTGTGTACACGCAATCACGCAAGGCACGTCACGACCATGAAATGCGTAACAAGGCACAAGTCTTGGAAGGCGAATTTAAGGACGTGACCAAGAAGTAAGGTGAAAGGGGCTAATCTGCGCGGATTGGTCTCTTTTTACTATCGTCAGGCGCCGAAATACCCTGTATAATGGTAGGGACAGAAAAATTAGACAGAATAGGAGCGCGATAAATAATGGACATTCAAGAAATGAAGGCGCGCCAATCTCACATTCGTAACTTTAGTATTGTGGCTCACATTGACCACGGTAAGTCGACGATTTCAGATCGTATTCTGGAAGCAACGCACACGGTTACTGAACGTGAGATGCAAAATCAATTGCTCGACACGATGGATTTGGAACGTGAACGTGGTATCACAATTAAGATGAACGCGGTTGAAGTTCACTACAAGGCGAACGACGGCGAGACGTACATCTTCCACTTGGTTGATACACCAGGTCACGTCGACTTCTCTTATGAAGTGTCTCGTTCATTGGCTGCGGCTGATGGTGCGATTTTGGTTGTTGACGCCGCCCAAGGTGTTGAAGCCCAAACGTTGGCAAACGTTTACTTGGCGTTGGAAAATGACTTGGAAATCTTGCCATTGATCAACAAGATTGACTTACCAGCCGCTGATCCGGAGGCTGTCCGTGCTGAAATCGAAGATGTGATCGGTATTGATGCATCTGAAGCCGTTTTGGCATCAGCTAAGCAAGGTATTGGTATTCCAGAATTGCTTGAGCAAATCGTGGCCAAGATTCCTGCACCAGAGGGTGATTTGGAAGCGCCATTGCAAGCGTTGATTTTTGACTCAGCCTACGATTCATACAAGGGTGTTATTTTGACCGTTCGTGTGAAGGAAGGGGTTATGAAGCCGGGTGATAAGATTCGCTTCATGAACTCAGGTGCTGAATACGAAATCACAGAAGTTGGTGTGAACTCACCACACCCTGTGAAGCGTGATTTCTTGATGGCTGGTGATATTGGTTATGTTGCCGCCTCAATCAAGAACATTCGTGACGCACGCCCTGGTGATACGATTACGTCAGTTAAGAACCCAGCAGCTGAAGCGTTGCCAGGTTACCAACCAATGACGCCGATGGTTTACTCAGGTTTGTACCCAACGGATAACTCAAAGTACAACGACTTGCGTGAAGCGCTTGAAAAGTTGCAATTGAACGATGCGTCATTGGAATTCGAGCCTGAAACGTCACAAGCATTGGGATTCGGTTTCCGTACTGGTTTCTTGGGCTTGTTGCACATGGACGTTGTGCAAGAGCGTCTTGAACGTGAATTCGATATGGAATTGATCACGACGGCACCATCTGTAACGTACCACGCGTACACGACGGACGGTGAAATGGTTGAAGTGGCTAACCCATCAGAGTTGCCTGAAGCTAGTGCCATCAAGTGGATTGAAGAACCATACGTACACGCACAAATCATGGTGCCTAACGAATACGTTGGGGCAGTTATGGAATTGGCACAACAAAAGCGTGGCGAATTCGATACGATGGATTACTTGGACCAAAACCGTGTTAACGTGAAGTACTACATTCCATTGTCAGAAATCATCTTTGACTTCTTCGATAAGTTGAAGTCAAACACGCGTGGTTACGCTTCATTGGATTACGAGATTTCAGGTTACCGCAAGTCTGACTTGGTTAAGATTGATATCTTGTTGAACGGTGATAAGGTCGATGCCTTGAGCTTTATCGTGCACAAGGATTTTGCTCAAGAGCGTTCACGTATTATTACGGCTAAGTTGAAGCAAATCATCCCACGTCGTAACTTTGAAATTCCAGTGCAAGCTGCAATTGGTTCAAAGATTGTCTCACGTTCAACGATTAAGGCGTACCGTAAGGACGTTACCTCAAAGATTCACACGGGTGACCCTGACCGTCGTGCCAAGTTGTTGGATAAGCAAAAGCGTGGAAAGAAGCGCATGAAGGCAGTTGGTACGGTTGATGTGCCACAAGAAGCCTTTATGGCGGTGCTTAAGGCTGAAGATGATACAGAATTTGCAAAGGGTGCTAATCACTAATTGTGAATATTCTGCAAATTTCTTTGGTTGAGAGACTACCATTCTCTTCGAAGTTATGGTATTATATTCAGGTTAAATAAACTGACTCTGGTACGCAATGTACTAGGGCGATAAGGAGAAACACGATGAAGGCTGATATTCACCCAGATTACCACCAAGTGGTTTTCGTTGATTCAACTACTGGTTACAAGCTTTTGACTGGTTCAACTCGTACTTCAAACGAGACGATCGAGTTCGAAGGTGCTACGTACCCAATGATCCGTGTTGAAGTTACGTCAGATTCACACCCATTCTACACTGGTAAGCAAAAGTTTACTACTGCCGATGGTGCGGTCGACAAGTTCAACAAGAAGTACGGTTTGGCTTAATTTTAAGCGATTCAATACTGAAAAAACACTCAACCTTGGTTGGGTGTTTTTTTGTATTTACTACTTAATGACTGGGAACTGTATAATAGGGATAATTTAAAAATCCAACGAACTAACCATATCAAGCAAAAACTAAAGGAATCCAATATGACGCCAATTGAACAAGTTACTCAGAAACTTAAATCGCTAGGTATTGGTTACACTAGCGTTGAACATCCGCCAGTATTCACCACCGAAGAAGCTGATAAATTGATTGCAGGATATGCGGGAACGTGGACAAAGACGTTGCTCCTTAATAACAGTAATAAAACCGAGTATTATTTAGTCGTTATGTCTGATAGCGCGCGACTGGATTTGAAGAAATTCCAATCAACAGTCCAGTCGACACGTCTTAGCATGGCGTCACCAGAGCGACTAAAGCTCAAGCTTGGCGTAACGCCGGGGAGTGTTTCTATCTTTGGGTTACTGAATAATGTTGATCATGATGTTCATGTCTATTTTGATAAACAGATAGTTTCAACGGAAACGCTTGTTTTTCATCCCAATGACAATACACAAACATGGTTTATCAAAACTGGCGATGTTATGAAATTCGTTCAAGAAATGGGCTTTGAACCAAGCATCGTTGCCTTATAAATTAAGAAAGAGAAAAGATATGAAGTTTGACATTAATCACGTCGTCGATAATATTTTGACAGAGCACGAAGATCCCTATGTGGGCTATCAAATGAGTGGGCAAGGGACGACGGAAAGCGCTGAGAAGTTTTTCAATCGTGAATTGATGACTGAGATTCGTCCATTGGTCGATGAGTTGAATGATGATTTGGATGGGACTGGTGTGTTTGAGTTGCACACGGTTCAGGTCTCATACAATGGGGACGAGTTGGAATTGCGTTTCAAGGTGCCGGTTGATTTGACTGAAACAGCGAGCTACTTTAACGAGCTAGATGATGGTGAAGAACGTATTGCATCGATTCCAACCACATCAGCAATTCAACTTGCACCACGTACACGTGATGAACAAATGCTATACACGGTTGTTGAGCACCGTTTGCAAAGCCGCAAGCGTCGTGTTGTTATGGTAGGTGTTAATCTATCTGATATGGCCGAATTCCTAATGACGATTCCAATGAACTTGGCGAAGTCATATGATGATGCGCTAGTACGTGGACAAATCGGACGTCGCTAAGAGGCTAACCGACGAATAAATAGGCCAGTCAGAGCAGGTTTTTAATAATTTCAAGACCTTACTTTTTGTCAGTCGCGGCTATATAATAATGGAGCTTTAAAGAAAGAAGGAAAATTATTAATGGCTAAGACAGCTTTGGTTACTGGTGCAAACAAGGGAATCGGTTATGCGATTACAACGCAATTGCTACAGAAGGGCTACACCGTATTGGTTGGCGCACGTGACGCCGAGCGTGGTGCAGCTGCTGTGAGCGAGTTGCAAGCATTTGGTAATGCAGAATTGTTGTTGATTGATGTTGCTAACTTGGATAGCATCCATGAAGCAGTAGCAAACATCAACGCGAACTACAACGGATTGGATTTGTTGATCAACAATGCCGGTATTTCAGGTGATATGGAACGTACGGCATGGGAGTTCGAAGCACAAGAGTTGCTTGATATCTATAAGGTCGATTTCATCGGACCATACGAGTTGACGAAGGGACTTTTTCCAGTACTACAAAAGAACAATGGTACGATTATTAACGTTTCAACGCCAATTGAGCCAGGTAAGTGGTGGCACCCGCTTGGTTACATGGCTGCTAAGGCACCGCTTAATGTGATGACGAAGGACTTTGGTCTTGAGTTCGAGCAACAAGGTATGCCTGTTGAGATTTTTGCCGTTATGCCAGGTGCTGTTTCAACAGACTTGAACGGCCACATTCAAGGTGACTTCGTTCGTACGACAGAAAATGCCGCTGAACTGATTTTGTCATTCTTCTTTGATGATCAAAACCACAACGGTCAAGTTATCAATGAAGACGGTTCAGTCGTTAACTACAATCCACAACACTAAAAAGAAAACATCCAACATTTTGCGGTTGGATGTTTTTTGTAAAACGAATCAAAATTCGAATTTTTCTTCTGAATATATACACCACACAATGCATATATCGCAAAACTATGCACGAATATTCAAAAAAGAGTGCAAAAAAATACATTGATGTGCTATGATATTATTCGTTGTCAAAAGGGTTTGCCTTTTGGCTGATGAATAAAAAGAGAATAAAAGAGAAAATGAATTTGTATATGATAGCAAATTTATTCAGAGGAGGGGCAGCGCATGGCAGACAAAAACGCCGCGCCTGATTCGCTAAATCGCGGGTTATCTAAGCGTCATGTGACAATGATCGCGATTGGTGGAACAATTGGAACAGGATTGTTCTTGGGAGCCGGAGACTCAATCAGTCTGACAGGACCATCAATCCTATTTGTTTACTTACTAACAGGAATCTTCCTATATATTATGATGCGTGCCATCGGTGAGTTGCTTTACGCCGATCCGGACAACAACTCATTTGTGGCCTTTGTGTCAAAGTACTTAGGTCCGGGTGCTGGGCACTTTGTGGGTTGGTCATACTGGATTACATTGATTTTGCCAGCCATGGCGGAGTTGACGGCCATTGGGTTATACGTCCAATACTGGTTACCAAATGTACCAGCGTGGTTAATCGAAATTATCGTGATGATCTTGTTGGTGGGGGTTAACCTGTTCGCAGTTAATTTCTTCGGTGAAGCAGAGTTTTGGTTCTCATCAATCAAAATTATTGCCATCCTAGGTATTATCGCAACGGGAATCATCATGATGCTGACTGGTTTCAATGCACCAGGAGCACATGGTGGACCAGTTTCACTAGGTAATATTACGCACAACTTCAAGTTCTTCCCAAATGGTGGGATGAGCTTCATGCAAGCATTTCCAATGGTCTTCTTCGCGTTCGTTGGAATTGAATTCGTTGGTTTGATGTCAGCGGAAACAAAGAACCCACGCGAGGTCATGCCAAAGGTTATCAACACGGTGCTATTCCGTATCTTGATTTTCTACGTGGGTGCCTTGGCGATTATCATGTCAATTTATGATTGGCATTACTTGCCATCAAACCAAAGCCCATTCGTGTTTATCTTTAAGTTAATCGGTATTCACTGGGCAGCAGCGTTGTTGAACTTCGTGGTTTTGACAGCAGCGATGTCAGCCTTGAATACGTTGATTTACTCAGCCGGACGTGACGTTTACGCTTTGGCTTTGGAAAACACAGGGAAGTGGCAATCATACTTCAAGGTGCTATCAATGAAGGCAATCCCATCACGTGCGGTATTGTTCTCAGCAATCTTGATTATGTTGACGCCAATCATCAACGCATTGCCAATCTTTGAATCAGCATTTAACTTCTTCGCTTCAGCTACGGCGGCGATTACGCTGGTTATCTACAGCTTGATTATGTTGGCCCACCGCAAGTATCGCGCTAGTGCAGACTACATTGAAGATGGCTTCAAGATGCCATTCTACAAGATTGCTAGTCCATTGACGCTCGCATTCTTCTTGTTCATCTTCGGAACCTTGTTCTTGGACAAGACAGATATGATTGCAGCCTTTGGTGGTATCGCCTGGACGATTGGTTACGGTTGGTACAGCCACAAGAAGTACGGCATTAAATTTTAAAAATGATTGAACTCACTGACTTTGGTTGGTGAGTTTTTTTCTGGTTTGTTTTTATATTAAAATTCAATTAGAATAAAGAAACGACTAAAAACGGAGGTTATGAGATGACGGACTCATACACAGGTGCGGATTTACGTGCGCTATTGAAAGAACAAGCCTTGCTGGAAGAAACGATGGCTTTGGCCAGCTGGGATCAACTAACGGGGATGCCGAAGGATTCAGGTGAATTCCGTGCGGAACTACAAAGTTATCTAACAGAGAAGTATTTGGGCGTTTCAACAGGTGACCAAGCCAAAGCGTTGGTGGCTTACTTTGATGAACACGCTGCAGAACTTTCTGATGATGAACAAGCTTTGTTTGCGAAGTTTAAGGAAGATTATGAGCGTGATGCGGTTGTGCCAGCTGACAAGTACATTGCTTTTAACAAGTTGAGCTCATCAGCGCAAGACGCCTGGTCAGAGGCACGTGAGCAAGATGATTACAGCATCTACGCACCATACCTCCAACAATTGATTGCTTTGAAGCGCAAGTTTATCACGTACTGGCGCAAGGATGAGGCCACACCATATGATGTGTTGCTGAACCAATTTGAGCCTGGCTTGACGGTTGAGAAGTTGGACGCAGTCTTTAACGAAGTGAAGGCGGGCGTAGTGGCCTTGCGTTATCGTTTGGCAACTGAAGGAACTGAGCCAGATGACAGTTTCCTCCACCGTGATGTGGCGATTGCTGATCAACGTGAGTATGTTTGGGATGCCGCGGTTCGCTTGGGGTACGATCCAAACAAGGGACGTTTGGATGATACGATTCACCCATTTATGCAAGATTTGAACCGCAATGATGCTCGTATTACAACGCGTTGGGCAACCGATGATTTCCAGATGGCAGTGTTGGGGATTTTGCACGAAGCAGGGCACGGGTTGTTTGCACAAAACGTGGCGCCAAAGTGGGACTACACACCATTTAACAAAGCCATTGCGATGAGTATTCATGAGTCACAGTCACTCTTTAATGAAGTGGTCATTGGCCGTTCAGAGGCCTTTTTGCGCCATGATTATTCAATTATGCAAGCGGCCTTCCATGTTGCCCTAGATGACGTTGATTTTGAAACTTTCTACAAGGGTTGGATGAAGACACAAGCCAGTTTGATTCGTACGGAAGCTGATCCATTGACATATCCATTGCACATCATCATCCGCTATGAAATTGAGAAGGCCATCTTCAATGATGACATCGATGTTGAAACGTTGCCTGAGTTGTGGAATGCCAAGTATGAAGAGTATCTTGGTATTCGTCCACCGTCAGATTTGACGGGAATCTTGCAAGATATCCACTGGGCTGGGGGTGACTTTGGTTACTTCCCATCATATGCATTGGGCCACTTGTATGCTGCCCAATTCCGTCATGAGATGGTGAAGACGTTGGATATTGATGCCTTGCTTGAAGCAGGTGACATTCAACCGTTGTTCGACTGGCGTAAGGAGCATGTGTGGCAATATGGGGCTTCAAAGACACCATCACAAGTATTACGCGATGCTACCGGCGAAGACTTGAACCCACAATACTGGTTGGACTTGCAAACGCACCGTTATTTGCAAGCTTACAACGTTAAGTAAATAACTGAAGGTTATATTTTAAGGCCGTGAATTTCTTGAGACAGATTCAAGAGATTCACGGCCTTTTATGTTTGGCTTGTGCTTCACTGAAGTTTGGTTTTTGGTCGGTTCATTATGATTGCAAACAATCGAAAGAGAGGCACTCCTTATGACAAAGACTAATAATTCGGTGGCCGTGATTCTCATTCCGGCCTATGAACCAACAGAAAATTTCATTACCGTGATGATGAGCCTGCAGGCAGCGACTAATCGTCCGGTTGTCGTGGTGGATGATGGATCGGGCATCCACTACCAAACTATCTTTGCGCAAATCGAAGAGCTAGGTGCTACGGTACTAGTACATGACCAGAATCGCGGTAAAGGTGTGGCGCTTAAAACAGGTATTAAGTATGTCCAAACAGCATTTCCCAACACAGCTGGCATTGTGACAGCCGATTCAGATGGTCAGCACGCTATTTCCGACATTATTCGGATTGCGGAAAAGCTGGAAAAGGGAACAGATGACTTGATTCTCGGTGTCCGTAATTTTGAAAAAGGTGCTGTACCGCCCAAATCTTACTGGGGTAACAAATTAACCAGTAAGATGACGCAATTTGCAACGGGGCTAGTCATACCAGATACCCAAACCGGCTTACGTGGTTTGCCCCGCAACACATTATCGGCGATGAGCGAGATTAGTGGTGACCGATTTGAATATGAAATGAATATGTTGCTGGAGTTACAAGAACGGGGCATCGGTCTAGCACTGGTACCAATTCAAACCATTTACGAAGGCAACAATGAAGGCACCCATTTTCACCCAATTCGTGATTCCTTATTGGTCTACAAACGCTTTTTGAAATTTGCCTTCTCATCATTGAGTCGGCGATGGTTGATATTGCGTTGTTTGCAGTTTTGCTGCTGACCTTGTTTAAAGGGGCTTCCACAATGAGTTTATTAGGGGCATCGGTGCTGGCTCGATTCATCTCTGGTATTTTTAACTTCATCCTTAATCAACGATGGGTGTTTAAGTCACAAAATACGACTGGTGATCGTCGCCGCTATGTCGCATTATTCACCTTTCAAATGGTCTTATCAGCAGGCCTGTTACAGTTGGTGGATACGTTTATTCCGCATCCAGTGCCGGTGAAAATAATGGTAGACACCTTAATATTTGTTGGTAGCTATTTAGTACAAAAGAAATTGGTTTTCAAATCACGAATGGAGAGAACGCATGAAGCGTAAGTTAACGTTAGTGACATCCGCAATTTTGACGGTTTATACGAGTTTTACACTGGTCGATACGTTTATGCTACAGCACAGTGGTACAGCAATTGCGACGAGCACGCAAACCGTCAAAACAACCGCGAAGAAAGATTCAAGTACGGTCAAAAAGACGGCCACGTACTATGAGGATAGTCACATGAGTATTAACGTCACAACTGAACGGGTTGATGGCACAACGGTCTACGTGGCGGACATAACAGTCGATGATCCAAGCTTGTTACAAACGGCCTTGGCTAATAATACATATGGTCGTAACTACACTGAAAAAACGTCATCGATGGCAAGTGAGCATAATGCGATTTTTACGATTAATGGTGATTATTATGGTTTCCGCGATACTGGTTATGTTGTGCGCAACGGCACATTGTATCGTGATACTGTGGCGACCGATACGGATGCGTTAGTTATTGATAGCGATGGCAATATGAAGTCAGTTAATCAGAGCGATGAAACGGCGAGTGAACTACTTAAAAATGGTGCCCAGCAGGTGCTGAGTTTTGGCCCAACGCTGGTTGAAAACGGCAAAGTAACGGTCTCTGAAGACGCTGAAGTTGGTCAATCACAGGCGTCTAATCCACGTACCGCAATTGGGCAGGTTGGTAAAAATCATTACGTGGTGGTGGTTTCTGATGGTCGAACGTCTGAATCGACAGGTCTGTCTTTGTATCAATTAGCAAATGTCATGAAAAGTCATGGGGCAACTTACGCCTACAATTTGGACGGCGGAGGATCATCAACCATGGTGCTCAATGGCAAGGTGATTAACAATCCAGTTGGTGGATCTGGCCAGTCTAGTGAACGGGCGGTGTCAGATATGTTGTACTTTGGCTACAGTGAGTAAGGAGGGAACATGGCAAAATATCAAACGGCGTTTAAGTGGTTGGGTGTGACAGGATTTATCTTTGTTTTCCACTTGATTTACAACTATTTCGGTCACGGGGTTCAGTCACCAAAAATGAATTGGGTATGGTTAGTACCTGCAGCGGTGTTGATTTGGCAAGTATTGGTGGTAACCATTAAGCCAGCAATTGCCCAATCCCCAAAATACAAAACGTTCTGGGCGTGGGGCAATTTGGCCACTTGGCCGGTCATAATTGCCTTGAATTGTTGCTGGTATCTTAGAAATTGCAGGAACGGGCTCGACCTATATTGTTGGGTACTACGTTATTTCAGCATTGATATTAATTGGTGGCGTATTTCAAACAATTAAATCGGCCTAATGTGGATGGATCAGTCGAATGACTGGTCTTTTTTAATTCACAAATTTTAAGTTTGACATTAGCTCCCTTGAGTGATGCTTTAAGGTTCAACCGGCATAGTAATAGTACAAATTATCGAGGTGAAAGAAAATGATGAAAAATAAAAAAGCAGTCGCAACGATTGGTGTGCTAGGCGTAATGGCGCTAGGTGGTGCTAGTTATGCGGTGATGCAAACAGATACTGACGACAAGAATACCGAGGTAGCAAAAACAGCTAGTGCCAAAAGCTCATCAACGACCACCACGAAAAAGCTTGCTGTAACAGCTTATCCAACCGCTGCACAAACCGGTGATGCATCAGGTAAGGTGACGGCCGATGGTACGGTGGATTTGTCTAAGATGAAGGCAACTGGATCTGGCGTGAAGGTGTCCGATAAAACAATCACGATTTCTAAGGGTGGTACGTATTACGTGACAGGATCAGCGAGTGATGCACAAATTGTCGTTGATGCCGGTGACAAGGATGAAGTCACAATCATTATGAACGGCGTGAATTTAACATCGACGACTGGTCCAGCTATCTATGAGAAGAACGCGGACAAGACCATTATTTCATCAGCAACCAATTCAATTAATTTGATTGACGGTGGCACAATTGCTGATACCGACGAGGAGAAAGCAGCCGTTTATGCAACGCACGACTTAACCTTTAAGGGTGATGGTGTGGTCGCAATTAATGGTGATTCAAAGGATGCGGTTTATACCAAGGATGATTTGAAAATCAAGTCAGGTACGGTGTTTGCCAAGGCAATTAAAGACGGCTTAGTCGGTCATGATTCGGTGCACATTACCGACGGTACGGTTAAAGCATCAGCTGGGGATGATGCGATTGAATCAAATCAAGACAATGATGAAAATAAGGGCTTGGTTGAAATTACTGGTGGAGACATTACAGTCGCCACGGGTACGGAAGATGGTAATCATGGTATTTCGGCCGAACGTAAACTGGTGATTTCAGGCGGTAAGGTTGCGGTCACAAGTTCATATGAAGGTATGCAAGCCAATGAAATCGATATCGATGGTGGCGAAACCACAATCAGTAGTACGGATGATGCGGTGAATGCATCGGGTAGTTACAAGACACCGATCTTGAATATCACGGCGGGTAAGCTTGTCTTCCTAGCTGGTGGTGACGGACTTGATTCGAACGGGGATATCACAATGTCAGGTGGTACGGTCGAAGCGATGATCAGTTCATCCCCAGACAACGAGGAAGTCGATTTGGATGGCACGTTGACCTTTACCGGTGGTACGGTGCTCTACGGTGGAACTGGTACCGGGGTAACGTTTGATAATGCCTATGTGAAGTTGCCAAGTGGCGTTAGGCAGGGTGATAAGGTAACCGTGGTTGATGATGCAAACAAGACGATTGCAAGCTACACAGTTAACGCTGATGGTGACACGGTTGCTGTTGCATCGACCGACATTAAGTCAGGTTCTACCTATAAGGTAACGGTGAACGGAACAACGACTGAAGTGACGGCTGGAACTGGTTTGACTGAAGGCATGGCCGGTGGTGGACCTGCAGGCGGACCGGCCGGTGGCATGCGTTAGGACTGATTGGTGATAGTATGCAAGTTTTCAATCGATATGAAGTGAAATATATTATTACCAAGCGCAGTACGAGGGCATTTTGCAGGCGTTGCTTGCAGCTGAACAGATGCGCCTAGATCGTTACAACCAAACGGGAGAATCGTATCCCATTCAATCGCTTTATTATGCATCAGTAACGGATGCCGTCTCACAGCAGGCGTTGCGATTAGAACCCAATGAATTTAAACAGCGACTCCGCATGCGATCTTATGGACCGGCGAACGCGGATAAGCCGGTTTTCTTGGAGATTAAAAAGAAGTTTTTGAAGAAAACCTATAAGCGACGCATCACGGTCGATTTTGAAACGGCGAATCGCTTCTTGGCTGCCGGTGAATTACCAGATAACCAAATTGGTCGGGAAGTCCTAGCGTTGGCCCGCAAACAATTGCAGCCAGTGATTAAGGTGGCATACGAACGAGTTGCGCTCCATGCGACGTCATGCGATAGCGACTTACGAATATCGTTCGACACAGATATTAGGACCTCGACGCTGGATTTGAACATTCCAAACCAAACAATCGGTGAAAATTTGCTACCAACAGGAATGGTGCTGATGGAAATTAAAACTGAGTTGGGGATGCCGACATTTCTGCGTCGAATAGTAACTGATTTTCAGTTGCGCCCGACAAGTTTTTCAAAATTTGAACGAGGTCTAAAACGAAGCTTCCAAGCGAGCGACGAGATTTACACAGATATTTTACAAAAGGAAATTGCAAATGCTTAATTCAATTTTTACAACGAGCAGTTCTGGAACTGCGATTACATTGCCAACGTTTATCATTGCGATGGTCACGGCCATGGTACTAGGACTCGTAACAGCCTTGGTTTACTTGAAAACTTATAATTCAAGAGTGTCACCACAAAAATTCTCATTCACATTGGTCTTATTGCCAGTTGTGATTGCCGTCATTATTATGTTGGTGGGTAATAACGTCGCCCGTGCCTTTTCATTGGCTGGTGCATTCTCAATTATCCGCTTCCGTTCAGCGCCTGGTGACCCAGCTGAAATTACGTACGTGCTATTAACGATGGCTATTGGTTTGGCATCTGGTTTGGGTTATATCGCGTATGCTGTGATTGCGGCCACATTATTGCTATTGGCAATGTTGCTGATGAATATGATGGACTTTGGTGGGCACGCAACGACCGATCAATTGCTCAAGCTAACGGTGCCAGAAGATTTGTACGACAAACAAGAAGTGGAAGCCATTTTGACTGAATACACCGAAAAGTTTATTCTGAAGCGTATTAAAACCACTGAACTGGGGTCATTGTTCGAGTTGCAATATTTGCTGAGCATGAAGCAAGGCATGGACGATAAAGCCTTTATTGATGCCCTACGTACAGCGAATGGTAATCTCGGTATTGCGATACAATATAATCTAATCGCCGATGAATATTAAAGAAATCTCATTTTAGTGTTGACAATCACTCATCTATTCCGTAAACTGAGACACATCAGTAGGACATAACATTGTACGTAAGAGAAGCCACGGTTGCTGTGAGTGGCGCAGGTGTTATGACTGAACTATTTACAACGGAATAGTCTGAAAGAGAGTGGCATGCGATAGTATGCGACTAATTTGGGTGGTACCGCGGATTTTTGCTAATTCGTCCCAGTAATCTGTTTTGCAGGTTACTGGGACTTTTTTATTTGTTTGGAGGAATGCACCATGGGGTATTTGATGTAACACGTGGCGTTGGCGGACTCGTTCGTTATCGCAGCTATAACTGAAAGTTGAACTGACTAGATTGTAACGAACGAGGAGACACATATGGAAAAGCAAGCAACACCACGCTTTGGACGAGCGTTAGCACTTATTGTTATTTTGATCATTATTTTTGCTGGTAGTATTATCGGCCTTGGGTTATCACCATACGTCCCATTGACACTAAGTTTGTTGGTAACGATGGTCTTTGCCAAGTTGCACCGCGCAACATGGGAAGACATTCAACGTGATATGTTGCGTGGTCTACAAACTGCTTTGGCACCATTGTTTTTGTTCCTATTGATTGGGATGTTAATTGCATTGTGGATGGGGACAAACGTGATTCCAACGATGCTCTGGCTTGGGTTTAAGATTGCAAACGCAGCCTGGTTCTTGCCGAGTGCTGTCTTGGTAACGGCCATCGTCGGTTCAATGATTGGATCAGCGTTCACTACGCTTGCAACAGTCGGGGTGGCCTTGATGGGTGTCGGTACAGCGATGGGATTTGAACCAGCGTTGGTTGCCGGAGCTGTGTTGTCAGGTGCGATTTTCGGTGACAAGAGTTCACCATTGTCAGACTCAACGAATTTGGCTTCTTCGATTTCAGAAACTGACTTGTTCGCGCACATCAAAAACTTAATGTGGACGACAGTGCCAGCGTTGGTTGTGTCTTTCATTATTTTCTTCATTATTGGTGGCGGTCACGCTGGTGCATCGACTGAAAAATTAGCTAGCTTGGCCGACTTGTTGTCACCAACTTGGTGGACGATTGTACCGCTGGTTTTGCTGGTGGGGATGGCCTGGGCAAAGGTGCCAGCTATTCCAACGCTACTAATCAACGTTGCAGTGACGGGTGCATTCTTCTTGCTTAACCACACACCAGCAATGTTGGCCGACATTTTGTTGAATGGGTTCAAGACCACAGCTAAGAATGACATGCTACAAGCATTGTTGAACCGGGGTGGTATGTTAGCCATGATGCCAACGGTCATTATCATTATGTTGGCCTTGGCCCTTGGTGGGTTGCTAACGGAACAACGTATTTTGCAAGCCGTTATGGCACCAATTGCAAACCGCATTAAGAGCGGGGCTGGTGTCATTACTGGTACCGTCTTTACCGGAATTGCAGCCAACTTCATGATTGGTGAGCAATACCTGTCAACGATTTTGCCAGGTCAACTTTGGAAGTCAGCGTTTGATCGCGTTGGCTTGTCACGTTTGGCCTTGGGACGTTCATTGGAAGACTCAGGAACGGTCGTGAATTACTTGGTTCCTTGGGGTGTGGCGGGTAGCTTTGCCGCGCAAACATTGGGCGTACCGGTTCACAACTTCGCACCATTTGTCTTCTTCGCCTTGTTGTCACCAGTGTTCTCATTGTTGTCAGCCTGGACAGGCATTGGTATTAAGAAAGCATCGTAAAGCAAAAAGCGCGCATCCGAGGGTGCGCGCTTTTACTATTAATGAATGGCTTGCAAAGCCAGCTTGTGAGCGCCTTGATTTTCACGATCTGGAATCCAAGTTGTTAAGACAATCTTGTACCGATCAATTAGCGCCATTAGGGTGTCGATTAGTTCTGGATAATGCTTGGCATAGGATTTACCAATACTATCCGCGACTAATTTTGAATCGATGTAAAACATGACTGTGTCGTCAGGTGAGGCGATGGGTAGTAATTGCTCAAAGGCAAAAATAGCGGCCCGAAATTCAGCTTCGTGATTACTCATTTCACCCAGTGCGTGGTGAAGTTGTGTTTGCTTGCCGTCGGCGGAGATAACAACGCCGGCACCGCTTGGACCAGGATTTCCTTGGGTCGCAGCATCAGCATATAACTTGATTAACATGACAAAAACCTCTAACTTCATTATACTAGAAAATAGCATGAACTCCCGAAAGGAGCGTAGACATGAAAGGTTTTTACCAACCCGCCGGTTTAGTAGGCTGGGTATCGTGGACGTGGATTTTAATGATTGCCTTGTTCGGCATGATTATGTGGCTTGAGGTGACAACACTTAACGTTTGGACATATGTGTCATTCTTCGTGTTTGTCGTCGTAGCAGCTGCAACCATTCTACGTCGACGTGTGACATTGGAAGATGATGCGTTGCGTTTCCCACACATTATTGGGATGCACACCGAGAAGATCCACTTTAAGGATATGGAATTTGTACAATTTAACAAGCACACGGTTATGTTTAGCCATGATGGTGAGCAATACAGCTTTTTGATGGGGCAGCGCATGTTGCAAGCTCTACAAGAGAAGATTGAAGGATAGAGAATTTTTATGACAGAAGAGACATTGGTAATCACGGACCAAACTGGCCGTCTTGATAAGGTCGTTGCTGACGCGTTTGAAGATTATACACGTACCCAAGTGACAGGCTGGATTAACGACGGTGTATTGAAGGTAAATGGTGCCGAGAAGAAGGCTAAGTACAGCGTGAAGCCAGGGGATGAAATTACCTTTACGGTTCCTGAACCAGTTGAGATTGATTTGAAGCCGGAAGATATCCCATTGGACATCGTGTATGAGGATGATGACCTATTGGTTGTCAACAAGCCACAAGGGATGGTTGTGCACCCGGCGTTGGGTCACGAATCAGGCACGTTGGTTAACGCGTTGATGTTCCACACACCACTTTCAACGATTAACGGGGTCGTTCGTCCTGGTATCGTGCACCGTATCGACAAGGACACGTCAGGTTTGTTGATGGTTGCCAAGAATGACAAGGCCCACGAAGCATTGTCAGCGCAATTGAAGGACAAGAAGAACTTGCGTCAATACTACGCACTTGTTCACGGTGAATTCATTGAAAACGAAGGAACCATCAAGGCACCTTTGGGTCGTTCATCTGCTGACCGTAAGAAGCAAGCAGTTGTGGCCGGTGGTCGTGACGCAGTGACCCACTTCAAGGTCGTGAAGCGTTTTGTTGGTTACACGCTATTGCAAGTGACGCTTGAGACGGGACGTACGCACCAAATCCGTGTGCACATGGCTTACATCGGTCACCCAGTGGCTGGTGATCCATTGTACGGACCAAAGAAGACGCTGCCAGGTAACGGTCAATACTTGCACGCCGCAACGCTTGGTTTGACGCAACCTACGACTGGTGAAGAAATGACGTTTGAAGCGCCATTACCAGCGTACTTTACGGAAATGTTGGATCAATTAGACCCATATGCAGAAATTGACGCAAACTAAGTCCCAAACGACGCGGTTTTCGTGCTAAAATGAAGTTACTTCTTAATGCTATCCAGAGAGATGCAAGAGGTAACGAGACATGTTGATTTTAAACTTGGCGTTACGTAATTTTTTAGGTGACGCCTTTTTGTATACATAAACAGATAAGGGATTCGATTATGGCTAAAGAAATTGTAGATGCAATGGCAATGCAACGTGCTTTGACACGTATTACGTACGAAATTATCGAAAAGAACAAGGGTATTAATAACCTCGTGATTGTGGGAATTAAGACACGTGGTGTTTATATTGCCCAACGTATTGCAGAACGTTTGCAACAATTGGAAAATGCAGAAATCCCAGTTGCTGAACTAGATATTTCAACTTATCGTGATGATGCAACGGATCGTGGTACGAAGGCTGTGTTGGATACGGATATCGACGGCAAGCGTGTTATTTTGGTTGACGATGTGCTTTACACAGGTCGTACGATTCGTGCGGCTTTGGACGCCTTGATGGATAACGGCCGCCCAGCAGTTGTTAATTTGGCCGTTTTGGTTGATCGTGGTCACCGTGAGTTGCCAATCCGTGCCGATTTCGTTGGTAAGAACATTCCAACGGCGGCTGCTGAACGCATCAACGTCAATGTTGAAGAAGTTGACGGTGTTGATTCAGTTGAAATTCGTTAATTAAAACGCAGGACGGAAAGGAGGACTTGCCATGTTTGAGGCATGGTAAGCACGACGTCATGACAAAACGTTATTTAATTTTGCAAGATGGCACGATTTTTGCCGGCGAAGCGTTTGGATCACCTGCGACGAATTTTGGGGAAATTGTTTTTCACACGGGGATGACGGGGTATCAAGAAGTTATTACCAACCCGATCTATCACAATCAGATTGTGATGTTCACCTCACCAACGATTGGGGCGGCTGGTATTAATCACCGCGCCGATGAATCAATTGTGCCAACGGTTAAAGGTGTGGTAGTACGTGAAGTTGCCGATATCTCAACCAATCGTTTGCAATCAATGAGTTTGCACGACTATTTGAAGCGTCACAATGTACCCGGCATTTCACAAATTGATACGCGCGCTTTGGCTCGTCATTTGCGTAAGACGGGAACGCAAAAGGCCTCAATTGTTGATGCGCCAGATGACCACGCGTTCGATCAATTGCGCGCGATGGTTTTGACCACGCGCCAGGTGCCACAAGTTTCAACGCCCAAGGCTTATGCTAACCCAGGCCGTGGGGCAAACGTGGTGGTACTAGATTTCGGTTTGAAAAATGGTATTTTGCGCATGCTAAGTGATTTCGATGCCAATGTGACAGTGTTGCCATACAACGCCACATCGGATGAAGTTGCTAACTTGGACCCCGATGGTATTGTGTTGTCATCAGGACCGGGTGACCCACGTCAAATTCCGGATGAAACGTTTGATATTATTCGTCAATTCGGACAGCGTGTGCCAATGTTTGGTATTGGGTTGGGCCATGAATTATTTGCGCTCGCCAATGGTGCCAAGTTGCAACAAATGCCAGTTGAACACCATGGGATGAATCACCCAATCCGTGAGCAAATCACAAATCGCATTATGTTTGCGACACAGGGGCAAGGGTTCAGTGTTGATCCAGATTCTGTGCGTGACACTGATATGTTTGTTACACATATCGATATGACGGACGGGATTATTCAAGGATTGCGTCACCGAGATTACCCAGCATTTAGTGTGCAATTTTTCCCAGATACAGCGCCAGGACCAATTGAGGCAACGCAGGCCTTTGATGAATTTATGGAAATGGTGACTGCACGTCGAGGAGGGTGGCTATCATGAGTGAACGAATCTTAATTATCGGTGGATCTGCCAATGATTTTGGTCGTGAAACTGAAAGTGATGCTGCAAGCTATCAAGTGGTGAAGGGGCTTCGTCGTCGTGGTCATGAAATCGTGATTGTCGATGATAACCCATTTGGCTTTACGACTGAACGCGATGATGTGACGGTGATTGAAACCGCGTTGACTGCACCTAATTTAGTTAAGGTAATCGTTGAACAAGGCATTACGGCGATGGTCGCGAGTGTTGGTGGCTCAACAGCCGTTCGTTTGTCAGCGGAAATTGTTGAATTGCTTGGTGATAATGCGCCAAAGGTTTTGGGGATGACATTGCCAGTGATGCAAGCCACACAAAATACCAAGTACCTGCAAGAGCGCCTCACCAAGTTGAAGTTGCCAGCCATTCAAACGCGTTTGGCAAGCAATGTCAGTGAAGTGTTCGATGCAGCGCGTGAGTTTGATTTTCCGGTGGTGGTCCGTTCGGTGGCGCCAGTTGGACAAACGATTCGTCTCCAAGTTGAAGATGTGGAAGAACTGGAAGGGGCAGCCGAAACGGCGTTGAACCGTTCGTTGACCCACCAAGTTAACGTGGATAAGAGTATTCGCGGTTACCAAGAAATTGCCATGGTGGTTGTGCGTGATAAGCGTGATACGACGGTGTTGATTGGTGGTGTTGAGGATATGGATCCGGTTGGTATTCACTCGGCTGATTCGATTGCGATTACGCCGGTGCAAACATTGCCGGACCCCGTGTTCCAACAATTGCGTAATGCAGCCTTTACAGTTGCACGCGGCTTTAACGTCGTTGGCTTGCTGGAAGTGCGTTTCGCCGTTAATCCGACGACAGAAGAGTATGTCATCACACGTTTGACGCCATACTTTGACCGTACCTCTGCCATGCTAGTGGCCGCCACGGGTTATCCGTTGGTGCCGGTTATCGCTGGCTTGATGATGGGTGAAACCCTTGATAAGGTGCGCGTGCCATCAATTTATGCGGAACACACGGCTTTGTTGGAGCCGACAATGGACCACATTGTGATTCGTTTCCCGGTGTTTGCCTTTGGTGAACTAGAGTCAGCCGGTATTCAAACCGAGAATCGTTTGGACACCGTGCAAAAGTCAGTTGGGGCAACCATTGGTGTGGGGCGCAGTGTTGAAGAGGCGTTGGAAAAGGCCATTCGTGCCGCCCACTTTAACAACCGTAATTTCTCACCAACTGTGATGAATGCGTTGACTGATAATGAAATTATTGAGCAATTGATTCACCCACGCGATAACCGTATTCTAGTTTTGCTTGAGGCAATCCGTCGCGGTTATACCGTTGATGAATTGGCTGAGTTGACTAAGATTAATGCGTTTTACTTCTATAAACTAGAGCGCATTAATAATTTGGAAAGCGCCGTTAAGGATCATCCATGGGATACCGATACCTTGCAACAAGCCAAGTATTACGGGTTGTCTGATGGTTTGGTCGCCAAGCTATGGGATGAAAAGTACGAGGCGGTGCGACGTTATCGTTGGTATAACGGTATTCTGCCAACGTATAAGGCGTTCGAACCGTCAGCTGGTGAATTCGAAGAGTCAGTGTCACAATTCTATTCAACGTTTGAAACAGAGAATGAGAGTGAGCGACTTGGGGATGATTCAACATTGGTGATTGGAACGGGGGCCTTTCGTCTTGGGGATGGTGCCGCAGCATCATACACCATGGCGATGGTGGCCGATGAATTGTCTCGCCAAGGTATCAAGACAGTTTTGATGAATAACAATCCGACTGACTTAACATTCATTCCGCAACTGGCACACAAGCAGTATTACGAGCCGTTGGAAATTTCTGATGTGATGAACGTTATTGAAATTGAACAACCAACGCGTGTGTTTGTGCCAGGTAATCGTATTAAGTTGATTACGAGCTTACGTAAGATGGGTGTAAATGTTCAAGTAATCGCCAAAGAAAAGTACCTACCAAGTAGTATGCTAAGTGATGGTCAACAAACCATCGTGAATTACTTCTATGACGGGCTTGAATTACACGTGATTGGTGTCGGTCATCAAGATAACGGGGGCATCTTCTTCGATCAATCGGCCATGACCGATTCATTGTGGGAATCATTGCCACGACCTGAGATGACGCTTGATACGGCTGGCTTGTACCAGTTGGTGACGGATCGCTTGCCATTGGACCATGAAGTCACGGCTGATGATATTCGACCAATGCCATTTACGCATATTGCCTTCCTTGATAAGGTGACAGGCGTCTCATGGCTTCGCTTGATTGTTCGTTACATGTTGAATAAACAAACGAAGGCTGACGAAGAAATGGTTGATAATTTGAAGGATCTACCATGGCGCATCAAGACATCACGTCTTCGTTATCGTGATGCGGACTTTGCGGAACATATGAATATTCAGCAAACGCTTGATAACGGACGCTTTGCGATGGGTGCGACTTATCAAGTGCTTTAATCAAGTTAAAGCTTCGTATGGTAAACTTAAAACACATATATAAATATTGAAAGAGGGCATTTTTCCATGTGGAAGAAAGTAGTAGCTATTTTGGTTGTCATTGCGGCAGCTTTGGGATTGGCAGCCTGGGGCGTTGGCCCTAAGTCAATCGCCACAACTAATGACGGTAACATCTCACAAGCTGATTATTACAAGAAGTTGAAGAACACGAGTGCTGGTCAACAACAATTGGCCAACATGATCATCGAGAAGGTTTTGGAAAAGAACTACGGTGATAAGGTTTCTGAGAAGTCAGTTAACTCACAATTCAACTCAGTTAAGAAGCAATACGGTGCACAATTCGCCTCAGCTTTGGCTAACAATGGTATGACGGAAGATACGTTCCGCGACTCATTGCGCCTACAAGCTTTGGAGAAGCAAGCCGTTAAGTCAAACTCAAAGTTCTCTAACAAGGAATTGAAGGCGGCTTACGACAGCTACACACCTGACGTGAACGTATCAGTTATCTTGGTTTCTTCAGAAGATGAAGCCAAGGACATCATCAAGCAATTGGATGAAGGTAAGAAGTTCGCGGACTTGGCCAAGGAGAAGTCAACGGATTCTTCTACTAAGGACAAGGGTGGAAAGATGGAAGCCTTCGACTCAACTAACACAACGCTTGAAGACGACTTCAAGACAGCTGCGTTTGGTTTGAAGAAGGGTGAATACACGAAGAACCCAGTTAAGTCATCAACTTACTCAGGTTACTTCGTCATCAAGATGGATTCACGTGATGAAAAGAAGCCATTCAAGGACATGAAGTCAAAGATGACTGACATCTTGGTTGAACAAGAAATGTCAGACTCAACGAAGGTTCAAGCTGTGATCGGAAACGAATTGGCTAAGGCCGACGTTAACATCAAGGATTCAGACTTGAAGAACGTTTTGTCAACGTACACGCAAGCCGCTGCGATGGAAAAGACAAACAAGTCTGACAAGTCATCATCAAAGTCTTCATCTTCAGAAGCTAGCTCATCAGAGTCATCAAGTTCTTCTGAGTCAAGCTCATCATCAGAATCTTCTTCATCAGAAGAGAGCTCATCAGCTGAGTAATAAAGATAGTTAATAGTAAAAAGCTCTTGCAGATCATTTTCGATTTGCAAGGGCTTTTTTGTATTTAATATTAATAGTTCGTTACAAACTATAAGATTTTCGGAATTAAAAAAACGTTATTGATAATTGTTCGTAATATCTGGTCAATATTACTGTAATTTATTACCGAAATATGAGAAACAAGAGGCAAAAGTACAATTAAAGTCCGAATATAAAGACAAAAAGCATTAAAGAATGTGATAAATACCTATAAAAATGATACTTTATGCAATTATGTCTTAACATAACCTCACCTTAAAGAGTGATAGACTTAAGTATGTCTTTTTTGTGTGCAATTATTTTGCAAAAAACGGAAATTATTTGAAGGTGTTATTACTGAGGTGAATTGTCAATTCAACCGGAACACTTGAGATAAATAATATTCTTTAGCCGATCTCCAGCCGAAAAGCTTTCGAGGTCGGCTATTAATTTGCTCAACCATTTGTTCAATGTATTCGTCTGAATA
>NZ_PVSN01000073.1 GCF_004766315.1 Weissella confusa | reverse complement strand
CTCAAAAAACGCCCAATCGAAAAAAACACCCTGAAACCGTGCCAAGGTACTGGCAGTTTCAAGGTGATTTATCGTATTTTACTGATTTAGCTGTGGTTAAAAATTTAGTGCATGAATAATCCGGGTTAAAATAAGACATATGTCGATATACGAGCGTTGTACCGCGAGAATAATTCTCGTTGTGCAACGCTTTTTTTCTACGCTTCATCACGGTTTACGCATGTTTTTGGTGGGTGACACCGTTGCGATAGCTATCTTTGGTACCACTACTGAATATGTGTTAAAACTAAGCTGTATTGACCTTGTGGAGTGGTGAGTGAGCTCCGAGAGGGACGAGGTCGGAACACGTTAGAGAGTATATAACAGTGGGGGTTTAAAAATGAATAAGGCAGACAAAGCCTTGGGGACATCCGAGCAACGCAAGCGGATGTATAAGTCCAAGAAGATGTGGGTGATTGCCGGAATTTCCTGTTTGACGTTAGGCGGGGGCGTAGCGTTAGACTTTCCGGATATTTCGGTTGATCGCAATGGCGTTCACTTGGTCCAAAGAACGGCTGACGCAGCGGTCGTGGATGGTCAATTGTTTACGAACGTCGATACGACATCGAATGCAACGGAATCACTACCGGTCGGGCAACCAACAAATGTTGATTTCACAATGGATGCGAGTGGTACGGCTGATGTTTCGCTAGTTGGTGATACGTCTCGTGAAGTAGCATTGCAGGTGCCGGCTGGGACCGATATTGAGGCGGCTGGACCAATTAAGGTGCACGTTGAAGTGATTGGCGGACTAGGGACGGTTCTTGATCCAGTTGTGAATGCGTTGCAATTGGTCTTAACTGGATTGGATACAACAATCATAAAAGCGGCAATTGGTTCTGAAGTTATAGATAACCTGAATAAAACATTAGACAATTTAAAGAATGGTGCTGTTACAGCGGATTACACGGTTGATCCTAGTGAAGCGACAGTAGAAACTTTGCCAGATGGCAGTCAGTATTTGTCGGTTGACTTGGATGGTGGATTGGGAACGACTTTAAGCCAAACCCTTACCAATACGCTGACAGATTTGTTGAACACGGTGAAAAGTATTAGTGTTCTGGGTGTTGATATCAGTTCGATAACGTCACCGCTCATTGATGGTGTGTTGACGCCGACTATTACCAGCTTGTCTTCAGGAACGGGCGATACTGTTAATCAATTGGTAGATGCTGCTGTTTTAGGTAGCACAACGGTCACGGTGCCGACGACAATCACGCCGGATGGCTCGACATCACCAGTCGAGGTTAAGGGAGCGATTGCGAGTTCGGATGCAATTAATCTTGATTTGTTTGCTGGTGTAGCCAGTTCGACTGATGTCTTAGTTGATTTAACGACAGCGAAGGCAAATGCAAACGCACAGATTGATGCTTTGACTGCATTGACGGATGCCGAATGCGCAGATTATAAGAATCAGGTCGAGGCTGCAACTAGTACATATGCGATTGATGGGATTGTCACGACTGCGTAATCGGCAAACGAGTTGGCACAAGCGAAGTTAGATGCGAATGCTGCGATTGATGCGCTAACTTATTTGTCTGATGATGAAAAGACAGCATACAAGCAACAAGTTGCGAGCGCAACGACAGTCGAAGACGCGAATAATGTGGTGACGGCCGCAACAACCCAAAATCTAGCAAACGCTAAAACGTGGGAACTGGCGAAGTCGCCGGCCTAACGAATTTAGATGATGCTTCGAAGCAAGGATTCACAACGCAAATACAAGGCGCAACAACGCCCGATCAAGTTGAGCAAATCGTAGCGGCTGCTAAAGCGGCAGACGCAACAGCGCTTACTGATGCACGAACGACGGCCACGACCGCAATTGATGGCATGGCTTATTTGTCGACCGCTGAAAAGGATGACTACAAAGCGAAGGCGGCGAGTGCAACTGACGTGACCGGTGTGAATACGGTTGTGTCTGATGCAACTGATCAAAATTTGGTAAATGCGCAAGCGTGGGCGAATGATGAAATCACCAAGTTGGTTAACTTGGATGCTGATACCAAACAAGGTTACGCCAATCAAGTATCAACCGCTACGTCTGTGACGCAAGTTGAACAAATTGTGGCCGATGCTAAAGCGGCAGATGCAGCCGTTGTGGAAGCAGAACGTACGAAGGCGAATGCTGCCATTGATGCGTTGGGTTATTTGTCGATGGATGAAGTGGCGGGATACAAGCAAGATGTTGAAAATGCCACGACTGTTGCTGACGTGAATGATGTGGTTACGCAAGCCACAGCGACGAATTTTGAAAATGCTAAAGACCAGGCAACAACAGCAATCGGTACATTACCTAACTTGGCATCAGATGATCAAGCAACGTACGTCGATAAATTGGCTGATGCCAAAACAGTGGCGGATGTTGAACAAATTGTCGCTGATGCAAATGCAGCTGATTTAGCCGTGTTGGCGGATGCGCAAGATAAGGCGAAAGCGACTGTCGATGCGTTGAACTACTTGTCATCAGACGAGAAAACAGATTTTGAGAATCAGATTGCTAATGCCAAAACAGTGGCCGATGTTGATGCGATTGTTGTGCAAGCAAAGAATACTGATTTGGCGGATGCACGGGTTTGGCCAACAAATGAAATTAGTGCGTTGAATAACTTAGATACTGATACCCAACAGTCATTTATTTCTAAGTTGCCAGATGCTGAAACGGTAGCGGCGGTAGAACAAATCGTGGCGGATGAGAAGGCTGCTGACGAAAGTGCTTTGCAGGATGCACAGGCTGACGCAACTGCGACAATTAAAGAGTTGACGTATTTGTCAGATACGGAAAAGTCGACTGCGACACAAGCCATCGATGACGCAACAACGATTGCTGATGTTGATAAGGCGGTTGCGGATGCGACTGCCAATAACTTGACGAATGCTAAGGGCTCAGCAACGACTGAGATTAGCAAGCTAGCGAACTTGTCTGAAGCTGATCAGACAACATATACAGAACAAGTTAACCAGGCGACGGATGTGGCGACTGTTGAAAAAGCGGTCGCGGATGCAAAGGATGCGGCTGAGTTGGCGTTAACTCAAGCGCAAAAAGCAGCTGATACAACGATTGCTGATTTGACGTACTTATCAGCAGATGAGCTGACTGACTTCAAGCAACAGGTAACAGATGCAACGACCATTTCTGATGTGACGCAGATTGTTACTGGGGCGACCAATCAGAATTTAACCAACGCCAAGGAATCAGGTTCAGATGAAATCGAAGGTTTGAAGAATCTTGATGATAGTCAGCAACAAGCATTTGTGGAACAAGTAACGAATGCAGATACGACGGACGCGGTTGAGCAAATCGTTGCTGACGCCAAAGCAGCTGATGAATTAGCGGGACAGAAAGCTGATGCGCAAGCTGAAATCGATGCCATGACTTATTTGTCAGATGATGAGAAATCAACGTATAAGAATCAGGTTACCAAAGCGACTGACACGAATTTGGCGAATGCTAAGGATTCAGCCACAACTGAAATTAGCAGTCTGGCTAATCTATCAGATACCGAGCGGACTGATTACGCCAATCAAGTTACGCAGGCTGGTGATGTCGCAACGGTTGAACAAATTCTCACCGATGCACAAGCAACTGATTTGAAAAATGCGCAAGCTTCAGCAGATACAGCCATTGATGACATGGTTTATTTGTCAACGGTTGAAAAGTCTGACTTTAAGCAAGCGATTACCGATGCAAAAGACGTTGAAGCAGTTGAACAGACGGTCACTGATGCCACGACTCAAAATTTGACGAACGCTAAGGAATCGGCATCGACTGAGATTGCTGATTTGCAGAACTTGAGTGATGACCAGAAGCAACCGTTTGTTGATCATCTTATAGATGCGACGACAACGGACGCGGTTGAGCAAATTGTGGCTGACGCCAAAGCAGCTGATGAACTGGCTGAACAAAAAGCCGATGCACAAGCGGACGTTGATGCAATGGCCTACTTGTCTGATGACGAGAAGGTTGATTATAAGCAACAAATCTCAGATGCGACTGATGCAACAGGTATTAATGCTGTTGTTAATGAAGCAACTGACATGAATTTGGCAAATGCTAAAGCAAGCGCGATAACTGAGATTGGCAACTTAGCCAATTTGTCTGAGGCCGACCAATCAACATACACAGACCAAGCTAATCAGGCGACGGATGTGGCGACTGTTGAACAAGCAGTGACTGATTCGAAGAATGCTGATAAGGCGGCATTGGCGGAAGCGCAAAAAGACGCAGGTACAACCGTTGACGACATGGCGTACTTGTCGACGGATGAAAAGGATGATGCTAAGCAACAAGTAGCTGATGCCACGACGATTGCTGATGTTGAGAAGATTGTGTCTGAAGTGACCGACCAAAATTTGGCTAATGCCAAGGATTGGGCAAATGGTGAAATTGCTGAGTTGGCTAATTTGGATGCAGATATGAAGCAATCATTTGATGATCAAGTATCATTGGCTGAGTCAACTAGTGCCGTTGAGCAGATTGTTTCCGATGCCCAGGCGGCTGATAAGCTGGTGGAACAAAAATCGGACGCCCAGGCCGAAATTGATAACATGACCTACCTGACTGATGATGAGAAGTCAGCTTATAACCAACAAATCTCAGATGCAACTGATATTGCGGAGGTTAATACCGTGGTTGATGACGCAACTGACCAAAATTTGGCCAGTGCCAAAGAAGCAGCGACAACTGAGATTGGCAACCTAGCGAACTTGTCTGAAACTGACCAAACGACGTATACGGACCAAGTCAATCAAGCGACGGATGTCGCGACAGTTGAACAAGCGGTCACTGATGCAAAGCAGGCAGCTGATTCAGCGTTGGCGGAAGCGCAAAAAGATGCAACAGCGACGATTGATAATTTGAGCTATTTGTCATCAGATGAGCAGACCGACTTTAAGCAACAGATTGCTAACACTGAGAATGTTGCTGATATCGCACCAATCGTCACTGAAGCGACGGACCAAAACTTGGCAAATGCTAAGACTGACGCATCGACTGAGATTGATGAGTTACAGCATTTGTCTGATGATAAGAAGCAATCGTTTGTTGATCAGATTTCGAATGTGGATACAGTGGCAGCGGTTGAGCAAATCATTGCAGATGCCAAATTGGCTGACGAGCTAGCGCAACAACAAGCAGAAGCTGAGACGCAAATCGATGAGATGGCGTACTTGTCGGATGACGAAAAAGCATCCTACAAGAACCACGTTGCAACAGCGACGACTTCAGATGAGGTCGCAACGATTATTGATGAAGCTGAAGCAACGAACTTGGCGAATGCAAAAGACTGGGCACATGACGAAATCAGTGACCTGATTAACTTGTCAGCTAGTTTAGTAAGTTCGTTTAGCAGTGAAGCCAGTGGCTCGGATACCGTGGCTAAAGTGGAAGAGGTTGTGGATGAAGCAACGGCTGCCAATGAGCAACCTGAACCGGAACAAACAGCTGAAGGTGATTCGGTGCCAACAAGTAAGGCTTCAACAATTACAAGTTCTCAAAATGATGCAACAGTGGCGGTTGATGCTACGAAGAACGTGACAACGAATGATGGGGCAACGAATAACGTAGCGGCAGCGCCGCTGCCTTTGGGTAACGCTCAAGTGGCGACAAGTGGCGCGGCAATCGGTGCGACTGGTACGCCTGTTTTGAACGGAGATGGTACGCAGGATAATGTCATCGCGACAACAGGTGAGACAGCAACTGGTTCATTATCAACTACGGTGGGTGATCAGATGACTTCGTCTAATGGGAATGCGTCAGGTGCATCAAACCCATACGTCGCGACTGCGAGTTCAATAGCTGGAACGACGGGACAAGGACAAGCAATTGATGATCGCATTGTTTACAACGGATCAAGCAAAGAAGTGACAGATGGCCGAGCTAATCCTGAGGAAACGGACGAACAAACTGAAAAAGTGGCGGACGTACGACCATATCTTGTTGGTATTTTTGCGTTCTGTGCGATGTTCTTGGCGTGGATTATGCGTCGTAAGGACAAGAAAGACCAATAGCGAGAGCCCTAAACCCGAATAAACAAATCTGTTTGGTATAATTTGGCAAAACATGTGGGTTTAGGGGAGAAAAATACTATGAAACAAACAATCTGGACGCTGTTATGGCGTCGGTTTTGGCAATCGAAATGGACGCTGAGTCGGCTGTTCTTCTCGATTACAATTTTAATTTTGGTCATCGTCGTCCCAGTTTTGAAAGGTTTGCTGTACGTCGGTCAATGGCTTGATGAAGTGCCGTTTATGTCCCTTTCAAATGTGGGGCAAGTGCTGATGCAAAATCCAATCTTCACGGTTATTTTAGTCATCACGGTGCTGATTCTATTAACGGTGTTTATCAGTCAATTGGCCAGTTACACGATTTGCTTTTCGGCAGTACACGAGGGACAACGTCCGACTGCGACGAGTGTCATGAAGACCGCGTTGCATCGTTTGTGTCAAGGCGGTGTTGGTGCGTGGGTATTGATTTTGTTTTACGGCATTGTCGTATTGCCGTTCCCAATGCTAGCATTTCACTCGCAATTAACGGCGGATTTAATCATTCCACAATTTGTATGGCCGACTATCACCGGCACGCCGTGGATGTTAACGCTTATCTGGGTGCTTGGTTTAGCAGCGTTATTCTTCGCGATTCGTTTTTTCTATGTATTACCGGAAATTATGTTGGCGGAACATACGGCGGGTTTGGCAATCAAAAGCAGCTGGCGTAAAACAAGCGGTGCGCAAGGTATTAAATTAGCGCTGACACTGTTGGCTGGGTCAATTTTGGTTGGCTTATTAACGTTGATTGTCTTTGGACTGACTTGGAGTGCGCAATACATTGTCGATTGGTTTGCACCATTCATGGTGAGCGCGCTAACAGCGGTTGCAACCTTCACGTTTGCGACGTTGATTGATATTTTCTTTGGCATCATGAGTTTGCAGTTCATTATTGGGTTGATGGCTCGTGATTATCAGGTTGTGCAACTTGTTGATTATGCGACGAAGCCACGCCATACAAAGCGTGTTGTTGGGCTAATTGTTATGCTCGGTGCGTTTATCCAAGGAGCGGGACCGTCATTGTTCTTCGTTGTGAATACAGTTAGCCGACCATTAGTGACCTTGTCACATCGTGGGGTAGATGACGGTAACGGTGTACAAAATACAATTCCGGCGATGATTGATACGGTGTCACATGCTCGTCCAAGTTTTGTGGAGATGGACATCCGCCAAACTAAGGATGGTAAATGGGTGGTGATGCACGATCCAAATTTGGCAACGCTGACAAAGGGTGCTTCGAATAAATCAGTCTCTGATTTGACGTTAGCCGAAGCAACGAAGCTGACTGTCTATGAGAATGGACACCAAGATAAGATTCCAAGTTTTGAAGAATATGCCAAAGCAGCCGAACGTTGCAATGTAAAACTGCTAGTCGAAATTAAGACAGAACGGACTAATGCGCCAGACTTAGCGGATTCATTCTTGGATCAATTCCAAACAACAATGGATAAAAATGGTTGGCAGATGCACAGCTTGAACTATTCAGTCGTGCAACGCTTGAAGACGCTAGATAAGAAGCTACAAGTCGGCATGATTTTGCCGGGTGACTTTATTGGTGCCCCGGTGACGAAGGCAGATTTCTACACGATGGAATACTCTTATTTGACGCAAAGCCAGGTTGATGATTTGAATGAGCGTGGTAAGGGAATCTATGCCTGGACGGTGAATGACTCACAAGGCATGGTTGAAACCTATGCCAAGGGTGTCCAAGGCGAGATTACGGATGACGTCACAGAGTTGAAGTCGGTTGTGCAAGAGACACACCGTGCACACGTGATGCATCAGAAGCTAGGATTGTATATTGTTAACATTTTGGCAAATTAATACATGATGGAAAGTCGAGACGTTCAATGCAACGTATCGGCTTTTTGTATTAAATACGAACTTTATGTAAACAATAATGCCGAAGTTCGTGTTTTAACCGTTTGTTAGTGGGTTGATCGCTGGTTAAAACGATTAAATTACGAAGTATACCCTTTACAACGACATAAGTTCGGGTTATGATATCTAAGTTGTTAAAAACGAAATAAATGTTCGCGTTTTATATCTATTAAGGGGATTTCATAATGAATCGTAAAGTTGTTTTGGGAATTGGTGCTGTTGTGTTGGTTGGTGCAGGAATTGGGGCTTACATGCACTCTGGCTCAGTTGAAGCTAAGAATGAACACACGTCTGTTGCGTTGATCACGGATGCAGCCGGTATCGATGATAAGTCATTCCAACAATCAGCTTGGCAAGGATTGACGAAGTGGGCAAAGGCGAATGATGTTAAGGAAGGTAAGGGTGGTTACACATACTTCCAAGCCAAGACGTCAGCTGACTTTGAGACAAACATCAACCAAGCTGTTTCAAATGGTTATGAGAACATCTACGGCATTGGCTTCCCAAAGACGCCATCAATTAATGCGGCGGCTAAGAAGTACCCAAAGAACAACTTTATGATTATTGATGATGTTGCAAAGACGCGTAAGAACGTTGTCTCAGTAACGTTCCACTCAGAACAATCATCATACCTAGCCGGTGTTGCGGCAGCTGAAACGACAAAGACGAACAAGCTTGGTTTTGTTGGTGGGATGAAGTCAGCGGTTGTTGATACGTTTGAAGCTGGTTTTATTGCAGGTGCTAAGTCAGTTAACCCTGATATTCAAGTTGATGTGCAATATGTTGGTGACTTTGCTGACGCTGGTAAGGCCAAGACGATTGCGGCTTCAATGTACCAAAACGGTACGGACATCATTTACCAAGCTGCCGGTGGCGCTGGTACAGGTGTCTTTACTGAGGCGAAGGACTTGAACGAAAAGCAAACGAAGGCCGACAAGGTTTGGGTCATCGGGGTTGATATTGATCAATCAGCTGATGGTGATTACAAGGCAACTGACGGCGCATCAAACTTCACGTTGACGTCAGCAACGAAGGGAGTTGGCACGGTTGTGACTGACGTGACGAAGATGGCAGATGAAAACAAGTTCCCAGGTGGCAAGCACTTGGTTTACGGTTTGGATGATAAGGGTGTTGCGGTGACGCGCGGTAACATGTCAGATAAGGCATGGTCTGCAGTCGAAGTAGCCAAGAAGCAAATTCTTTCTGGTGACGTGAAGGTGCCAGTGAAGTAAATGAAAAAGACGGCAGAGATGCCGTCTTTTTTGTGTTATTCGAATAATGATTTGTAATCACCGTAACCTTGTTGATCTAGCTCATCAACTGGCACGAAACGCATCGCTGCTGAGTTGATGCAGTAACGCAATCCGCCTTCTTGAATAGGCCCATCAGTAAACACGTGACCTAAGTGAGAGTTAGCGTCTGTTGATGTCACCTCAGTTCGGAACATGCCATGTGAGGTGTCGAGGTGGCGCTTAACCGCTTTTTTCTCGATTGGCTTGGTGAATGATGGCCAACCACAGCCGGCGTCGTATTTGTCAGTTGAACTGAACAAAGGTTCGCCACTCACAACATCAACATAGATACCGTCATCGAACCACGCATCGTACTTACCAGTGAACGGTGCTTCGGTAGCAGCCTCTTGTGTGACGGCGTATTCTTCAGGTGTGAGCCGTTGACGTAATGCTTCTTTATCATATTTTGTCATCGATAATATCCCCTCTTTCTGATGAATCTACCTGTAGTGTCTCATGATTACCATTGCATCGCAAACGCTGGTATCATTAATGATAAATAAGAAGAGTTTGGAATGGTGTTACATGTTACTAAATGAAATGTTTGACGATTATGGCGAACTAATCCTAACGCCAACTGATTTTGAGAGCCTTGAGACGTACCACGAGTTGGTCGATTTAATTACAGATAAGAATGCGGAAGCCGCAACTGGCATCCTAGCAGATATTCGCATGGTGAACATGTTTTCAACACGAACGGTGGGGATGCTGTTTGAAGATGCAACCAAGCAATTTGATGTGACGATTAACCAAGTTGATGGCTTGATTATGATTACACTTGGCACGCTGGTAGCGCCATTGGTTTCAGACCGTGATTTGAAGAATGGCCAAGAGTTGCCTTGGTGCATCGAGAACGATGATGTGCACATTGAAGTGACGTTGGATGATTTGATTGATCGTAAGATGAGCATTTATGCTTTCTTCTCAGAACTATCAACGCCAATCACGCGCCCAAAGCGCTTACTTCCCAAGTTTGTGCGTTCGGTGGTCGATGAAGCACCGATTTCATTCCAAGCGCAATTGTTAGATATGAAGAACCTGCGTTTCGAATTGGTTGCCCAATTGGCAGCGGGGATGCCAGAACAACCAGTCGAACCAGTTCACGAAGAACGCGTGGATGAGCGTCCGTTCAAGTTTGACGATTACAATCACTTGATTGATTTCTCATTCTTGTTGCATGATACGGGACAATTAGTGGATATGTATCGCTTGGATGACGGATCTTTTGTGGCAGTTGTACCAACACAAGACGAAACGGCACGTGCGTTAGCGGTAGAATATAGTGGTAAGATGATGCCGGTTTCGGTAGCTTACGTCATTGAACACGGACAAAAAATGAGCTAAACACTTATTCGGAATGCAAAGGGGGAGGCACGTTGAAAAGATGGGTCAGTATCATAGTGGGATTGGTCGCAATTTTTGCGGTCGCTTTTGCTTTAAACCATTCGTTGAGGTTAAAACGTAATCCAGACAAGTATGTCTATTCGAACATACCAACCTTATTTATTCACGGGTATGGTGGCACATTAAATTCAACCAAAGACTTGGTCCGAGCAGCTGAAAAGTCTGGTGCGGCTAAGAAAATGCTGACCGCGCGGGTGACGAAAGATGGCCACGTGAAGTTGTCAGGTCATTGGGATAAGAACCGATTTAATCCCATGGTGCAAGTGGTTTTTTCAGATAATCGTAATACGGATTATCAAACGGATGCCAAGTGGATCAAGAATGTCGTGGTGGCGTTGCAACACAAGTATGACATTAAGTCGTTCAATGCCGTCGCACATTCGATGGGTAACCTGGGGTTAATGACTTATGAAATAACGTACGGTCAAGATGAGTCATTGCCACAGTTGCGCAAACAGGTTTCAATCGCTGGTCACTTTGATGGGATTATTGGGATTGATAAACAAGCTGCAGATAATCATTTAAATGGCATTGGCAAGCCTGAAAAGACGGTGTCGTACTATGACTGGTTGTTAGCGCGACGCGATAATTATCCAAAGAACCAAGTTGATGTGTTGAACATTTATGGTGATTTGGATGATGGGACGCACTCGGACGGACGAGTTTCAACGACGTCAGCTAAGTCGCTGCAATACTTGCTCGGTGATCGCCCAAAGTCATATCAAGAACGCTTGATTAGCGGTCCAGAAGCACAACACAGTAAATTGCACGAGAATAACCAGCAAGTGAACCGTGCCATGATTGATTTCTTGTGGGGTCGCACGAAGTAATTCAGTTCAGTTATAATGGAAAGCGACTAAAAAGGATAAACGAGAGAAAATATGAGTAATACAATTATTCCGGTAAAGCTGGGTGAGCAACGCGAAGGTGTTGTCATCGACGTGCTTTACACTGGGTTGGGGGTCATCATGGTAGATGACTATCCAATTCATTTGGAAAACGCCTTCGAAGGCGAGAAAATTTTATTTGAGGTGACGCAGGTCAATCGTAAGTTCGGCCGTGCCAAGGTTGTTGAAATTCTTGAAGCGTCTCCAGACCGTGTGGCATCCGGCAAGGACTATTTGCTTGAAGCCGGTATTGCACCGTACGTCAATTTGGCCTACGATGCGCAATTGCGTTTGAAGCAACAACAAGTACAAAAGTTGTACAAAGAATACGGCATCGATGTCGATGTTGCGCCAACCATCGGGATGGATAATCCAACCCACTACCGCAATAAGACGGTTGTTCCGGTGAAGTATGTTGATGGCAAGTTGACGACCGGTTTCATCAAGAAGCGTACGCCTGGTGACATTGTGCCATTGGACGATTACTTCGTTAACGATGAGAAAATCGACCAAATCATCGGCATTGTGCGTGACATTTTGGACGCGCACAAGGTATCGGTTTTTGATGACGATACGCAAGAAGGTGAAATGCGCTATATCATGGTGCGTCGCGGTTATTACAGTCACGAAGTCATGGTGGTGTTGGTCACGCAAACGCCAACGTTGACGGATGAAGATGCGATTGCGACTGACATTGCTGAGGCGGTTGACGGCATCAAGAGTATCATCTTGAACCACAATCCACGTAGCTTGCACGTTTTGACGTCAGGCGACAATCGCACATTGTGGGGTGCTGACGCCATTCACGATAAGTTGTTGGATATCGATTTTGAAATCGGACCAAATTCGTTCTACCAAGTTAACCCACAAACGACGGAAGTGTTGTACGACATGGCTGCAACGAAGGGGGAGCTGAAGGAATCTGACACGGTTATCGATGCTTATTCAGGTATCGGAACGATTGGTTTGACGGTCGCTGACCGTGTCGACAAGGTGTTGGGTGTTGAAGTGATTGAGCGTGCCGTGATTGACGCGCAAAAGAACGTCGCTAACAACAATGTGAAGAACGCTGAATTCGTCGCAGCTGATGCACCTGAACAAATGCAAAAGTGGAAAGACGGTGGCTTGAAGCCGGACGTTATCTTCGTTGACCCACCTCGTCGTGGTTTGACGGAAGATTTGTTGGATGCCGTTGCGGACATGAATCCTGACCGCTTTGTTTATGTGTCATGCAACCCAGAAACAATGGCGCGCGATGCCAAGTACTTGATCGACAAGGGCTTCCGCATCAAGGGTGACATTCAACCGTTGGATCAATTCCCACAAACTGCCCACGTTGAAGCGGTGGCAGTGTTTGAGCCAATTAATAAGTAAAAATAAAACTCCCTGAGCTGCGGGCTCAGGGAGTTTTTTGATTAACGACGTTGAACTAACAAGGCGATTTCGCCGGTTAGGACGTCTTCGTATTTTTGGACACCGTAAGAATCCGTTGGCAATTGGGCCACGTAAGCTTGGGCGTCGGCTAGGTTGGCTGGGTTGTCGCTTAGCAACAACACCAAACCATTCGTCTTCAAGACCATCAACAATGTCTTAACGGTCGCCGTCAATGTCTCAGTATCCATGTTTTCGTCAACTTGGAACAAGGCAGCAGCGATTGGCTTTGTTGGGTCCAAATAGTTGGTAACGGCTGAGAAGTCCTTGCTGATTAGGTCAACACGGTTGTGTAGACCACTCAAGAAAAGTGATGTGGCAACGTCATCGATTTCAGCCTTAACATCTGAAAAGGCCAAGACCTTACCAGTGTCACCAACACGGCTAGCGAGGAAGCGCGTGATGTCACCGCGACGAATCGTGGCATCAATGGCCAAGTCGCCCGGTACTAAATATTCATTCAGCGTGATTTGCGCTAGATTCTGAGTTGATCGCATGTTCGAAAACCTCTCGTGTTTGATATTTGAAAATAAGTTCCTTCGACATAATTAGGAAAAAGACGCCAAGGCCAAAGCCAGCTAGGATGTCTGACAAATAGTGGACACCCAGATAGACGCGACTGAGGGGGATGGCGACGACCAGTGCGGCGAACAATGTCATGATGGCATAGCGCACTTGGTCGTGTTGTTTCAAGTAATAATGTACGAGAACAATCAATGAACCATATAATAGCACGGCATTGAGTGCGTGACCCGATGGGAAGGAAAAACCACCTTGGCTGATGACATGATAAATGTCAGGACGTGGGCGGTGGAAAACGTGCTTAAGTAGTGCCATGACGCCAAGGCCGAAGACCCCGACGTTCAAAACGATAAAGACGGCCACGTCGATTTTGCGAACCAGCAATGCCACAATGGCGGTTGCCGTCATCACAATCAACGTCCACTTTGGGTTGCCGGCACGCGTGATATTACGGAAGAACCAAGAACGTTCTGGCGTGACTGGTTGCCGGATATGTTTGAAGCCAAACTGGTCAATCCAATCGATATAACCCAAATGGTGGGTATAGCCAATTGCTAATAAAATAAATAGGATTAACCCCGCAAAGGCAACCGCAAGCTGAAAATAATCAAACTTACGCATTTGAAACATATAGACACCCGCTTTCACTACTTTTTCATTAACTAAGTGTATCACAATTTGGATTAATTATTAGTCGTGTGAAACACCGGTATAAACCCGCTCATTTATTGAAAGAACGGCATTTTTTTGTTAAAGTTAGAACATTAAAGTGAGGTTATCAATCATGGCATATCAACACAAAGAAGTAGAAAAGAAGTGGCAACGCTTCTGGGAAGAGAATCAAACCTTTAAGACGTCATCAGACCACTCAAAGGAAAAGTTCTTCGCAATGGACATGTTCCCATTCCCATCAGGGCAAGGGCTACACGTTGGGCACCCAGAAGGTTACACGGCAACTGATATCGTTTCACGTATGAAGCGTATGCAAGGGTTCAATGTTTTGCACCCAATGGGATTCGACGCGTTCGGTTTGCCTACTGAAGAGTACGCAATCAAGACGGGTGAGGATCCACGTGTCGTGACGGCAAAGAACGTTAAGAACTTTCGCCGCCAAATGAAGACACTTGGTTTGTCATATGACTGGTCACGTGAGGTTAACACGACTGACCCTAAGTACTACAAGTGGACGCAATGGATCTTCGAGCAATTGTACAAGAAGGGCTTGGCATACGAAGATGAAATCATGGTTAACTGGGCCCCTGATTACAATGGTGGAACTGTTGTTGCCAACGAAGAAATCATCGACGGTAAGACGGAGCGTGGTGGCTTCCCAGTTTACCGTGTTCCAATGCGTCAATGGGCATTGAAGATTACGGCTTACGCTGATCGTTTGTTGGAAGATTTGGACGATGTTGATTGGCCAGATGCTATCAAGGAACAACAACGTAACTGGATTGGTCGCTCAATCGGTGCTTCTGTAAACTTCAAGGTGAAGGATTCAGATGCTGAAGTTGAAGTCTTCACGACGCGTGCTGATACGTTGTTCGGTGCAACTTACCTTGTTTTGTCACCAGAACACGCTTTGGTATCAGAAATTGTTTCTGACGACCAAAAGGAAGCTATCGAAGCCTTCAAGAAGTCAATTGCTTCAAAGTCAGATTTGGAGCGTACGGACTTGAACAAGGACAAGGCCGGTGTCTTCACTGGTGCATATGCTATCAACCCAATGAATGGTGAAGAATTGCCAATCTGGATTGGCGACTATGTTTTGGCTTCATACGGAATGGGTGCAATCATGGCCGTTCCTGCTCACGATACGCGTGACTACGAATTTGCTAAGAAGTACGATTTGCCAATGCGCCAAGTTTTGGCCGGTGGTGACATCGCTGAAGAAGCTTACACTGGCGACGGTGAGCACATTAACTCAGGCTTCTTGGATGGCATGGGTAAGCAAGAAGCTATCGAAAAGGCAATCGCTTGGTTGGAAGAGCAAGGTGTTGGTCACAAGCAAGTTAACTACCGCTTGCGTGACTGGATCTTCTCACGTCAACGTTACTGGGGTGAGCCAATTCCTGTCATCCACTGGGAAGACGGTGAAAAGACGCTTGTACCAGAAGACCAATTGCCATTGCGTTTGCCAGAAGTTGATAACATCATGCCTTCAGGTACTGGTGAGTCACCATTGGTTAACGTTGACGATTGGGTAAACGTGGTTGACGAAAACGGCCGCAAGGGTAAGCGCGAGACGAACACGATGCCACAATGGGCTGGTTCATCATGGTACTACTTGCGTTACATGGATCCACACAACGACAAGGAAATTGTTTCACCAGAGGCTGAGGCATACTGGAAGAACGTTGACTTGTACATTGGTGGTGCCGAGCACGCTGTGTTGCACTTGTTGTACGCACGTTTCTGGCACAAGGTTTTGTACGACTTGGGTGTTGTCCACACCAAGGAGCCATTCCAAAAGTTGGCTAACCAAGGTATGATCTTGGGTGAAAACCACGAGAAGATGTCTAAGTCTAAGGGTAACGTTGTTAACCCTGACGACGTGGTTGAAGAATACGGTGCCGACACATTGCGTTTGTACGAAATGTTCATGGGACCTTTGGAGCAATCAATCGCTTGGTCAGAAGACGGTTTGGCTGGTTCACGTCGTTGGTTGGATCGTGTATGGCGTTTGTTCATCGATGATGAAGACAAGCTACGCGACCACATCACGACGGTTAACGACCACAAGTTGGACAAGATCTACAACGAGACGGTTAAGAAGGTTACGGAAGACTACGAAGGTCTACGTTTCAACACGGCCATCTCACAAATGATGATTTTCATTAACGAAGCATACAAGGCAGAAAACTTGCCTGTTGAATACGTTGAAGGATTCATCAAGTTGTTGAACCCAATTGCCCCTCACATGACGGAAGAATTGTGGAGCTTCTTGCACAAGGACGAATCAGTGACGTACCAACCATGGCCAACGTTTGACGAGGCTGCTTTGGTTGAAGACGAAATTGAAATCGTTTTGCAAGTTAACGGTAAGGTTCGCGGTCGTTTGACGATTCCTGCGGACGCTGACCGTGAGAAGATGACTGAGTTGGCAATCGCTGACGAAGCCGTTCAAAAGCAACTGGATGGTGGGCAACCAAAGAAGGTTATCGCTGTGCCAGGTAAGTTGGTGAACGTTGTTTTGTAATCTGTTTGTAATCTGCATGTCAGGTTTTAAGACATCTAGACCCACTTTTTAAACAATAGTGACTATACTGAAGAGGAACTCTCGCATTTGTGGGGGTTCCTCTTTTAGTATGCAAAGCAAGGGGGTGCAGGGCATGGCAAAGAGAATTTTGATGGCTGTTGAGAACCTGGGAATGGGTGGCATGAAGCGAGCTGCAACTGTTGTTGGTAACGCCATGACTGAATTCGCCACGGTTGCTTTTTACCAGATGGCTGATGTGCCATCTTACTACGAGTTGAAGGGGCGTTTAATTCCAGCGCCTCATCCGGTCATGCCAACGAATGGCCCTGATCCATTGCATACCTATCAGCAACAAATGACAGATTTGGCTGATATTTTGATTGAAGAGAAAATTGATGTCGTGATCTTAAATGCAGGTATCTTAACGAGTTTTATTCCATACCTGAAATCACGACTCCCTGAATTAAAAACAATTGCTTGGATGCATAATAATATCGATACCTACTTTAATCAGTATTGCCGTGACATGCGAGCTGAATTTGTGGCGGGTGTCAAAGCGGCCGATACAGTGGTTGCTTTGACGGAAACTGATTTAGAAGGCTTTCAAACTGTGACTGACCGGGCTGTTAAAATTTGGAATCCGTTGACGATGCCGGTGACAGGACGAGCTGACCTAACCAAGCATACGATTGCGTTCACGGGTCGCATTGCCATTCAGCATAAGGGAATTGATATTATGTTGAATTTGGCTAAGAAACTACCAGATGATTGGCAGATTGCGGTTGCTGGTGAGGGCTTGCCGGATGACATGGCGTCATTTGAGCGTTTAATTAAAGCAAATGAAGTCACGGATAAAATTATTTATCGCGGTGGGTTACATGATGAAGAACTGGCGGATCACTATCGTCAGGCGTCTATTTTTCTCGCCACATCGCGCTGGGAAGGCTTGCCCTTGGTATTGGTCGAGGCGATGAGTTTTGGCTTGCCAATCCTGTCGACTGATAATACTGGGGCGGTTGAAATTTTGGAAGGTGGTATTTATGGGGAATTGGCTGCCAAAAACGCTGATGCCCTGTGGTACCGCCTTGAACCGATGTTACAAAGCTATGAAATGCGTTGTTTATTGGCCACAAAGTCATTAGAACGCGCCAAAGATTTCAAATTGTCAGCTATTCTGGCAAATTGGCGAGACATTGTCGCCTAAATGAAATACCCGTTGGTTGGGTTGATATTACATATCAACTACAAACAACGGGTTTTCTTGTGTATAATAGTTATTTGGAATACTTTGGCGCTATAGTTCAACAGGATAGAACAAGGACCTCCTAAGTCTTAGATCACAGTTCGAGTCTGTGTAGCGTCATTTTTTTGTATGAAAGAAAGGGGAACGGTCAACATGGCTGATGAAAAATCACCCCAGTATGAAGAGTCACCATTCCGACGTGATATAACGTTTGAAGAATTGGCTGCTCTCCTTAATGGGGCCACTATTGATGATATCTTTGAATCACGTGATGAAGAAAAGGTAACATCAGAAGCGACAACGACACCTACGCAGTCGCATTCAGTGTCAGAAGTGGTAACGCGACCTGAAGGCGTATCGACGATTAAGGTACACCAAGTTGCAGATACATTTGTTCGTGAGGATACGCCTAAGTCGGTCGCAAGCGAGGCAATTGATGAAGCGGCAGCTGACGTGGCATTGCCAGCAAGTTCTGAATTGCCAAGTCAATTCGATGAACCTGCTAGTGAAATGGATGTTGCGCCGGTTGCTAGCCAAACTAGTGACACGACGACGGTATCTGAACCAAGCGTTCTGCCGGAAGCCTTCGCAGACGAAGACGATACATCAGCAGAAACGCCGATTATGGCGGCCGATGAACTAACGACCGTTCCAGAAATTGAAACTGATTTAGTTGATGATAGTAATGCGACGTCACGTATGTTGCGTGGTTCAGCCTGGATGACAATTGGTAGCTTGGCGTCACGTGTACTAGGGGCCTTATATGTTATTCCATGGGTGGCCATGATTGGAAATGTGTATTTCAATTCTGCCAACTCATTGTATGCACAAGGTTACCAAATTTATAGTGTGGCCTTGTTGATTACGACGGCTGGGTTGCCAAACGTCTTGGCACGTTTGGTTGCGGAGTATGGCGTTTCACGTCACTATGATGCCGTGCGTCGCATCTTCCGCCAAGCCTTACAGTTTGGTGGTGTGCTAGGAATCGCTGCTGGTGCGATCTTGTACTTGCTAGCCGGTGTTCTCTCGCAAGGAGATCCGAACGTGGTGCCGGTTATCCGTTCACTATCAGCTGCATTGGTGTTGATTCCAACGCTATCAATGTTGCGTGGATACGTGCAAGGATTCGAGTTCATGGGACTGTCGGCTTTGTCACAGTTCGTTGAACAATTGATTCGCGTGGCCTACATGTTGGGGATGACGTACTGGATTATGGTTGGTCATCACGGGACATGGGTCGATGCCACGGTTGAATCAACGTTGGCTGCCTTCTGGGGTGCGCTAGCCGGAATCATCGTCTTGGTATTTGGTATCTGGAAGCGTCGTAAGTTCTTTGCTGAAAAGATGGCGATGAATATTCCAGCGCCAGACTTCAACCCACGCGAAATCATGATTCGCATGGCACGCCAGTCATTGCCAGTTATCTTTGCTGGTTCTGCAATTGCGATTGTGCAAGTGATTGACCAATATACGTTCTTCCACATCATGAAGGCGTTCACGTCAGCAACGCACAATACGATGCAAGCCATGTTTGCCCAATTCGCCTTTAACTCAAACAAGTTGGTTATGTTGGTTGTTTCGCTTGCCGTTGGTATGGCGGAAACGGCCTTGCCAATGTTGGCACGAGCTAAAGAGATTGGTGACCGTGAAAATATTGGTAATCAAATTCAATTCGCGTTCAAGTTGCTAGCGTTTGTGATGGTACCAGCCTCATTGGGGATGGCTGCCGTTGCACATCCGCTATACATTCTGTTCTACAACACGAATGATGCGACGAACGGAACGTTGATTTTGCAATTCGCCAGCTTCACGGCCATCGCCTTGGGATTGTACATGGTTGTCTTGGCCATCTACCAAGGTTTGAATGAGTTGTCATTCACGGTGAAGGTGCTAGGCTTGATTTTGATTTTGAAGTTGGTCTTGCAAGTGCCTTTGACGATTTGGTTGCAAGGTGCCGGACCTTTGATGGCGACGGTATTGGCCTTTGCGGTTGGATTGATTATTTCGGTCCGCCGACTAAGTGTGTTATACGCTATCGACTGGGCGCCATTCAATTTCTCATTGATGGTTATCCTGTTCTGGGGCTTGGTCATGTACGCTGTGGTAGCGCTCTTGACGAACACGTTGACGCTATTCGTGCCTGATACAAAGATGGCCCAATTGATCGTCACGATTGTTGTTGGGCTGGTTGGTGCTGGCATCTACGGTGTCGCAATGCTTAAGACGCACGTTGGTGAAAGCGTTCTTGGTCAACGCGCAGCAACTATCGCACACAAATTACATTTGAAGTAAATGACATTAGCCGATCGCATTTAGTTGCGGTCGGCTTTTTTACACCGGTTTTTACCCGGTTTATCCACAACTGGGTGTGTAAAAGTCTGTATATTTGTGGATAAGTCTCATTTTCTTGTGGGAAGGTTGAGTGCTTTTCAATAGGTTATACACAGGGAAAAACGAAAAAGCAGAACCCCAAAAAGGTTCTGTTCTGGATGACTATTTACGGAAAAATCCTGAACGCCAAAGGACAATCGTTGTGATAATCATCAGAATGAAAGTGATGATAAGTGTCACAATCCAGCCCATGTGGGTGTGCATAAAGGGAAGGTCAACGTTTTGACCGAAGAACCCCGACACAATATTAGGCACCGTTAGGACGATTGATGACACTGTCAAAAGTTTCATCGTCCAGTTCAAGTTTGAATTGGCAAGGTTAACAAAGGCATCTGAAACACGGTTGGTAACCAATTGTGACAACTCACCGGTGTCGATGGCTTGTTGCAACTCGACCGTGACGTCATCAATACGTTCTGATTGGTGATCAGTTAGTTGGATGTTGTGGCGCACCTTGTAGCTGCGTAGCAAGTCGCGGTCAGTGTGCAAAGAATTCAATAAGTAAATCAAATCCGTCTGCAAATCCATCAATTGTCTTTTGTGTTTGCTTCGTCTTGCGAATTTCACTTTGAATTGGCGTGCGACGGAGATTGATTTCAAGAATTGCCGACATAAACTTTGAAGAAAGTAGCTCCGTACCATTCAAAATGACATCAAGCGGCGTGGCGTGGTCAGGCAAGGGGCGGCGACTAACTTCAGTTCCGCTCAAGTAGCTGTCTACGTAATCCGTTTCCTCACGAGTGAAGGTGTAGAGACGTTGTTGGTCATTACTAAAGAGCATACCGACGGGTTCAGTCGTGGCACGAGGTGATGTTGGTGTGACGACGTCGAATATCATCAACGTTAAATCGGCTTCTTCGTCGTATTCCATACGGGCGCTTTCGTATGGGTCGACGGCATAACTTAGGAGTTCATTGGGGATGAGTTGGTCTTTGGTCAACCATTCTCGTTCCTCAGGAGTCATATCATGTACTTGGAACCAGACGAAATCTGGGAAAGTTGTTTTTTGTGTAATCATAGTATCCTTAGTATACGGCGCAGGCCTAGTGTTCACAACTTATACGCGATGAAAAATTGACGGATTTGGGATAAAAGTTTGACGCACTTTGTTTTTATCGGTATACTAGTAAAGTTATCGATAACATAAATGGAGGAAATGATCATGGCTGTTCAATCACCATACAACTCATGGGCTCGTAAGCGACCAACATCACACGATTCTGCAAAGAAGGCTCGTGTGGCTGAAGTTGTTAACATCCAACAATGGGCCAAGGGTAAGGCTGAATTGGAGTCAAAGTAATTTGACTGTATCAGTAGCTTACTGAAAAACCGCGTGAAACGTAGATATACGTTCACGCGGTTTTTATTTTGCACTTTTGGTTGAGTGTTAGGTAGTGGTGAGTGTCGACGCGTTGCGTCGAGTGGCTGGAGGCTTCTTTAGGCCCGCTAAACCGGATACGTCAAAACAGTGGGAGGCGGAGTCCACGGCTTTGCCGCGTACACCTTTACCCTCCGTAATACTAAGGGATAAATCCCTAAGTATTACCCCCACATGTTTAGCCGTATCCAGTTCTATACGCGGGGCGCCCCCAGCCACAGCAGCCGATATGTTCTAGTCTATTTAAGATAGTCATTCACCGTAAAACAAATAGGTGAACTGCTCTCTTTGTGATCTTGTGGTAGATGAAAATCAAACCAATAGAGTAATGTTTGGCTGCTGTGCTTGGCCCCGCCACGCGTATAGACACGTGCAGACCTTGACCCGCATGTGTGGGTTCTTAGCGGCTTTACCGCTTAGAGCCACGGGAGGTAAAGGGAAACACAGCTTGCTGTGGTTCGCGCTCCCTGCAGGTCATGGTCAGTGCGTGTTAGCGTGCCCTAGAAGGGGCCAAGCACTCCGGCCGATAGGACGGACACTAACCACCAAAACCACCAACTACATAACGAAAAACTCCCCAAACGACCGAAATCGTTGGGGAGTTTACTTTATCAATATTACAAGGCATCCAAGCCTTTTGACATGTCGGCAATCAAATCGTCGATATCTTCAATACCTACTGAGATACGAACCAACTCATCCTTGATGCCGTTAGCAATACGGATCTCGCGTGGGATAGAAGCGTGGGTCATCACTGCTGGCACTTCAATCAATGATTCAACACCACCAAGTGACTCAGCCAACAAGAAGACATCCAAGTTCTCAACAAACTTCTTAACATCCAAACCAGGTTGTAGCTCGATTGACATCATGCCACCGAAACCACGCATTTTCTTCTTAGCAATCTCGTGATCAGGCGTACCTGGCAAACCAGGGAAGTAAACCTTGGCAACCTTTGGGTGGTTGTTCAAGAACTCAGCCAACGCCATCGCGTTTTCGTTGTGGCGTTGCACGCGCAAAGCCAACGTCTTAATTGAACGTTGCACCATGTATGAATCTTGTGGTGACAAGACGGCACCAATAGACATTTGGATGAACTTAATACGCTCAGCCAACTTAGCGTCCTTCACAACGACGAACCCTGACAATAGATCGGCGTGACCACCCAAGTACTTCGTTCCTGAGTGAACAACCACGTCAGCACCCAAATCCAATGGGTTTTGGTTGTATGGTGAAGCGAACGTGTTATCAACAACGGCGATTGCGCCACCTTCGTGGGCAATCTTTGATGCTTCAGCAATATCCGTCACGTGCATCAATGGGTTAGAAGGTGATTCCAAGTAAACCATCTTTGTCTCTGGCGTCATTGCGGCCTTCAAAGCATCGCTATCAGCCGTATCAACCGCAGTAAACTTAATGCCCAATTCGGCCATGATGCGGTTAACCAAGCGGAAAGTTCCGCCGTAAACGTCGTTGGCCATGACGATGTGGTCGCCGGCCTTCAACAAGCTCATTGTTGCGTGGATAGCAGCCATTCCTGATGAAAAGGCAAATCCATCCGTTCCGTTTTCAATGTCAGCCATAACTGACTCCAAAGCGAAGCGGGTAGGGTTCTCACCGCGCGTGTACTCGTACTTAGCGCCACCACCTAACTCCTTTTGGTGATAGGTTGATGTTTGGTAAATGGGTGTGGTAACGGCCCCAGTAACTGGATCTCCTTGTGTACCACCGTGAATAACCTTCGTTTCAAACTTCATGTTTGTTTTCCCCTCTTTGCTCGAAAATAGTAACAATGAAATGAATAAACTTATTTTAAGTACATGGTGAAAGTTCCGCAAGAAAAAGAGGTAAAAAATTTTACCACTTGTACATAATGCTATAATAGGGGCACTAATAATAAGAAAGAGTTAATGATAATGAGTTATAAATTCCTTGAACCATTCAAGTTGGCGAATGGTGTTGAAATAAAGAATCGCGTTGTATTCCCACCAACGACTTTGCGTTCATCTTTTGCAACGGGTGTTGTGACTGATGATGAGGTGAACTACTACAAGATGCGTGCTGGTGGTCCTGGTTTGGTCATCGTTGAAATGGCATACGTTTCAATGGATGGTAAGACATACGTTGGTCAAATCGGTATCGATTCTGATGAAAAGATTTCAGGGTTGAAGAAGATTGCAGACGTGATTAAGAATCGTGGCTCAGTGTCGGTTCTACAATTGTCATTTGGTGGTCGTATTGCACAGACGGCAGCGGTATTGCACGATGATGTCGTTGGTCCTTCTGATGTGCCAGGTCACCAACCGGGGATGGCCACACCACGTCCGATGACGGATGAAGAAATTCGTCAAAGCATCGCCGACTTCGGTGAAGCAACTCGTCGTGCCATTGCAGCTGGCTTTGCCGGTGTTGAGCTACACGGTGCCAACATGTATGCGATGCAACAATTCTTCTCAGAGCACGCCAACCAACGCACTGATGAATGGGGTGGTGATTTGAACGACCGCATGCGTTATGGCTTGGCAGTTTTGGACGCCGTCGTCGCAGCGCGTGCTGAATTTGCGGATGATCGATTCATTATTGGTTACCGTCAATCACCTGAAGAGCCAACAACGCCGGGTATTCGCTTTACGGATTCGTTGGCAATGGCGCAAGAAATTATCAAGCGTCCAATTTCATACTTCCACATCTCATTAAAGGATGCGTTCCAAACGCCATTTATGAATAAGGAAGATAAGGAGCCACTTTACGCTAAGTACAAGGCGATTTTGGGCGATATTCCGTTGATTGTCGCTGGCTTGTTGCGTACACCGGAGCAAGTTGAAGCACTTGTGCAAGCGGGCGTTGATGGTGCTGCGATTGCACGTGAGCTGATTGTTGACCCAAACTGGGTGCAAAAAGTCATGAATAATGATGAAAAGGGAATTCGCTACGCTATCTCAACGAGTGATTTCGAGATGCTTGGTATCCCTGAGCCACTCCGTTTCTGGTTGTTGACGCGCTTTAAGAAGGGGCTTGTTGTCTCAACTGATGAGCAATTCGATCCACAAGTACCGTGGGCATACTACCGAGGTTAATCATGGCAGATAAATATCCAACAGCAGAATTAATTGGCGTTGTGATGACGCAAAGTAATAGTGGTGCTTACGAACCGAAGGAAAATCCGCTAACAGCAGCCGATTTTCACAGCTGGCGCATTGGTAAGCACACGAAGGGTAAGCTAGGTAAGCCTGGCCAACTCTTTTTGACGGAAAATAATTTGACGGTCATGCTAGTTGAAACAAAGAAGCTAGCCTTTAAAGATCGTCACGATATTACGCCAATGGGTCGTTTCATGACGACCTCAGCGAGCGATGACGTAGTCGCTGCCGTTTTGGCACAATATCAATAATGAAATTAACCCATGCATCCGCGTGGATTTTTCTTTGCAAAAATTAGTGATGCAGCCTTTTGCCATAGGATTATCTGACATTTGTATATGTCGTAAACAAATTCACATTTAATTCACAGACACTTTTTGTTTTGACATTAAAATAAAGAAGACTAGACTTATAGTCAATCGAGGGATTAAGGACACACTTTGGAGGATAATTAAACATGGCAACTGCAGATTTTGGTGTTGTTGGTTTGGCCGTAATGGGTCGTAACTTGGCCTTGAACGTGGAATCACGTGGCTACACGGTTGCGGTATACAACCGTTCAAGCGCTCGTACTGAAGATTTGGTACAAACGCACTCAGATAAGAAGTTTGTACCTGGTTACACTGTCGAGGAATTCGTGAAGTCAATTAAGGCCCCACGTCGTATTTTGTTGATGGTCAAGGCCGGTGCAGGAACTGACGCTGTTATTGAAGAATTGCTACCATTCTTGGAGAAGGGTGACATTTTGATTGACGGTGGAAACACGTTCTTTGAGGACACGATGCGCCGTTCAGAGAAGCTTGCTGAATCAGGCATCAACTTCATCGGAATGGGTGTATCAGGTGGTGAGTTGGGAGCCTTGCAAGGCCCTTCAATGATGCCTGGTGGACAACGCGAAGCTTATGATTTGGTTGAGCCAATCTTGAAGGAAATTGCTGCTAAGGCACCTGAAGATGGTAAGCCAACGGTTGCCTACATCGGACCTAATGGTGCTGGTCACTACGTAAAGATGGTGCACAACGGTATCGAGTACGGTGATATGCAATTGATCGCTGAGTCATACGACTTGTTGAAGCGCTTGTTGAAGTTGGACTCATACTTGATCGAAATCACGGCTGATATTTTGACGCGTGATGACGATTTGGGTTCAGGTAAGCCAATGGTGGATATGATTTTGGATCGTGCCGGAAACAAGGGAACTGGAAAGTGGTCATCACAATCAGCTCTTGAAGTTGGTGCCCCACAATCATTGATTACGGAATCAGTTTACGCACGTTACATTTCAGCAATGAAGGAAGACCGTGTGGCTGCTTCTAAGGTTTTGGCTGGTCCAGAATTCAACTTCGAAGGTGATGTCGACGCAACTGTTGAAGACATCCGCGAGGCTTTGTACTTCGGTAAGATCATGTCATACGCACAAGGTTTCGACCAATTGCGTATGGCTTCAGATCACTACGATTGGGACTTGCAATACGGTGAGTTGGCACAATTGTGGCGTGCTGGTGCGATTATTCGTGCCCGCTTCTTGCAACGTATTACGTATGCATACAACAACGAAGCAGGTTTGCACAACTTGTTGTTGGATCCATACTTCAAGGATATCGCTGAGAAGTACCAAGCAGCTGCTCGTCGCGTAATCGCTTTGGCAACGGCTGCTGGTGTACCAGTGCCATCATTGTCAGCTGCGGTTGCATACTTCGATTCATACCGTTCAGAAGTTTTGCCTGCAAACTTGATCCAAGCACAACGTGACTACTTCGGTGCTCACACTTACGAGCGTACGGACAAGCCAGCTGGTGAAATGTACCACTACTCATGGTACGAAGAAGCTTAATAAGTAACTAATAGAAATGGTGAATCCAATTGGGTTCACCATTTTTTATTGTCAGAATTCTTAGAATATGATAAGATTTTAATCGTTATGAAAAACGTACACTTTTTGGAAGGAGAAATGATTATGTTCAGTTTTGTTAACAACAATAATAATAATGATCGTTTCAACTCAACACAAAAAGTGATTGGGCGTTTTCGTGTAACGCTTGAACTGTGAGAACGATTAGCAGTCATCCAATCACTGGGATTGGGTGGCTGTTTTTTTATGCAAGAACGGAATAATCTAGGAGTAGGTCATGGAAAACAAAGTTGAATTAAAACGATCAATGGGAATTTGGTCAGGGTTATCACTCGTTATTGGAACGGTTATCGGTTCTGGAATCTTCTTTAAGCAAGCTGGGGTTTTGCAAACGGCTGGTTCATCAACGCTTGGGCTATTGGCGTGGGTTGCCGGTGGTGTCATCACGTTGGCTGCTGGTTTGACGATTGCTGAAATCGGGGCGCGCTTGCCAAAGATAGGTGGGTTGTACAGCTACATCGAAGAGTTGTACGGTCCAGCTGCTGGATTCCTGACGGGATGGATGCAAGTTGTTATTTACGCACCGGCTGTTATTGCCTCAATCGCTGGTTACGCTGCCTTTTTGACGGCTAACTTCTTGGGCTTGCCAACGTCAGCTGCAACTTGGATTTCAGTTATCTTCCTATTGTTCATCGCGGGATTGAACATGTTGGAAAACCGTGTGGCTGCTAGCTTCCAAGTGATTACGACATCAATTAAGTTGATTCCAATCGCTGTGTTGATCATTTACGGTTTGTTCTTCGGTAAGGTTGATGCCTTGGGACAAACGGTTCACCAAGTCTCACAATCAGGTGGTGGTTTCGGAATGGCTATCTTGGCAACGTTGTTTGCTTATGATGGTTGGATTTTGTTGTCAAACATCGCCGGTGAGTTGAAGAACCCCCGTCGTGATGTGCCACGTTCAATCGTTGGTGGTTTGATTTTGATTGTCATCGCCTACGTTGGTGTGACATTTGGTGTTTACCACGCTTTGCCTGCTGAAAAGGTTGTGGCATTGCAAAACAATGCGACATTCGCGGTTGCGAAGGCTGCCTTTGGTGACTTTGGTGGACGTGCCTTGAGTTTGGCCATTATCATTTCAATGTTGGGAACGTTGAACGGTAAGATGTTGTCATTCCCACGTATGGCATATGCAATGTCATTGGATGGCTTGTTCCCTAAGTACTTGTCAAAGTTGACGCGCAAGACGCAAGAGCCAACGAACGCCATTGCGACGGTAACGATTATGACGTTGGTTTTGGCAATCTTCTACACGTCAGGTGTTGATCGTTTGTCAGACATCGCTATCTTCACGATTTGGATTTTCTACACGGCTGCGTTCTTCGGTGTCTTCATGTTGCGTCGCCAAGTAAAGCAGGGTAAGTTGGAAGAAATGGACACGTTGTTCAAGACACCATTGTTCCCAATTACGCCATTGGTTGCGATTTTCGGGGCATTGTTCGTTATCGGTTCAACGGTTATCAACGACTTCACAGGTGCTGCCATTTCAATCGTATTGGTTTTGATTGGATTGCCAGTGTTCTACTACTACAACAAGAAGCGTTCTTAATGAATTTTGCAAAGCTATCAGGTATCTGCCTGGTAGCTTTTTTACTTTACAGGGTTAACAGATATCGTTAAAATCAAAGTATTAAAAACAAATGAGAAAAGAGGGCCGCCATGGAATGGACTGACCAAACAAAGCCTTATGAGGCCGATTTGATTCAGGACCTGAATCAGATTGTTAAAATACCATCGATTCTAGATCCAAATACGCAAACAGAGTTAACACCATTCGGAAACGATATGGTGCGTGCGTTAGCGAAGATGGAAGAATTGGCCGCGCGTGACGGTTTCCGTTACGGTCGTGTCGATAACATGGTGACGTGGATTGAATACGGTCCAGCCGATGCTGATGAGACCGTGGCGATTTTGACGCACATTGATATTGTGCCCGCCGGTGACGGATGGTTGCGTGACCCATTCAAGCCGGAAATCTTGGATGGCTTATACTTTGGCCGTGGGGCAGCCGACATGAAGGCTGATTTGATGAGTGCGTATTATGCCATGAAGTATTTGGCTGACCATGAGATTAAATTAACCCGCAAGATTCGGTTGATTATTGGAACTGACGAAGAAAATGGCTGGCGTGATTTGCCACGCTATTTCGAACAGGAAGGTGAGCCAACGATGGGCTTTTCACCAGACGGGGCATTCCCGGTTGTGAATGGTGAGAAGGCTTTCCAAACGGTGCAACTGCGCTTCCCAAGTGTGTCGACTGGTGACTATATTTTGCGCCGTTTCATTGCTGGTACGCGTCCGAATGTTGTGCCGGGTGATGCACGTGCGCGTGTGGTTGTTCCTGATCCAGACGGCATGGTGCATGATTTTGAACAATACTTGGCGCAATACCCATTCTTGAGTGGTAAGACTGAGATTAAGGGACAAGAATTACGTCTCTTGTTGAACGGGGTTCAGGCCCATGGTGCCTATCCGCAAGATGGCGAGAACGCCGGTACGTATTTGGCCCATTTCCTAAATCGTTATGCGTTTGCGGATGATGCGAAGACATTTTTGCAATTTGTTGGTGAGACAGTGCATGACGATATTGGGGCTGACAATCTAGGCTTGCGCTACCACGACGAAACGATGGGTGACCTGACGTTGAATGTTGGTGTCATGCGTTTTAGTTTGAACGGACAGGGAACGATTTTGCTGAACTTCCGTTATCCGCAAGGGGTTAATGTGCAAGCGGTGATGACGCAAGTCCAACGACATCTTGGCGACTTTAAGGCGACGGTTGAAGTATGGCCGGGTGGTATGGAGCCCCATTTGGTGCCGGAAACCGATGAACTGGTTGGTATCCTATCAATGGTTTATGCGAAGCAGACGGGGATGTTTATGAATCCACGCACATCAAACGGTGGGTCGTATGCCCGTTTGTTGAAGCGTGGTGTCGCCTTTGGGGGTCAGTTCCCAGATGTGCCAGTCACAAGTCACCAAGCAAACGAATCGACACCGGTCGCTAACTTAACGCGTTCAATGGCAATCTTCGCAGAAGCGTTGTTGAAGTTGGCACAATAGCTGGAAATCAGACAGACTCTGGGCAAAAGCCTAGGGTCTTTTTTCACGTATAGCTGGTAAAATGAGAAGATACAACACGTTACGAAAAGGGGGCGCACATGGCTTTAGAATTGTTGTTTGGTCGCGCAAGTGCCGACCATGAATTAGCGCTATTGGAGCGTGTGCAGAAGGTCTTGGCAGCCGATGAGCAAGCCGAGATTTTTTATGTGGTACCGAACCACATTAAGTTTGAAACAGAAATCCAAGTGCTGAGTCGTTTGGCTGAGCTGGAAAATCGTCACGGGGCCGCAGTGGCTGTGCCGAACGTTCAAGTTTTTTCATTGAGTCGTTTAGCTTGGTACTACATGCAAGATGACCCAATTTATCGCCAAGCCAATTTGTCAGCGACTGGTATGACGATGTTGGTACAAGCCTTGCTACGTGAACACCAAGATGACTTGGTGTTGTACGGCAGTTTGTTAACTAAGCAAGGATTTATCAGTCAATTTGCGAGTCAAATTCTTGAACTGAAGCAAGCCGGCTTAACCTGGCCAGAAGTACGCGAGATGGCTGAAAACCTATCGGGCCAAGGCACATTGCAAATGAAGTTGCAGGATTTGGCTTTGATTGGTGAAGCGCTGGATCAAGAGTTGGCCAACCGTGGGCAATATTTGAATAGTGAATTATTGACGGCTTTGCGCGTTTATTTGGCGACGGAAAAGACCGATACATCACACCATTACTACTTTATTAATGGGTATTCACAAATGACGACACCAGAACGCGGGGTTGTTGAGGCGCTGATTGAACGTGCAGGTGGTGTAGCGATTGCGCTACCAGCTGACGACGGAGCAGCTAGTGTCTCAGATGTGACGTTGTCAGAAAATGACTTGTTCTACCGACCTAAGCGTTTAGCACGCCAATTGCGTGATTTCGCAGTGGCACATGATGTCCCAGTGACGGCGAACACTGTGACGGCACAACACCCAATTAGCGATACGATTGCGGCCATTGAGTCATTCTGGATTGATTACGAACAACGTGGCATTCAGCAACAAACGCAGGCAGCACCATTGCCTGATTTTGATGTGTGGCAAGCGACGACGCGTTATCAAGAAGTTGAGCAAATGGCGCGTATGATTCGCCAAGAAGTGGCTAGTGGCAAACGTCGTTATCGTGATTTTATGCTGATGACGCGTGACTTGGGGCAATATGAGAATATTTTGCCAGCGGTGTTTGCCCGCTATGAAATTCCAGTCTTTATGGACTTGGATCGACCAATGGGGGCCCACCCGCTTGTGGCCTTTTTGGATAAGCTATTCCGTTTGGCACCGGCCTACACCATTTCAGATGTGATGGGATTGTTGAAGACGGAGCTGCTTTTGCCTGAAGATGTCGCTTTGGCTGACTATCGTGAGGCGTTGGCGGAAACGGAAAACTATGCGTTGGCTAAGAATTTGCCAGGTTGGCGTTGGACGGATGATACGCCATGGCAGTTTGACCGCAACGTGGCCGACTCAGATGACGAAGTGGTTCGCGAACACGTAGCGGCTAAGGATGCCCAATTGGCGTTGATTCATAATCAAATCAGTCAGGTGGTGGCACCGTTTTTGTCACGCCTAGCGGAAGCCAAAGATGCTCGTGAGATGGCTCGTGAGTTATACGGCTTTTTGACACAAATTGGCATTCAACAACGTTTGATTGCCTGGCGTGATGCCGCAATTGAAGCAGGTGATTTGTGGGCTGCCCAACAACCAGAGCAAGTTTGGCGCACGTTTATTGGCGTGCTGGATGACTTCGTAGCGGTGTTTGATCACACTGAAATGACGGTTGAAACGTTGCAAGAATTACTCCAAGCTGCATTTGAAAGTGCCAAGTACACGGGCATTCCAGCGACAATGGACCAGGTGCGTGTGTCTGAAAGTGGAATCGTGCAACGTCAGGGTTATCACACGGTAATTGTGTTTGGGGCAACCAGCGTTAATTTGCCAGCAACAACCCGTACAAAGGCGTTGCTACATGATGGTGACCGTGAATTATTGCAAGATAAGTTGCCGGAACATGTGTTCTTGCGCGAAACATCTGAGCAACAAATGGCGCAAGAATCATTGTTGATGTACAGCGCGATGATGACGGCAGCAACCCGTATGATTTGGTTGTACGCAACGATTGATGGTGAAGGTAGTCAACAAGCGTCAACGTACGTGTCCCGTTTGGTGCGTCAATTCCATCAACCAGTGCATGAGTTTAAGGCATTGCCTGATCCACATGCGATGGATGTCCACGAATACGTTGGAACGGTTGCAAGTACGCTCGCACACTTGGTGGTTGTGAACCGTCAGGCGGAGAACCAAAAGCAAGACCGTCAGTCAGCTGAACTGAGTGGTGCTTGGCAAGGTTTGCAAGCGCAAATTAAGAAACTGGCACCGGCGCAGGCTGCCCGTGTGATGGGTGGTTTGACGTATGAAAACCGACCAAGCCAAATCATGGCACCACTGATGAGCCAACTATTCGGTAATGACCTGAAAGCCTCAATTTCACGTCTCGAGAACTATGCGAAGAATCCATTTGAGTTCTTCTTGCAATACGGTCTGCGTTTGCAAGAGCGTCAGGTGTTACAACTAACACCGGCTGAAAAGGGAACATTGATGCACACGATTCTGGAGCGTTTGTTCACTGAATTAATTCGTGAGAACAAGACGTTGAGTGAATTCACTGATTCAGAATTGCGCCTGTTGGAGCAAAATATTCTGCATGGTTTGCTTCAAAGTGGGGATGCCACATTTGATATCTTCACGAGTTCAGCCCGTATGCAATTCTTGACGCAACGTTTGGCAGAACAAGTGCACGATACGGTTCAGAACATGAAGCGTGGCCAATTAATTGACGGTGGGGTGCATACACTTGGCGTCGAAGCAGGTTTCGGTTTGCCACAGAGCAAGCTGAAGCCGGTGCAATATGAGTTGCCAATTGGTCGCGTGACGGTCCGCGGAAAAGTGGATCGTTATGACTTGGTGGAAACGCCAGCTGGTAACTTCTTGACGATTGTCGATTACAAGTCTGGTAAGCGTGTCTTTGATTACACGCAAGCCTATGCTGGTTTGGAATTGCAATTGATGACGTACTGGACCGCAATGTTGACCAATGCGGATGTGCTACCAACCAGCGAAATGGGCGGGGCAGTGTTCTGGTCACTTCAAAACCCATGGATTAAGGCCACAGATATTTCAGGTGCTTCGTTGGCTGAATTGCAGGAAGAAGCTGATAAAGCAGCCGCAAGCCAAGGTGCTTACCGTGGTGTCCTTCGTGACAATGAAGCTTACATTGAGCGCCTTGAAGGTGTCGAGGGTGTGAAGACGCCATTTGCCTTAAAGCGTTTGAAGAGTGGTGGCTTTGCCAAGACAGCAGACGTTGTGACGGAAGATAATTTGAACACGTTGCTTCAATTTAACGAAGCGAAAATCCGCCAAATTGCGACAAATATTTTGGCTGGACAATTCCCACTATTGCCATTCCGTGATGGGCCAAATAAGACCGGTATGATGTACACGGCTTATAAGCCAGTCATGATGTTTGATGCCATGATGGGTAATGAATACCGTAATATTAAAAAGCTCAAGGCAGACGATGCCTTAAAGGCGATGCAAAATCTGATTAAGGGCGACGAAGATGAAGAAGAGGAGGCAGAAGACTAATGAATTTTACAACGTCACAAGAAGCGGCCATTACCACAACTGGCCAAAATATCTTGGTGTCTGCTTCCGCCGGTTCAGGAAAAACGCGTGTCTTAGTTGAACGTGTGATTCGACGTTTGCTTGCGGGCGAAAACGTGAATACGTTTTTGATCGTAACGTTTACTGAAGCAGCTGCGGCTGAAATGAAGGAACGTCTTGAGGGCGCAATTCGTGGTGCATTGGCCGAGTCTGAAGGTGAGCAACGTCAGCATTTGTTGAAGCAACTACGTCTATTGAACGTTGCCAACATTTCAACGTTGCACGCGTTTGCGTTACGTTTGATTGAGCAATATCACTACACAATTGATTTGGATCCGCAATTCCGTTTGTCTGATGATGCCGAGCGGACGTTGTTGATGATGGAAGTCTATGGTGACTTGCTTGAGCAACGCTACGCGGAGGACCCAGAGCAAACCTTCGCCAAGTTTGCGGCCCAATTTGCATCAGGGTCAACTGACGACCGCACACTGCAAGAATCAGTCTTCACCTTGTTTAATTTTGCGATGGCACGACCAGATACAACGGCGTGGTTGGAAAGCTTGGCGGATGATTATGAGATTGGGGATGATTTTGCATCATCTAATTTCTTTAAGACGCAATTATTGCCAACGTTGCAAAGTGAGATGTTGGCCATTAATGACCAAATCACACAGTTGGTTAATCAAGCACCGGATACGATGGATGAACCACCGGCCGTTAATCGTTTGCTAAACATTCAAAACGATGCGGACGCCTATGGCCGTTTGATGACGCTCTTGCAAGATACGCCAACTAGTTGGGATGATTTGCGTCAGGCGTTTGCATCAGTGACCTTGATGGGATGGGGTAAAGGTGAAGATGGAAAGGGTAAGAACTTTACGTCAAAGCATGACCCAGAACTAAAGGCGGCTTGGGAACCGGTTAAGGCCCAACGTGAGCAAATCAAAGAACGTTTCGAGAAGCTGCAAGAAAACTACTTTGCTTTGGATACTACTGGTATGCAACTTGCCATCGGTGGGGCTGGTGAAGTGATTATGCAATTGGTTGATTTCACGCAAGCATTCCGCGAGGCGTTCTTGACCGAGAAGCTTCGTCGCAAGGTGCTGGATTTTAACGACTTGGAACACTTTGCGTTGCAAATCGTTAGCCAACCCGCGGTAGCTGCAGAACTACAAGCACGTTACAACGAAGTCATGGTCGATGAGTATCAAGACACGAACCAACTGCAAGAAGCGATTTTGTCACAAATTGCGACTGGTGATAACACTTTCCAAGTGGGTGACATTAAGCAATCCATCTATAAATTCCGTCAAGCTGATCCAACGTTGTTCGGTCATAAACTGACAACGTATCCCAAGACTGACGGCAACACTGTGATTACGTTGCAGGAAAATTTCCGTTCACAGCCGAATGTGACTGACTACATCAATTACATTTTTGCGCAGATTATGAGTGAACAATTGGGTGACGTGGAGTATGCCGGTGAGGCCGAATTGGTTGCGGGGGCGGATTACTATCCGGCTGACTTGCCAAAGGAAGCCCAAATGATGGTGTACTTGGATCAAGATGATGCCGACGACGCTGAAGAAGATGAGCCTGATGTGAAGAACGAGTATGGCTTCACGAAGGCGACTGGCCAAATTCGTATGATGGCATTGAAGATTAAAAAATTGATGGATACGAAGTTCGAAATCTTTGATCGTAAAGCGGGCGAGAAGCGTCCGGTTCGTTATAGCGATATGACTGTTTTGGTGCCAACTAAGAATCAAAACTTGGATGTGTTGGACATTTTCCGCGAGATGGATATTCCGATTGTGGTGAATGGGGCGGAAAACTATTTCCAAACGACTGAAATATCAGTCATGATGAGTTTGTTGCAAGTGATTGATAATCCGCATCAAGATATTCCGTTGGCAGCGGTTCTCCGTTCACCGTTGTATGGCATTGATGAAAATGGGCTCGCATTGATTCGCACCCAAGCGATGGATGATGATTTCTTTACGGCTGTGAAGGCACTGGCCAACAACCAACTCACAATTTCTGTTGAAGGTGTTTCAGTTGAATTGGTTAACGAAACAATTGCTGCGGTGCAACGTTTCTTGGCTGATTTGGAGACGTTCCGTACGCTGGCCGTTCAGAATAAAATTGTTGATTTGCTTTGGCAGATTTACAACACGACGGGGTGGTTGGATTACGTTGGTGGCTTGCCATCAGGTCCACAACGTCAAGCAAACTTGCACGCCTTATATGAACGCGCTGCGATGTATCAAAAGAGTAGCTTTGTTGGCTTGTACCAGTTCATTAACTACGTGACGCAGTTGCAAACGCAGGACAAAGACTTGGGTGAAGCCGATGCCAACGTGGCGAGTGATAGCGTCTCATTGATGACAATTCACCGTTCAAAGGGGTTGGAATTCCCAATCGTCTTTGTGTTGAACAGTACGCGTAAGATGATTAGCCAACGCGAAACGATGGGGGATGTCCTGTTGGATGCCCAAGCGGGGGCTGGTATGGATTACGTGGATTTGGATCACCATTTGAAGTTGCCAACACCACAACGCGAATTCGTGAAGGATGCCCGTATCCGTGGGGCCTTTGCCGAGCAATTGCGTGTGCTATATGTGGCCTTAACACGTGCCGAGCAGCACCTCTTTATGGTGGGCTCATACAGTAGCGTGAAGGCGCTATGGTCAAAGTGGTCGTTAGCTGAAAATGGGTCGGACTGGATGTTGCCAGACTGGGTGCGTCTATCAGGAAAGTCGTTTATGGATTTGATGGGGATGGCGTTGATGCGTCACCCACAAGCACCAGAGCTGCAAGAAGCATTGGGACGCTATGATGAAGACGATGTCGTTGATTTCAGCGAAATCCGTGCCAAGGCCCCTAAGAAGCCGTTTAGTTTTGGCCTTGAAATTGTGAATAGTGCTGATTTGCGTTCAGCGCTGGACGCGTATCAAGCAGTTGCCACACCACAAGTTGCCGTGGCGACGGAGGCAAATGCCCCCGTTGTTGCTAACACCGATTGGCATCAAGTCCTTAACTTTGATTACGGCTTTGAAGAAGCAACGCGTGCGACAGCTTATCAATCAGTTTCTGAAATCAAGCGCTTGTTTGAAGATCCTGATTTGCAAGCGGGTCGTGGTCCGATTGATGCTCGCCTAGATGTGGCTGATATGAGTGGATTGCGTTTGACCGATGAAACGTTGCCAGAACCTGAGTTTATGCAGGAGGCGGAAACGCGCATTTCATCGGCTGCTATCGGTACGGCGACACACTTGGTTTTGCAACGCGTTGATTTGCAACATGGTGCGCCATCGCATGATGACTTGCGCGAACTGGTCGCTGATTTGACCACGCAAGGGTTGATTGAAGAACGCGTTGCACCGCTAATTTCATTGGCGAAGATTGAACGATTCTTTGCGGAAATGCCACTTGGTAAGCAAATGGTGATGCATGCTGATTCGTTGGAACGTGAAGTGCAATTCTCATTGCTCTTGGATGCTAGTCGCTTGTACAAGGGGTTCCAAGGGGATGAGAAGGTGTTGGTCCACGGAATTATTGACGGTTATTTTGAAGTTGACGGTGAGGTTTGGTTATTCGATTACAAGACCGATCGTGTTACACCAGAAGACGCAGCGGAAACGCTAACGAGTCGTTACTCTGGTCAATTAAACATCTATGCGCAAGCACTTGTTGCGATGGGCAAGCCAATGCCACGTCGTTTTATCTACGCATTTAGCGCTGAAAAGATTATTACATTGGATTAAAAACCAGAAACGCGTCCGCCATTTGGGAGGACACGTTTTTTGTTGTCCCATTTCTTATTTTTATCAAAGAAATCGCTTGCACAGCATTGCGAAACATTTTATAATATAGCTTGTGAAGTAAGTAACGATTTTCGATTTTGAGGAGATTATTGAAATGAAAGCAGCTGTCGTACGTGAGAACCTAGACGGATTTGTAGATTTGATTGATGATTGGGAGCCACGCGCTTTGGGCTTTGGGGAAGCCTTGGTTGACGTTGAATATAGTGGTCTTTGCCACACGGATTTGCACGTTGCCGCGGGTGACTTTGGTAACCCAAACGAGATTAACCCACGTCCATTCCGCCGTGTTATTGGGCACGAAGGAGTTGGAATTGTCACGAAGCTTGGTGATCGTGTTTCAATCGCTTGGTTCTACGATGCATGTGGAAACTGTGAGTACTGCAACACTGGAAACGAAACGTTCTGCCGCAAGGTTCGTAACGCTGGTTTCGCAGTTGACGGTGCTATGGCGCAACAAGTTGTTGTAAATGCTAAGTATGCCGTTAAGGTGCCAGAAGGGTTGGACCCAATGGAAGCTTCATCAATCACTTGTGCCGGTGTCACGATGTACAAGTCATTGAAGGTTGGTGAGACGAAGCCTGGTCAATGGGTTTCAGTTGTTGGTGCTGGTGGTCTAGGAAACTTGGCTATTCAATACGCCCACAACGTCTTCGGCGCTCACGTTGTTGCCGTTGATGGAAACCCAGACAAGTTGGCCGCTGCTGAAAAGATGGGTGCTGAGTTGTTGATCAACCGTAAGACGGAAGACGTACCAGCTATCATCCAAGAAAAGGTTGGTGGTGTACACAACGCCCAAGTTACGGCTGTTAACACGCAAGCCTTTGACCAATCAATCGCCTCACTACGTCCGATGGGGAAGTTGGTTGCTGTTGCTTTGCCAAAGGGTGACATGCAATTGAACGTTGTGAAGACTGTGTTGGATGGTATCGAAGTGAAGGGTTCATTGGTTGGAACGCGTGAAGACTTGAAGGAAGCCTTCCAATTTGGTGCTGAAGGCAAGGTTAAGCCAATCGTGACGCGTGCAGATGTACGTGACATTAACGATGTTATTGAGGCGATGCACAACAACCAAGTCACGGGACGTATGGTCTTCGATTTCAAGAGTTTGTAAGATAGTCACAGCAGAATAATGTCCCACGTGAGAGGGGACATTATGGCTGTGAATCAATTGAATTAACGATGCTCCTAAAAGCTATGAAAGCCAGAGCAACTAATAACCGTCGCAGATGTGTGGCGGTTATTTTTTTATAGGTGAATTGTCAATTCAACCGGAACACTTGAGATAAATAATATTCTTTAGCCGATCTCCAGCCGAAAAGCTTTCGAGGTCGGCTATTAATTTGCTCAACCATTTGTTCAATGTATTCGTCTGAAT
>NZ_PVSN01000067.1 GCF_004766315.1 Weissella confusa | reverse complement strand
TGAAGCGTTATTTTTGATTGCCCAAGAAGCCAATGCAATTCTAAATTCCGTAGTAACTTTTGGCGGATTGAACAACACATCTGGCCCATGTGTTTCGTAGGCTGCAATGAGGAGGTCGAATGCCTTTGAGTCCAGACCATAACGTCTCGCTATCGACCTTTTGCTGTCTACTCCTAGAAAATATTCCTGGATAGCTTTAAATTTTGTTTGTTTTGAAACTCTAGTCATAAAGAAAACCCCGAAAGTTAAAGTAACTTTCGGGGTACACCACATTTTGCGGTGTTTTTTTGTATAGAAGTGTTAGAAACAGTAATCAACACGCGACCGGACTATAATGAATTCAAAACGATATGATTTCGGGGGATAGTATCATGCCAGTAACACCAACTAAGGCACAAGATGTATGGAAAGACGTAGGAAAGAATGTTTCTTTCGTCGTATTGAAATTAAAGCGCGAGAATTTGGCAGCAGACCAAGAAGCGATTGCTGAGTCTACTGATCGATCACAAGCGATTGAACGCTCAATGATGATTCGCGCCGCTGATGCAAATTTGAAGGTATCGATTGGTTTTAGTCGAACGGCATGGGATTATTTGTTTCCAAATGCCACGGTGCCAAAGCAATTAGAAACCTACACCACATTGACGGGACCAGAATATAGTATGCCAGCATCAGAGGGCGATATTTTCTTGCACGTCCGCGCAGGTGATGAAGCGGTTGTGTACGAAGTTGTCCGTCAGTTCATGGTCTTTCTTGATCCAATTGCCACGGTGCTTGATGAAACGAAGGGTTTCCGTTATTTTGAAGGACGCGCCATCATCGGCTTTATCGATGGTACTGAAGCGCCGGCTGAATTTGAAGCCGCCGACTATGCGTTGGTAGGGGAGGAGGACCCAGAGTATATTAATGGGTCATACGCCTTTGCTCAAAAGTGGCTCCATGACATGGACTTCTGGGGCAAGATGAAAACAGAAGAACAAGAAAAAGCGGTTGGTCGTCATAAGTTTGATGACTTGGAATTAGATGACGGAGAAAAGTTCCACAATGCGCACAACGTTGCCGCGAAAATCGAAGTTGATGGCGAAGAGCAGAAAATTGTCCGGATGAACGTGCCGTTTTCTGATCCAGCAACCGGCAAAACGGGGACGTACTTTATTGGTTATTCACGTTATTGGTCAGTTACAAAGGCGATGTTGCAACAAATGGTAGATATGTCAGACTTCTTGTTGACGTTCTCAACCATCCAATCAGGTCAATTATTCTTCATTCCATCGCGTAATACACTGGGCGAAATCGCAGATGGGGCGCTGTTTTAGACGTTAAATCAAAGCACTGACGATTGTCAGTGCTTTATTTTTTATCAACTCTTTTAAAGAATACTGACCTTTTGTTCCCCACCGAAATCAACATCTGTGGATAACTTGTTGATAAGTTTGTGGACGTACTGTGGAAACTCTGTGGAAAACTATCCTAATCGTTTTCATTGAATTCTCATTTTCTAACAAAACTATCCACAGGTTATCCACAAGCAAACGACATCTTCATTTTTATCCTGTGGATAATGTGGAAAACTTTCAGTGGTTAATGATGTCTTTTTTGTGGAAAATGTCATGAGATATATAATTGCCCGCAAATAATCTGTAAACGCGTTTAAAAAAGGTTAAAGAACGCCAAGTAAAACCTAAGTCAGGGCAAAAAAAGCGGTTGTAAAACCGCTGGCGTGATACTCTAATATGTAGATAATTCCCGAATAGTAAGGAGCTTGGTGACGATTAGGCGTCGCCAAAGGTAGGTAGAGTATGACACAGATTGGACATATCGTAATTGGCTTGATAGTTGTCGTAGCGGCCATTTACTTGATTATCTTTGTCTCTCAACGATTGACTGCACGCAAGGTAGCTAAGTTGCTTCAGAAGAAGGAACAGTTAGCTGAAATTCCAATGCGTGATCGCTTAGTGAAAGGATGTCAATTGAGTTTGACAGGTCAATCACTCAAGCAATTCCAATTGTTAGAGAACAAGTACGGCACACTTGAAACGCAAGGCTTTAATGAAATTGAAAACCAAGCCAACAGTGTTCTATTCGAATCACAAGGTTTGAACTTCGTGAAGACGGCACAAGAATTGAAGCAATTGCAACAATTGATTCGTGATGCTGAAATGACGATTGATGTTGTTAATCAAGGTTTGTCTGATTTGGAAAAGTTAGACGAAGCACACAAGGCAGCTGTTAAGGAACTTGAAGTTAAGTATCAAGACCTACGTAAGACGTTGCTGTCACAAAACTTCAGCTTCGGTCCAGCGATTGATAAGTTGGAAGAAATTTTGGGATCATTGGAAGATGATTTCGCTGAGTTTGCCCGTTTGACGGAAGCTGGGGACCACGCAACGGCCGCTGGTATTTACGAGACGTTGGGGATGGAAACGAACCAACTTGAACAACGCATTGAACAAATTCCAGGTCTATTTAAGTCTTTGGATGATACGTTGCCAGGACAATTAGCAGAATTGCATGAAGCGTATGACAAGATGGATGCTGAAGGATTCAAGTTCGAAACGGATATTCCAGAAGAGCTTGAAGAACTTGAAACGCAACGCACAAACGCATTGGACTTGTTGGCTGACTTAACGTTGAAGCAAGTTGCTGAGACGATTGCGCAAATGGAAGCCCGTACAGAAGTGTTGTACGAAACGTTTGAAAAGGAAGCCAGTTCAGCCCAAGAAGTTTGGGAGAACAATGAGCAATTGACGGCTTACGTTGTTCACAACAAGCGTCAAAACCACGAGTTGTACATTGAGTTGGATCGCTTGAATCAAGATTTCGTCTTTACAAAGGATGAAGTTGGTCAAGTACGTAGTTGGGAAATCCAGCTATCGAATGTTTCAGTTAGTTTGGAAGATTTGAAGGCATCGATTTCACAACACGAAGTTGTCTTCTCAAACTTGCTTGAAACGCAACATGGTTTGCGCGAAGAGCTTGAGCGTATCGAAAAGGAACAAGTTTCAATGTGGGAAGGCTTGAAGGAGCTACCACAATTGGTGCAACAATCACGTAACCGCGTGACGTTGTTGTCCGACAAGTTGCGTCAAATTCAACGCGCTGTTGAGCGTCAAGGTTTGCCTGGCTTGCCAGACACGTACATGAGCTTCTTCTACGCTGTGAATGATGAATTGGGTCGTTTGAAGCAACAACTTGGCTTGTCACGTATTAATGTTGATGATGTTTTGCGTCAACTAAGTATCGTGACGGCTGACTTGGATACGTTGCAAGAAAACACGGATGCGCTGATTGAGGCTGCGTCGGTAACGGAGCGTTTGGTGCGTAAGGCGTTGTCATATCGCGATAACGCAGATGTGGTTCAAGCCACACAACAAGCTCGTTACTACTATGAAACTGACTTTGACTACACGCGTGCGATGAACACGTTGGGCGCGGCCATTGATCAACAAGAACAAGGTGCAACGGCTCGCCTTGTTAATGCATACCGCCAAGAGCAAGCAACTTTGCAAGCGGAATTTGCAGAACAACAATAGTCCAATCTAAACGGTCATCTGATGTGTTATCGGATGGCCGTTTTTTGAAAAAAGAGGTGTGAGATGATAATGATTTTGAATTGGGTGTTGCCGATTGTGTATGTGGGGTATACAGTTTGGCGCCAATGGCAACCGCGTCTAATTGAAACAACCTATAAGTTAGATGGATTGGTTTTAGCGATTGGCTTAATAATTGCCGGGACGGCTATCCAAACCGACTGGGTGAATCCGAATGCTGCCGGCTGGTTAATTGTGGGTTTGATAGCAGTGGTATCAATTGGCGTGCTGTCGATTGCACGAACGCTGTCTGAAGAAATGTGGGTGACTGAAGAGGGTGAGGTCGCACACCACGCAACGGTTGGTACAGTAGTGTTTTGGATAGCGTCAATCTTGTTAAACGTCGAGAGTGATCAGCTAGTTACTCACAGCGGTGCGTTTTCAGTGTTGTACCTCGCACTGGCAGCAATTTTACAAACAAAGTTAGCCGAGTGGCGCGCAAGGACTAAACAAGTGAAGTGATTAAGGACGGATCGTTGCAAAACGGTCCTTTTTCTTTGTCGCGTTTCTGCAAAAACTTTATACTTACAAAAGTAAAGAAAAACGGATTTTCGGAGGTGTATCATGACATTTAAGGCAGAACAATTAGCAAGTACATTGGTGATTGGATCACAATATGTGGACGATGTTGCTGGCTTCGTTGCACAAGCAGTTAAGGCTGGCGTTTCAATGGTAATTTTGAACGAAGCGCAATTGACTGGGGTGGAAAAGCAAAACTTGGCTGAGTACATTCGTGATGTAACGCGTGCTGCAGATGTTGCCTTCATGATCGCTGACGACGTTGCTCTTGCAGCTGCAGTTGAGGCTGATGGTGTTTACGTGAGTGACCGTCACCAAGTAAATGACTTGACGGCTCAAGCGCAAGCGGCTGGTTTGTACACGGGTGTTTCAATTAACAACCGTACTGAGTTGTTGGAAGAAGAACCAGCTGGTTTGGCTTTCTACAGCGTTAGCCCAGTTTACCCAAGCCGTCACGTGACGGAAGAAGCACCAATTGAGCACTTGGCTGGTTTGACAACGGTTGTTCAAAACAGTGATTTGCCAGTCGTTGCGATGGGTGGCATCACGGTTGCTCGCTTGAAGGACATTGTCCGCATGGGTGTTTACGGTGCTGCGGCTATCGACGCATTCGTTGACGCAGATGATTTGGTTGCAGCGGTTGCTGCATTTAACGATACATTTGCGGGGATGACAGTGGACCAAGCGTTGGGTAACACACGCTATGGTTTGGCAATCCCAGGCAAGCACACCAACTCCGTTCAAGGTGAACTACACTAATAACTGATATACTAAAACGCCCCCAGATGAGAACTGAACTCATCTGGGGGCGTTGTTTTTATAAAGGTTAGTGAGCAACGATGAATAGGAACAACATGAAGATGAATGCTAGGGCATACATCAATGGGTGAACCTTACCAGCGCGCTTTGTTGCGATCATCATGATTGGGTACAAGATGAATCCCAATGCAATACCGTCAGAAATTGAGTACGTCAATGGCATACCAATGACAATCAAGAATGAAGGGGCTGCGATTGCGAAATCATCCCAATCGATGTTACGCAAGTTTTCGGCCATCAACACACCAACAACAACCAAAGCTGGGGCTGTTACTTGTGAGGTTACCACCGTCAAAAGTGGTGAGAACATCAAAGCGAAGATGAACAAGATACCTGTTGTGATTGATGTCAAACCTGAACGACCACCAACAGCCATACCTGATGAAGACTCAACGTAGGCTGAAGTAGGTGACGTTCCAAGAATGGCACCTGCCGTCATACCAACGGCGTCGGCCATCAAAGCACGACCAGCGCGTGGCATCTTGCCGTCCTTCATGAAACCAGCTTGGGTTGCCAAACCGATCATCGTACCAGCAGTGTCAAAGAATGTCACAATCAAGAACGTCAAAACAACCGTCCACAATTGGAATGTGTTGATGTCCGTGATGTGTGAGATTGATTCACCGAACGTTGGCGCCAATGAAGGTGCAGCTGAAACAATGTGCGTTGGCAAGTCAATCAAACCTGAGATGATTCCCACGATTGCCGTTAGCACCATACCGATAAAGATAGCGGCAATCGTGGGAATCAAGATGAACGTCACAATAATTCCGAAGATTGCAAGCAATGATGTACCTGACGTCAAGTGACCAAGTGAGACCATTGTTGATTCGTTGGCAACAATCAAACCAGCGTTAGCCAATCCGATGAAAGCGATGAACAAACCAATACCAGCTGCAATAGCAACCTTCAAGTCTTGTGGAATCATGTTGATGATGGTTTCACGAATCTTGAAGAATGTTAGCAACAAGAAGATGATGGCAGCAATCAAAACACCAGCCATCGCAGTTTGCCAAGGCACCTTCATACCGATTACAACAGAGTAAGCGAAGAAGGCGTTCACACCAAGTCCAGGTGCGATAGCGATTGGGTAACGGGCAACTAATCCCATGAAGATTGTTGCGATAGCAGCGGCAACACCAGTAGCAGTGAAGACAGCGCCCTTGTCCATACCAGCGGCTCCCAAAACCGTTGGGTTAACGAACAAAATGTAGGCCATTGAGACAAAAGTCGTCAATCCGGCAATTAGCTCAGTTCGGAAGTTCGTTCCGAGTTCGCCAAAACGGAAATATTTTGCAACAGAGTTCATCTGTATCTCCTCAAATAGATAGAATAAAATAAGTTCTTTCGTAACAATTTCATAGTTTAGGCGATGAAACGTTCGTTGTCAACGGAGTTCACGAACAAATGACGAAAGGTAAGTGAAATCTTGCGTAAAATACGAACGTTTTCAAAATTTGAGCACATTATTAGGCCTAGGTAACGGAAATTGTTAAAATGTAACTGAGAAGAGATATGCCGACAAAGAGGAGGGCCGACATATGATATACCAGGAGATGTTAACACAAGTCATTGAAAAGATGCGTGTTCAACCCGATGCGGGGTTAACCGACGCTCAAGTTCAAGAGGCGCGTCAAAAATATGGGGATAACCGTTTTGTAGAGCCGCCAAAGGAGGGGCTATTCAAGAAGGTTATTCGGAGTTTGAGTGATATTACAACAATCATTTTGATTATTGCAGCGGTCATTTCATTGGTGACAACTGTTATTCAAGGGCACGGCGATTACTTTGAGAGTTTCTTGATCATTGCCATTGTTGTCATTAATTCTGTTCTGTCGATTGTACAAGAGGGACGTGCTGAAAAGGCTTTGGATTCATTGAAGGGCTTAGAGCGCGAAGAAGCCAAGGTTCGTCTTAATGGTGAAACGTTATTTGTACCAATGACGGATGTTGTTGTTGGGGATATTTTGGTCCTTGAAAACGGGGTGAAGATTCCAGCCGATGCGCGTTTGCTTAAGACATCTGATTTACGTGTCGAAGAATCTGCGTTGACTGGTGAAAGCCAACCAATTGAAAAGGACGAAGATTTTATTACCGGTGAGAGCGTGTCATTGGGTGATCGCTTAAACATGGTTTACCGTGGGACAACCATTGTTAATGGGCGAGCCGAAGCGGTTGTTGTGGCAACGGGTATGGAAACCGAAATGGGTAAGATTGCCGGTTTGCTTGGCGCTGAAGAGCGTGAAATGACACCAATGCAAAAGCGTTTGGCCCAATTGGGTCGTCAATTGACGGTTGTAGCCATTGTCGCAGCATTGATTGTCTTGGTGTTGGGTATCATGCAAGGTGACCCAATCATGGAGTTGTTCATGACAGCCGTATCATTGGCCGTTGCGGTGGTTCCTGAGACACTGATGGTTATCGTTACGATTACGTTGGCGCTGGGTGTGCAACGAATGGCTGCCCGCCATGCGATTGTGCGTTGTTTGCCAGCGGTTGAAACGTTGGGATCAGCGAGCGTGATTGCATCAGATAAGACAGGAACATTGACGCAAAACAAGATGACGGCGCGTCAGGTTTGGGATGCGACAAAAGATGAGGTTGTGCCAGTTGACCAAGTTGATACCGTGCCGGATGCGCTTCGCTTTGGTGCATTATCAACTAACGTGACGGTGCAAGATGGTCAACTAAGTGGTTTGCCAACAGAAATTGCACTGGTAGCGGGTATTGGTGGTGTGGATGATTATCGTGCTTTGCAAGCTGAGTATCCGAAGGTTTATGAAATTCCATTCAACTCAACTCGCAAGCGCATGACCACGGTGCACAGGGTAGCGGACGGTTACTTGGCGATTACCAAGGGTGCCTTCGATGTCTTGTTGCCAAAGTTACCAGCGGATGTTCAAAGTCGTGCAACGGAAATCAACCAACAGTTTGGTGATCAAGCATTGCGTGTGATTACGGTTGCGATGACTAAGTTGGCAACGATTTCGGCAGAACCAACAGCTGAAGAATTCTGGCGACCACGTGGCGACAGCAAGTGCGATTGCCCGCGAAATTGGTATTTTGTTGCCGACTGATAAGGCGCTGACGGGTGCTGAATTGCACGCCATGTCAGATGAACAGTTGGATGCAACGGTTCAAGACTATGCCGTCTATGCCCGTGTTACGCCTGAAGACAAGATTCGCATTGTTAAGGCCTGGCAGAAGCGCGGTGATGTGGTGTCGATGACTGGTGATGGTGTGAATGATGCGCCAGCCTTGAACGCTGCTAATGCCGGGATTGCCATGGGACAAACCGGAACTGATGTTGCCCGTGAGGCGGCTGACATTGTTTTGACTGACGATAACTTCGCAACAATCGTGCATGCAGTCGAGGAAGGCCGTGGCATTTACGGCAACATTCGAAAGACGATTAACTTCCTAATGAGTGCCAACATGTCAGAAATTATCGTGATTGTCATGGCGATGATCTTCGGCTGGGGTAGTCCGTTTATGGCCGCCCAGTTGTTGTTCATTAACTTGGTATCTGATGGTCTGCCAGGATTTGCTTTGGCTAAGGAGCCAGCACACGGTGATGTGATGAATGAGAAGCCGATTAACCCGAAGGCCAGCGTATTTGCGCACGGATTGGGTATTCGCATTGCGTTTAATGCCATCTTATTCGCTGTGATTACGCTGTTGGCCCAAGGTTACGGTGTTTGGACGGGCAATGTTGAAGCCGGACACACAATGGCATTCGTTGTATTGTCGATGACGTCAATCTTGCACGTCTTTAATATCCGTAGTGAAAAGTCGATGTTCCGCATTAAGTTTTCAACAAATCGTAGTTTGGTGATGATGGCCATCTTGGCTGCGGTCTTGAGTTTGTTGGTTGTGACAGTACCAGTAACACAAGAGATTTTCCACTTCCACGCCTTGACGACTGGACAATGGATTATCACCGCAATCTTGTCAGTGATTCCGAATATTGCATGGGGAATCATTAAGATTGTCAACCGCAATAACCACTAATGTATAAGCGATATACTTCGGTGTATCGCTTTTTATTATGCACAAAATGTAATGAACGTTATGAAAACACGAATAATTAACAGCGTGAATTAAAAGTAGTCGTCAAAAATCGAACTTTAACGCGAATCGGTGTTGAAACTTAAAATGTTTGTTGATAAAATAGATTTTGTGATAAAATGTTTTGAAATGTTCGTGTTTTGCGGATGTTCCAGTAAATTAAGGGGGCCATCATGGCAGGAATCGTAGTTGTTGGTAGTCAATGGGGAGATGAAGGAAAGGGAAAGATTACAAACTTCATCGCACAGAACTCGGATATGGTAGTGCGTTACCAAGGTGGTAACAATGCCGGCCACACGATTTATGTAGACGGACAGAAGTTTGAGTTGTCAGCTATTCCTTCAGGAATTTTCAACCCTAACCGTTTGGCAGTGATTGGTAATGGGTCAGTGGTTAACCCGAAGGCATTGTTGGAAGAGTTGCATGGTATTCAAGAAAAGGGTGTAACGACTGACAATTTGCGTATCTCAGATCGTGCGCACGTTATTTTCCCTTACCACATTTTGATTGACCAACTGGCTGATGCACGTAAGGGTGATGGCAAGATTGGGACGACTGGACGTGGTATCGGACCTACTTATATGGATAAGGCCGCACGTACTGGTATTCGTGTTGTGGACTTGTTAGACGAAGCTGTTTTGCGTGAGCGTTTGACGACGGTTTTGGCTGAAAAGAACGAGTTGTTGGAAAAGATTTATAACCATGAGCCACTTGATTTGGACGAATTGGTTGCCGAGTTTACCGATTACGGTCAACAATTGAAGCCATACATCACGGATACGACGGTGATTGTTAACGAATACCTCGATAGCAACAAGCGTGTCTTGCTTGAAGGTGCGCAAGGTGCCATGTTGGACATCGACCACGGCACGTACCCATATGTGACATCATCTTCACCAGTTGGTGGTGGGGCAACGATTGGAGCCGGTATTGGCCCAACAAAGATTGATCGTGTTGTGGGTGTTGCTAAGGCCTATACGTCACGAGTTGGGGATGGACCTTTCCCAACGGAATTGTTCGATGAAGTTGGTGATCGCATTCGCGAAATCGGTCACGAATACGGGGTTGTGACGAAGCGCCCACGTCGTATCGGTTGGTTGGATACGGTGGTTTTGCGTCACGCTGCCCGCATTGGTGGCTTCACGCACTTGTCATTGAACTCACTTGATGTGTTGTCAGGTTTGAAGACGTTGAAGATTGCGGTGGCCTACGAGTTGGACGGTCAACGTATTGAGCATTACCCAGCAAGTTTGGGGGATGTTCGTCGCGTAACGCCAATTTATGAAGAGTTGCCAGGTTGGGATGATGACATTACTGGGGTAAAGTCACGTGAAGAATTGCCAGCCAACGCAGAAGCATACTTGAAGCGTGTTGAAGAATTGATTGGTGTGCCTTTGTACACGTTCGCGGTCGGTCCTTCAAATGAACAAACGATTATTCTATTTGATATCTGGAACGAGGGGTAAAACCATGGAAACAATGACGTTGCAACGGACTGTTTTGGGAACTGAAGAAATCGCTGCGATGGTTGAACGCGTCGCAGCTGAAATCAACGATGCAACGGCACATGTTGACCGACCTGTTTTTGTGGGAGTCATGAAGGGTGCCTACATCTGGATGGCTGATTTGCTACGTGCGGTGGGCCGTGACGTTGAAACGGATTATATTGATGTGTCGAGTTACGTGGGGGATTCGTCAACCGGTCACATTACGATTCAACGTGATTTGAAGGTTGACCTAGCTGGCCGTACCGTCGTTATCCTAGATGAAGTGATTGATACGGGATTGACGTTGCGTTATCTAAAGGCTGACTTTGAGAAGCGAGGGGCTGATCAAGTGTTGGTTGCGGTAGCGGTGGACAAGCGTGATGATGTGTCCGCCGGGGGCATTACACCTGACTTTGTGGGAGCAAAAGTACCAAATGAATTCTTGGTTGGTTATGGCATGGACTATAACAACCACCACCGTAACTTGCCATATGTTGCGGTGCTTGAATTGAAGAAGTAAGACATAAAGCGACCTGACTGCATAACTAGTCAGGTCGCTTTATTGCTTACTTTTGCACATTTCTATATAATGATTGAACTATCAAAAACGAATGGAGTTGATGAAGATGCCAGTATTTGGATCGTTATCTGTACGCCACATGAAGGTTAAGTCAAATTAATTTTCATCGCCGGCGTAGTCTGTGCAATGTGTATCTTGAAATGGAGCGTAAACATGGACAAACAACTACAACCGCACAAATTCGTTGCAATCAAAGAACAAGTCATCATCTTGAACAAGGCGTTTAATTCAGTTAACGATAAGAACGTTAAGTCTGTCGTTCAGGCCGATGTTATTGAAACAGTTAAGAACATTTTGCCAGACACAGATATCGCAAATGAGTTCTTAGCGCAATTGCCTGAAATTGCACTGTCAAAGCAACGTGCTGAACATGCGTTTAAGCAACTTGAAGAATTGGTGACGCCGTTCCCTGAGTTGAGCGCAAATCAACTTGGCAAGTTGTTCAAGAAGGTTAAGAAGCTACCTGAACCTAAGTGGGAAAACATGAATCGTCATGAAATGACCTACTTAGGTTGGAATGACAATGGTAGCCAAAAGAAGTACATCGTCGCACCACGCGATGGTAAGTTGGTGGGCATCTATGGTGATTTCGATCCAAAGCCGTTGAACGGATTGTGTGCCATCTGTCACCAACTAGGAACGGTTTCAATGTTCCTATCAAAGGTGAAGTCACGAGGTGCTGAAGGTAATTATACGAAGCGCGGTAATCTGATTTGCCGTGATAGCTCACTTTGCAATGCGCAATTGAGCAGCCTTGACTACCTTGCAAGCTTTGTTGAAACAACGCTTGTTAAGTAAAGATAACACAGTAAAACGCCCTGACCGGTTCAAATTCGGTCAGGGCGTTTTTTAGCGTTGTTGATTCATAATGGCTGGCAAAATCACTTCATCTACCAATTCAGCGACAAAATCATCGGTAATGGGTTCATCGCTCATTAAGAAGTGATAACGAAGAAGTTCGAATGGCAATAATTTCACCATGTCAGTGGTGGTGTTATTTATTTCACCATTGAGCTGCGCCTTAGATAAAATGCGCTCCATGATGAACAAGTTGGATTGCTTAATTTGGTTCAAGAAAGTGAGTACGTCAGTGTTGTCGTCTTTGCTGACTTCACCCAAAATAGCACGGTTGTAGGTGCGACCCATAATATCTGCTGAATGCTTGTATCGGGTCAACATTTCTAACAAATCACCGCGTAGTGAACCGGTGCTGAAATCGGCATCGACTAACTTACCTTGTACTTGATGGGCTTCGTCTTGAATTGCCTCGGTCATTAAAGCGAATGGCGAGGGCCAACGACGGTACAGTACCGTTCGGGAAGTACCAGATTCACGAGCGATGCGAGCAAAGTTAACGGCTTGATAACCTTCTTGGGCCATGATGTCACGGGTGACACTAAAAATAGCGTTCGTGAGATCGTCCCCAGTTTTTCGTGTAGCCATAGCGTTACAACCAACCTTTCAATTAGTATCTATACTCCTATTGTACCCGAGTTTTCGAAAACAAGATACACAATGTATCTAAAATGCTTGCGTTTATAAAATGATGTGTCTATAATAGCTTTTGTTCAAAAGATACACAGTGTACCTTAAAAAGAAATGAAGTGTAAAAGAAGGTAGAAGAGATGGTTGAGAAAAAGACGGACGCCTTGCCAAAGCATGTGATTAACATGGCGTGGATTTTGGTGTTAGGCGCAATTGCACCGATGCTCGATGCAACAATGGTTAATATCACGGTTAATGATTTAGCACGCGATTTTGGTGCAACGTTGTCGACGATTCAATGGGTCATTACAGGTTACGTGTTAGCAACGGCCGTCGCGGTGCCGTTCGCGGGTTGGTTGGTTAATCGCTTTAGTGGTAAGTGGGTCTTTTTGGCAGCAGAAATCGCATTTGGCGTTTTCTCGCTAGCGTCAGCGCTGGCTTGGAATATCGACAGTCTGATTGTGTTCCGACTTTTCCAAGGAGCTGCAGCTGGTATGTTGACGCCATTACTAACAACTTTGCTAGTGGACCTAGCTGGTAGTGATGCGATGGGACGCTTGATGGCGGTTGTTGGTTTGCCAATTATGCTTGGACCTATCTTGGGACCGGTTGTCGGTGGGATTGTGTTGCAATATGCGTCATGGCGCTGGATTTTCTATATCAATGTGCCAATTGTGATTTTGGCCTCATTCCTAATTGCGCTAAAGTTGCCGAACTTTGAAGCAAAAGATCGTCACGCGAAGTTTGATGTCATTGGAGTGGCGCTACTAGCTGGTGTCTCATCAACAATCATTTACGGTATCGTCCAAGCTAGCACCAAGGGTGATTTCACTAACCACACGACACTTGCTTACGTCGGTGCGGGCGTGGCGTTGATGGTGGTTTATGGTATCTACGCACACTTTATGGGCGATAAGGCGATTTTGCCAATTCGCTTGTTTACGCGCAAAAATTTCTCTGCTGCGATGGTGGGGATGGTCGTTGGTGGTGTGGCAACGAACGGCGCAATGCTCTTGTTGCCTTTGTTCTTCCAAAACTTGCGTGGTGATTCAGTGATTGTGGCTGGGCTGTCACTCATCCCACAAGGTGTCGGCATGTTGTTGGCACGACCAATTGTTGGTAAGCTAATTGATCGCATTGGCGCACGTTATGTCACGATTGTTAGTCTGTTTATTACCTTGGTCGGTACGGTGCCATTTGTGTACTTCGATGGGCACACTGCCTACTGGCTAGTTGGTCTCGTGTTGTTGGTTCGCGGAATCGGAGCTGGTGGTATCTTGTCACCTTTGATGACGGATGCCTTTGTTGGTGGTAGCCAACGGGATTCTGGGTCAATCTCAGTTGCCTCACGTACCTTCCAAAATATTGGTGGTGCCTTTGGTTCAGCTGTCATTGCAACGGTGGTCGCCGGCTATATGACAACGCACACCAGTATTGCCGCTGGGTACCAAACCGGCTTTGCCTGGTCAGCAGGTTTGTCATTGTTGATTTTGATTCCAGCATTGTTCTTAACGAATAAGCTAAGTAAAAAGTAGTCGCAAAAGCGAAAACGCCTAGATTCTGATTTTTCAGTCTGGGCGTTTTGTGCGTGACCGTGGTATAACTAACGTATTAAATGCATTGGAGGCATTATCATGAAAGCTGTTGTTTTGCATCGTTTTAATGACTTGGACTCATTAACAGATGAAGAAGTGCCAACGCCGGTAATTGGACGTGACGAAGTGCTTGTTCAAGCGCAGGCCCAGGCGGTAGATCCAGTTGACTATAAAATTGCAGAAGGCATGTTGGGTGGCCAAGTACCGATGATTCTCGGATCAACGGTTGTCGGAGAAGTCATCGCGGTTGGTGAAGACGTGACGTCATTTGCCGTTGGTGACCGAGTGGCTGCGCAAGTTCGTGGTGGCGCGAACTATGCCGAACAAGTTGCGGTTCCAGTTCATTTAGCGGCTATTATTCCAGCAACTGTTTCATATGAAGATGCGGTATCAGTTGTACTTGGCGGACAAACGGCTTATCAAGTTATCGAACGTGGCTTCAACTTGCAAGCAGGACAAAAAGTGTTGATTAACGGTGGTTCAGGTGCGGTTGGTTATGTGGCCCTACAACTAGCCTTGGCAAAGGGAGCCGAGGTTGCGACGACCGCATCTGGCTGGGGTGCTGACATGTTACGTCAACAGTTCCCAAAGGTACAAGTGTTTGACTATAAGCAAGACGATTTTACAACTGTACTTCATGATTTCGATGCCGCATTAGACACGGTTGGCTCGGAAAAAGTATTGGCCGACTCTGCTAAAATTCTGACATCAACTGGTAAGCTAGTCTCAATTGTTGAGCATCAAGCAGATGATCCACGGTTTATCAGTTTGATTAACAAGCCGGCCGGTGAAAATCTGGCCCACTTGTTTGCGGGATTGGCTGATGGGTCATTGCAAACAATCATTGACCAGACATTGCCATTAAATGCAGCAAACGTTAAAACTGCTTATGACCGGATTAAGCGCGGTGGTTTGCACGGTAAGCTAGTTTTCACACGTTAGAGTAAATGAACGCCCCTGACTAGCGAACTGTTAGTCAGGGGCGTTTGCTGTATACTACTCTTAATTAAAGTAGTTGAGAGGGATAAAATCATGCAACTCAAATTAGATCAAGATGGTTTTATTGATGAAGCGTTGGTGGACGACGTACGGGCTGGCTTATCAACGGCCGGAACGGCGTTGGGGCCAATCAACAAGCGGACATTGAAGCGTAATCGCCAACAATTTCGTGAACTAACGGCATCATTTGCTAAGCAAACTGAATGGGTGAATGCCCAACAAATGAGCGCAGCAATTTTGGATGATGTGTATTTGGTGACTAACAAGCCAACGATTGCATGGGATATTGAAGATGTGTTGTTGGGATTGACCTTTACGATTGGGTCGCATGATCAATTTCAAGCATTGGATGATGAAACGATAATTGCGTTCACGACAGATTTGCTACAATTCTTGGCTTTGAATGGGATGGCACAAGTTGATTTGGCGCCGAGCCTTGCTGAACAATGGGTGGTTGCTGAATTAGCTGCTTATCGCGAAAACTTGGCTAACGAGTCATTGGCCGACGAGGCGTCACAAACGACCGATACGATTAAGCCGTTGTTGGCTAAGCTGGCCACACAATCACAATTTGTGGCACTGGACAGTGCCGTACAAGAGTCAATGGTGACGACAATGCTACCGCTGTTCGCTGATATGATGCGTGAAATTGCCCATGAACCACTCGGCAAGTGGACGACGAACGGCTTAAAGCGCATTTTGTTTAATTACTTTGTGCCAACGGTGGTTTTGACGGTGGAGCAACAACAAAACTTACCCGATGTGATTGCGATGTTTATTGATGCTAATCCGGCCGTGGCCGTTGATGCGCCAACGTTTATGGCGGCTGCGCAACAACTTGCTTGGCAGTTTGAACATGAGGCATCGTACCCAGGTTATTATTCAGCTGATAAGCGCGTGGCAACGGTTGCCACTGAGGCCGGCATCAGTTTGAATGATCAACAAGCATTGGACGAATTCGCGGATGACTATTGGGCTAGCAAGGCGGGCCAAGAAAAGTTTGGCGCAATTGGCCGAGGTTTTGGTGGTCTATGGGATTACTTGGAAAATGAACGTTTGTTCCAAGATGTTAAGTTGAAGAACCAAGACGCACGCTTGTTCTACCAATACATGGAACCGTTCTACATTCAAAGTTTGGATCCGGATTGGGAAGCTGATTATGACTTTGAACGTTGGCAAAAAACGATTTCCCACAACACGCAGTTAGTGGTGTTGGATACGCTGTATGGTCGAACAAAGGTTGAGATGATTAAGCACATTGCGATGGCGTTCGGCCACCAATCAGCGGATGAGACCCACCATCAGGTGCAGGTTTGGTTGCAACAAATTAATGATTTGTTGGGACCGGTTGTGCAACTGAATGACCGTGGCCAAGTGGTTTTTGATGATAAAGAACGTTTATTGCAAGCGGTTCAGAAGGAACTACACCAAACTGAATTGGCGAAGCTACCAGTATTGATGGCGACAACGCCAGCTGAGTTACGTGAGGACAATCATAACCAAGTTGATATCTTTATTGAGAAGTTGCAAATTCAATTAGGGGATGTGTTGGAAGCTGATCAAATTCGTTTGGCTGAAGAAATCCTTGATAATCTCACGGAGACGGCGGGCGGACAATGGCAAATGCCACTACAAGCGCTATCAGATGAGAACTTCACGAAGTTGTTGGCCAGCGAATTGTTTGGCGTGTTAACCATGCGCCAAGCCTATTTCGGGTTACAGATTATCATTGCTTTCTTGGATAACTCCCGCGCTTTAGCAGAATTAACCAAGCCACGCTTCGATGAATTTGTCCGCCTTATTAAGACAATGCAAGACCAACAAGTGTCACAATACTTGTTGGATATCGCTGAACGAATGACACTTGAAACGCCAATTTAATTGATAATGAAACTCCTGATTAGCGCCATGCTAGTTGGGAGTATTTTTTTGCGCTATTGCAACACTGACCCGTATTTTAAAATCGTCCTATATATGATATAGTTTTAGATACTAGATGGTTTAGTTATTAAACATAAGTGTTTTAACCAGAAGGTCGAGGGGGAATTTGAAATGGCTAAAGTAAAAATTGTAACTGACTCAACAGCGCGTTTGACGCCGTAAGAAGTGGCTGCATATGATATTGCGGTTGTACCTCTAACGGTGATGATTGATGGCGTGGTTTACCACGATGGGGTATCAATTACACCAAGCGAATTTATTGAGAAGATGGCGGAAGCTAAGGCGTTGCCAACGACATCACAACCATCACTGGGCGCGTTTACGGAAATTTATGAAACGATGCCAGAAGATGTTGAAATCTTGTCATTGCACTTAACAAACAAGTTGTCAGGAACGGTGCAAGCTGCTGAACAAGCATCACGCATGGTGCCACAAGATGTTGTTGTGCGTGATTCGAACTACATTGATCGTGCCTTGGCGATGCAAGTGTTGGTCGCTGGTCGCATGGCCGAAGCTGGTGCAACACGTGATGAAATCTTGGCAGAATTGCAACGCGTTGAAGATAATACGGAATTGTACCTAACTGTTAGCACGTTGAAGAACTTGGTCGCAGGTGGTCGTTTGTCAAAGGCGGCGGGATTGATTGGTTCATTGTTGGATATCAAGGTTGGGGCGCACGTGCCACTTGGTCAAATCACAATGGAAGTTAAGGGTCGTGGTAAGAAGACAATCAAGGCCTACCAAGACTTGATTTTTGAGCGTATGCAAGCGGAAGAAAACGGCATTGCGGTTATCGGTATTTCACACGCCGACGCAGCTGAAGATGCTGAAAACTTGGCAGCACGTGCCCGTGAATTGTTCCCAGATGCAATTGTGGATATTGCGGAAACAACGCCAATTGAGTCAACGCACGCTGGCCGGGTGCAATGGGTATTTCTTACTTGAAGAACTACGCCTAATTAATTTGAATAAAACGCAATGCTGATGGTTGTTAAGCCATCGGCATTTTTTATTTTCCATTGAGCTTTTGAGAGGGTTAATCTGAATAATTCTGGTATGCTGAACTCATAGAACGCCATGCAATTCTATTGGAGGGGCCACATGAAAAAATTAGTACAGTGGGGAATTGGTATTTTGGGTGTTGCTGCAGCGGTTGGGATTGGTTATGTGGGGATGGGGATGATTAGTGATGCTCATTTAACGGATAAGGTCACCATGAGTGCCAAGCGACAATCATCAAGTGCACAGCAGACTGATAAACCTAAGCAACAGAAAACAATTTTTCAGAAAATTGCTGGCCGAGACTTCTGGTTCACATCCGGAGCTGGTGGCTGGCGCACTGTTATGACTATTAATGAAGATGGGACATTTTCCGGTAAATTTACGGATTCAGATATGGGTGACTCGGCGGCCAATTATCCCAAGGGGAGCATTCGGAATTCACGGGCCGTTTAGAAAATGTGCAAAAGGTATCGGATACCGCCTACACAATGACGGTGGCGCAACTTGATTACAATCCAGCGGATGTGACAACGATTGTGGATGGCGTGCGTGAAATCACAGCTGAACCCTACGGTATTGGTTTAAATGATGCCATCACGATTTATTTGCCCGGTCAGGAAATTGATCGGAACGATACCACGTACCGTATGTGGTTGGGAACTGGTGGACCGTATGGTGACGCGACAGCTTTCATTCAAAATGAGAAATTCACGTTGCCAACCTTATTTGATACCACGCAACACTATGCCTGGATTGTCTATCCGGCATCACAAGTATAAGAACTTTGAAAACACTGAACGGGTCAACTGTTCAGTGTTTTTTGCATGAAAGGCAGGGCTTCATCCCCACAATATTCAAATTCACTCCGTAAGATAGGGTGAATAAAGTTATTGAGGGGGTAAATATGGCTACAAAGCAATTTACAGACATCAATGGCAAACCGTTCAATCGTAATGCGATGGTTGCGGTGCTATTGATTGGAACGTTTGCCGGAGCGCTGATGCAGACATCGCTCGGAGCAGCCATTCCAACGCTGATGTATGATTTCGATATTACGTTAGCGACCGCACAGCAGGCAACGACGTGGTTTATGCTGGCGAACGGGATTATGATGCCAGTTTCGGCATTCTTATCAACCCGTATACCGACGAAAGTGTTGTACATCACAGCATATTTGCTATTGTTTATCGGTATGACCATCACGTCGCTGACGCCAGCCGACCATGATATGTGGTGGATGTTCCTAGGTGGCCGAATCATTGCCGCGATTGCGGTTGGTATTTCGATGCCACTAATGCAGGTTGTTATGGTGAACATTTTCCCAGCTGAAGCGCGTGGGACAGCCATGGGACTGAATGGGATTGTTATCGGATTAGCGCCGGCGATTGGACCAACGTTATCTGGCTGGTTGCTACAAAAGCACGGGACAGTAATGGGTTTGAACTTGAACGGCTCGTGGCGTTTGATTTTCCATTTGCCAATGGCCGTACTAGCGCTGGTCATCATTGCCGCGCCGTTCTTTATTAAAAACGTCATTAAGAACGAACGTATGAAGCTTGATTTACCATCACTGGTTATTTCAACGGTTGGGTTCGGATCATTCTTGTGGGCGTTTACCAACGTTGCAACCGATGGCTGGGGCAACGTGAAAACGGTTATCGCACCAATGATTATAGGTGCCTTAATTATTGTGCTATTCGTGCTACGTCAGTTACGTTTGGATGAGCCGTTTGTGGACGTTCGTGTGTTTAAGAATAGGCAATTCACGTTGACGACCATCTGTGTGATGATGTCGATGAGTGCCATGATGGGGGTTGAAATGATGCTTCCAACGTACTTGCAGAACGTGCACTTGTTAACGCCGTTGCAATCAGGACTAACATTGATGCCAGGGGCACTGATGATTGGTGTTATGGCAGTGTTGGCAGGACGTGATTATGATCGAATCGGGGCAAAGCGTCTGACAATTACCGGCTTTACATTTGTGGCAATTGGGACGTTACCATTCTTGTTCTTGTCACCAACAACGCCAACGCATTTCATCACGACCCTGTACGCGGTGCGTATGTTTGGAATTGCAACTGCACTAGTACCGTTGACGGCGATGGCGATGGCGGTATTGCCAAAGAACGAAGCGCCACACGCGACCGCGGCAAACAACACGGCCCGTCAGGTAGCGTCAGCAATCGTGGTGGCCTTGCTGTCATCTGTGACGCAAAACGTCATTGACAATCACGAGCCAGCCAAACACTTGGAAACGACGAACCCATTACAATATGGGGCTGATTATTTGGAGGCCTCAATGAAAGGGTTCCACGTGTCATTTGCAATTGGTTTGAGTTTCGCGATTATTGGGATTATCGTCGCACTGTTCTTGAAGGGCGGTAAGATTGTGCCAGTAGCAGCAACGAATGAGGAGGATGTAGCATGATTATTCCGATTTTAGCAGTTGTCGCGATTCTAACTTACTTGGCATGGATTCGGATTGAACCGCTGGCCTGGCGTATTCCGCTGGGACTGATCAGCGGTACGGTCTTCGTGGCCTTGGTGATGTTATTGTTAGTTAATTTTGATCGTCATTACGGCATGGAGAAGGCTACTAAGACTGAGACGCAACAGATTTATTCGGCGGTTGGTGATAAGTTGCCAATTGGTATCCTGGTGACGAAGGAGTTGGGAACGAAGTCGGATAACTATGTGTTGGTGTACGCTGATAAGCCAGCTAGCAAGGCGACCGCGCATTTTGTGCCTGACACCAAGCATATGGTTAAAGCAGTAAAAAAGAGCGCAACTTATCGAGAAGCCAACGTTGCTAAAGCGACTGTTAAAACAACTACCACGCGTTGGGAGTGGCGAAACGAGGCTTTTAAATTCCTCCTTGGTTTTGGCGGTGAAGGTGGCACGATTGCGAAGCAAAGCTCAGTTGTCACAATTCCAAAGTCGATCTGGTTGGCGGTAACCGACACGCAAGCTAAGCGTCTGACAAAGTTACAAGGCAAGCAAGATGCGACACAACAACAAGCCTTGCAACAAGCGGTGGCTGAGCAAGTCATGGCTTATCGTGAAGCAAATCCAACGGCGACACCAGCACAGCTAGCCCAAGTTGAACAAAAGGTGACAACCGAAACAACGCTGGCAACGGTCAAAAAGATGTTGGCCGAAAACTGATGCCCTTTTTCTGACCACCTTGGCGAAGTGGTCGTATCATATTGCGTATGAAGTTGAAAAGAGGTCTGAACGATGTCATTTTTACACGAAACATACACACTAAATAACGGCATGTTGATGCCAAAGATTGGCTTGGGAACTTGGCAACAAACCAAGCAACAAGCACATGATTCAGTTGCGGCTGCTTTGGCGGCTGGCTACTTGTATGTTGATACGGCGCAGATGTATCAAAACGAAGATGCGGTGGGGGCTGCGATTGCAGAATCTGGCATTGATCGCGACACATTGACGATTTCGACTAAGACTGACGCCAGCATTAAGGATTACCGCCATGCGGCTGAGTCAATTGATGCCTCTTTGGCGGCGTTGAACATGGACTACATTGATTTATTGTTGATTCACGCACCACGTCCTTGGAATCAAATGGAAGTACCAAACGTGCGTCCAAGTCGTGGTAATAACTACTACGAGGAAAACTTGGCGGTTTGGCAAGCGATGGAAGAAGCGGTCCAAGCTGGTAAGGTAAAGAGTATTGGCGTGTCTAACTTCAACAACGAAGATGTGAAAAACATTTTGGATATTGGTTCAATTACACCGGCGGTTAACCAAATTATTTATCACATTGGGATGACGCAAGATGTGAACCAACCATTTGATGAAGCGAATGGGTTGCTAGTTGAGGCATACAGCCCAATTGGGACGGGCCGTCTGTTGCGTATGCCAGAGTTGCAAGAAATTGCCGCACACTACGATCGCTCGGTTGCGCAATTGGCTATCCGTTATGCTTTGGCTAAGGGCACATTGCCACTACCAAAGGCTAACCACCCAGAATATGTTGCGCAAAATGCGGATGTTGATTTTGAAATCAGTCCAGCTGATATGCAACTATTGGATGCAATTAAGATGCCATACTAACAACAAACGAAAAACGCTCTTACCGCAACGAAGTGGTAAGAGCGTTTTGTATTACTGAACAGTTGAAACATTGAATGTGACTGGATAATCATTTGTGCCTTGCGCGGGTGTAATACGGGCTGCTGTAAACTGCATCTGTTGATAGTCGAAATCATTCGAGTCAGTCAGCACAATGAAATTACCAGACTTTGAATCACCGGGTTCAAGGATGCCAGTATTAAATTGGTCGTACATGTAGTGACCGACACGCATGTCAGAATGCGTAAAGGTTTGGCCGTTCCCATCAACTAGCGTCCAACCAGCAACGTTGGTGTTCAATAAATTGATGGCTTGGTTGGTGTTATTGGTGATGGTAACGCGGAGTGTGACACGATAAAATTCGTATGGCAATGACACGTCAGCCTTCACAAATTCCTTTTCGGCTGGTGAGAAAAGTGATTCTAGATTAGTCGTATCCAAAATGTTGATATGTGAAATAGAGAATTGCAGGCCGTTAGCCATGGTGTTCATGCCGATATCTTTATCCATAAACGTTGATTGATAGTCTTGATGATTATTAGCTGGTGCGCGTGAGTAATCGATGGCCGATGAACTCGATGCACTTGTGGCACTCGAGCTGCTGGAAGTAGTCGAAGATTGTGCGGTCAAGGGCGCAGAAGTGTCATTAAAATCGTGAACGGTATATCTGGTTGCTTTTGGTCCGTAAATAGCGATAACATAGAAGCCAAGCAATAATCCGCTGAAAATCACGAGTATTAAGATTTGGCGGGTTAATTTGGTCATGGTTCGGCTCCTGTTTTTTTAACAGTATACACCTAGTATAAAAGGGGCGACTAGTGACTGCCGTAGAAAACGAGGGAAGCAGAGTAGATGTTGTTAAATCTGAGAACGCTAACGGCGGTTGAATTACGTCGCAATAAATTAATTGCCGTCTTTTTGATGGGGCCCTTGGCCTGGAGCTGACGACGGTTGCACCGCGAGCCAGTGTCGTGATTCTGATTGGTGCCGTCGTGTCCGGCGTTTTGCCGAATGATAAGGTGGCGGTGCTGTGGCTAATGCCAGCGACATTGTTGGTTGGTGTGCTGTTTCTAACGCAACCAACTTGGCTGGTGAAAGGTATTTTTGCCGGCGTTGTGTTACTTGTTCGGTTTGGGTTATTGCAAGACAAACCGATTACGCAAGGGGCGACGTTGCCAACTAAATATACGTATGATCTGACTGGATTATCACGCAAGGATAAGCAAGCTTTTCAAAAGGCGTTCGCTGTCGGTTATGAGGATATCCAAGCAATCAATGCGGCGGTTAAGGACGACGCGCAGTTGCAAACAATTGCGGATCAATATCAATTCGAATTGTTCACGGATAACATTATGGCGACATTAGCTGAGAAGCCGGAACGTCTTGTGTTGGCGGATGAGTTCCTTTATAACCACGTACCAAACACGTTGAAAATCGTCCGTATGTACATGACTGTGCAAAAGCAGACATCAGTATCACAAGTCGCTAATGAACAACTCGTTCAAGCGCAAAATACATTGGTTGCGTTGTTTAAAGAAATAAAAGTGGATTACCACGTCCTGACGCAAGTCGATTCGCAAGCGCTATCAGAGCAAATTGCGATTGCGCAGCTAACGATGTACAACCGAAATTAAATAATAATCGTGAGCTGGTTTTCCAGCTCTTTTTTTACGCAAAAATTCAAATTAACCCAGTATGATAGAGGCGAAGGGGGGTGACGGAGTTGGATGAAAAAGACAAAGAGCTGGATCAATTGATTTATGATACTTACGGCATTATTGAGTCGGAACCAGATGAAACCAAGCCGACACCTCGTAAACCGCGCCACCGTCGCCGGCTTATCTACACGAGCATTATTTTGCTACTGGTGTTCGGATCGGTCGGGAGTAGCTTTGAGCCAATTATGAGTGCGATTAACTACAGTTCGCAACGGCGCCAATTAAATAATTTAACGATTAAACAGGCCGAGACGGGTAATGAAAAGTTGCTCCGAAATGGTGGTTTCGGTCCGACAAGTGATTCACTGGGGATGTACACTGGTAAAAACGGTGAGCTAACCGTTGCAATTGTGCAATCAGATTTCCAAACGACAACGCCGAATGTGCAACGTGCACTTAAAGGCGCGATTAAATTCTGGCGGGTGAAATCACAGGGCAAAATTAATATCAAAGAAGTTCAGCAGCGCCAGAGTCCAGATGTACTTGTACGAGCGGGGGCGATGGGAGATGAAGGGACTGACGCAGGAACGCACGCGTTGGCTTGGATGAATCCATCTACTGGTGAACTACGTGTATCAGGTGATGTGTTGTCATTGTCGAATCAAAACACGTTGACGAAAACGTTGGCTCATGAACTTGGGCATGCCCTAGGGTTAGGTCATACGACTGATGGCCACAATATTATGAGTGCAATGCTTTCGCCAAAAGCGGATGAGGTTTCAACGAACCAACTGACGCACATTGAGACGTTCCAATCTGAACGTTGAACCAAGGTGAAAACAGCGCATCATGCTAGAATTAACTTATCAATATGAATGAGGTGATAGGTCATGGATGAAGCATTGGCAAATGATGTGCAACGATTTGTTTTGGCACAAGAAAACGCAAACAGCTTTCAAACGGCGGTTGATGAATTGACGGCTGGTAAGAAGGATTCACACTGGATGTGGTGGGTATTCCCCCAGTTGCGTTCACTAGGTTCAAGTGAACGCGCAGTTTATTATGGCGTGGCAGATGCGGATGAGGCTCGTGCTTATTTGGCAAACGAGACACTAGCTGAGCGTTTGTTGCATGTCACGAAGATTGTTTTGGACTTGAAGGCAGCTAACATTGTTGATGTCTTTGGGGATGTTTATACGCGCAAGTTGCAAGCATCATGGACGCTGTTTGAAGCAGTCGCAGATAACAAAGTACCATTTGCAGAAGGACTAGATTTCTACTTTAACGGGGAACGTCATTCAGCAACATTGGCCGAATTGTAAATAATAACGGGCACTCGAAAATTCGAGTGCCTTTTTTGTGCCCACGCGAATTCAAAGTGTTAACATTTAGGTGTTGAAAAGAAACGAGGCTTATTAGTGATGAATCAAACAGTATTAAAAGCAGTAGAACGTGTCACTTGGAACACAGAACACCACTTCTTGCATATTAAGAATCAACACGAGTTCAAGCGCCAACTAGCGGTGCAATTCGAAATGGGGTATTCGGATGCCCGTTTCATTCAATTCTTCTTGGAAACGCAAGAAAGCGATGATGACATCTGGCAAACGTTTACAGATGCCTTTGAAAAGGTGACGGCGTTTGAGTACGCGTTTATCGCAGGCGGTTTGGAAGGCTTCAATGAGCAATTTGGGGATCAAATGGCTGCTTATGATGAAGCGCACCAAGAGTTACTAAGTATTTTAGAACAGGTAAAGTTGTTAGCAACAACGTTTTAGGGGGCAATCACAAATGTTTGATTACAAGGCATATTTCAAGGAACGCACGATGCGTGATTACACAGTTGCCATGGTTTTGCGTATGATGGCGGACAATGGTTACATGGGACAACATGCCGTTGATGTGTTGTCTGAGACTAATGCAGAGATTACGTCAGAACCATTCCCAGGCGAGGCAGGACTACGTCAATTGTACGTTCACATCGATGGACAACAATTTGTCGTTCGATTTAAGGTGAACCTAGAGACCGGTGACACGACAGTTCGTGATGCTTGGCGTAATGATGAGCAAACCCATGTTGATGAGTTGAACTTCATTGACTATTGGTACCCAACTTACTTCCCTGATGGTCAGGTAGCTGATCGTGTAAAGGATTGGTATGCAGTTGCGGATGCTAAGCTACAATTTAAGGCATAACGAGTAACGAGACCTGTAAAATTTGTACAGGTCTTTTTTGTGTCAAAAATTATCAATCCGTGGGACTTCACGTTTCTGCTTCGTCCAAAATGATGGACAAGACACACAAAGCCCATAAAAAGGACACGAATAAAACAATGAATGCGATTTCAAGGACATAGCTTATTCAAACAATCGCCTAAAATTAGAAGATTATATAGGGTAGACTGTAAATAACTTGGAACGACATTGTGAACTGTGGTGGCTCATGAAAAGTTTTTTCAGGGTATTGGACGGAGAAAGGGCACTTTCTTTTTAGAGGAGTAAAACGATGAAAAAACGATCAGCAATTTTATGTTTTGTCACCTTTATGGCAATGAACGTGGTAACGATGGGAGCAGCAAACGCAGATGCTGTACGCCCAGTCGTGGCCCAATCATCTTTGATTGAGAAGTTCGACGAGATGATTCAAGGTGTTAAAGACAAGTTTAGTGGGCAAACAGAATCTGACTATAATGAACCAATTATTGAATCGCCCGATGGCGAAATGAAGCCAACGCAGGTAACGGATATTTCGGTTTCGGAAAATGCAAAGTCAGAGCCCGTGACTGTCGGCGCGGTTGATACACCAGACTTGGAAAATCGCCGTTGGGCCCGTGATGTGAACGCTGGCCGTACGGAAGAAGGTGTTTAGCCAGTTCGCATGGCTAAGAACCATCCAATTGTCTTTTTGCTAACGATGTTAGTCATCGGTAACGCGTCAGCTGTCTTTGTTTATCGCGTTAAGCGCCGCCCAGTTACATCAGAAATCTAAAAAACGCCCTCGCACTAAATTTGTGCGAGGGCGTTTTGCTATTTCTGTTGTAGGAAAATAACCAACACAGTGATTGCTTGTAGCAGGGAGAAAATGCCCATGCGGTACTTAGGCTTCAAGTCGAGATTAATTAGAACCATCCATGTGAAGACGATAATGATAATCGCTAGCAAGGTCCATAAGTTCCATGGCAACGTTAAGACATCCAGCAAAAGAATGATACCGAAGGCCAAAGACGTGGCGCGCTTGTTGCGACCGGTTGGTACGAAAATGCTACTCATGTAGTACAGGTAACTGAATAGCAATGGCAACAAACTTAGAATAAATGGTAGCGTCAGATAAGTGTTTTGTTGATAGAAAATGACGACCGGCATGGCTAATGTGGCGATGCCGGAATACATAATTAACCCAAGAATGTTTTGCAGGTTTAACCACTTAACGTTGATCAACAATAACGCTAGGGGCAACAAGCCTAACAAGATGATTTGTTGAATCGTGACTTGTTTATATAGGAAGTACAAGAAGACAATCGGAATCAAGATAACTGCGAAGTTTAACCAGCGAGAGAAACCACGGTTAAAGGTTAAGAAAATCGCCAACGCCAAGATAAGACTGTAGGTCATCAAAAGCGGGTTGTGTTGCCATTGACCACTCGTCAAATTTTTTGAATAAATGAGCGGATAAACCCACCAAATTGCTAGTTGTGACACAACAGCAAACAAAATCGAGAACCACTGAATTTGTTGCCACTGTGGTCGGTTGTCGATGTGTTGTTGTCGACGTTGTGGGCCGCGGTGAAGTGGTTCGGTTGATGAAACCGTGGCTTGTGGTCCATCTAATTGGTTGAGTCGATTTAAGCTGGCTTGATAATCGTCATTCATGAACGGCCTCCTTTTTAATGATATTTTTCATTTAAATGTAATTAACTAAACTAACCTTATAATTGTAGCAAATTCGGCGCAGTCTCGGACAGTTTGTTATAATGACTTTTAGGTAAAAGAGTGAATTAATTGTGAAAGGGAAGCAGAACAATGACGATTAAGTTAATTGCAACCGATATGGACGGTACATTGCTACGTGATGATCGCACATTTGACTATGCACGAATGGAGGCATTGTTAGATCAAATGGACGAACGTGGCATCCGCTTTGTCGCAGCAAGCGGTAACCAATATAAGCAACTGCGTTCTTATTTTGAACCGGTTAACCCTGACCGCATTACGTATGTGTCAGATAATGGTGCGTTGATTACCCACAAGAATACAGTGTTGGCTGAATCAGCATTGTCACCTGACCAAATTGCACGTGTCTTGCAATGGAATGCTGAGACACATGCGCACATGGATAATTTGATTATTTTGTCAGGAACGAATGGGGCCTATGTTTCAAACCATGCGACGCCTGAAATGATTGCGGCTGTTAAGACGTTCTATCCAACGGTTCACCAAGTTGAAAAGTTTATGGATGTCGAAGATAGTATTTTCCGCTTTTCATTAGTTTGGGACCAAGACGTTGATGTGCACCATCACGTACAACAATTGCGCGATGTCTTCGGTGAAGAGTTGCACACCACGGGTTCAGGATTCGGATCGGTTGATATATTGGCGCCAGGGGTTAACAAGCGTACTGGCCTGGAACAACTAGCGGCGGAATGGAATATTAAGCCGGAAGAAATGGCGGCCTTCGGTGACAATGGTAATGATTTGGAAATGCTTCGCTACGTGAAGTACCCATTTGTTATGCCAAACGCCGAGGACTTTATGAAGGTTCGTATTAATAATTTGGCCGTAAACGACAATAATCACAACGGGGTTTTGGATACAATTGAAGCCTTGTTGGGTGGTGCGTTTAATGATGACGATGAGTCAGTTTTTACTAAGTAAGCGTTATCGTTGGACTAAAAGCCTATACGCAGTCTGATAAACTGCTATAATGGGTAAGATTGACATGCGTAACTAACTTATTGGTTGCGCATTTTAGATTTATAGAGGCGGAGGAAACGTTGTGTTTTTCAAAAAGCGACGAGTCATCGATTCAGAAACAACGACACAATTAGATAAGACACGCATCCCTAACCATATTGCGATTATTATGGATGGAAACGGACGCTGGGCTAAGCGACAAAACTTGCCTCGTGTAGCCGGTCACCAACGTGGTATGGAAGTGGTTAAGGATATTACCAAGGCAGCCAGTGATTTGGGTGTTAAGGTGCTGACATTGTACGCATTTTCAACTGAAAATTGGAAGCGTCCTGAGACTGAAGTCGGGTTCTTGATGAAGTTGCCAGGGAAGTTTTTTGATACCTTCGTACCTGAGCTGATTGAAAACAATGTCCGTGTCAATGTGATGGGGTATATTGATCAACTGCCTGCTGATACGCAACGTGCCGTTAATGATGCGATTGCGCAAACTGCTAATAATACGGGGATGGTTTTGAACTTTGCCTTGAATTATGGTAGTCGCGCTGAAATCGTGACGGGTGTGCAAACGTTGGCCGAACAAGTTGCGGCTGGCGAGCTTAAGCCTGAAGAAATTAATGAAGCAACAATTAGTGGCGCTATGATGACGGCACCACTTGGCGAATATGCAGATCCAGATTTGCTAATTCGTACCAGTGGCGAAATGCGTTTGTCTAATTTCTTGTTGTGGCAATTGGCATACGCTGAATTCGCCTTTGTTGACGAGCACTGGCCTGAGATGACACAATCTGTTTTCGAAGGGGCCATCGCAACCTACCAATCACGCGATCGTCGTTTTGGTGGTATTGCAGAAAATAAAAGTGATAAAAAATAGAGGAAGTTTAGGACTATGAAGACACGTGTCATTACGGCCATTGTCGCATTGGCGATTTTCTTGCCAATTTTGTACGCTGGCGGTATTTGGATTCAAGTGGCAGCATCAGTGCTTGCAGTGATTGCAGCTGCCGAAGTCGTCTTGATGCGCAAGACGTTGTTGGTTGATTTTGGAGCAATTTTGACGATGATTGGTGCTTTGGTGATGACGTTACCAGTCAATTTGTGGGATGCCATTCAAACACCAGTTGTTTTGCACCGCTCATCATTGTTGTACATCTTTGTTATCTTGATGTTGTTGCACACGGTGATTGCTAAGAACAAGTTTAGCTTTGAGGATGCCGGTGTATTCACGTTGACGATGATGTACGTTGGTATGGGATTCGGCATGATGGTGGCCGCACGTAACACTGGCTTGGATACGTTGATGTTTGCCTTCTTGATTGTTTGGTTGACGGATTCAGGCGCTTACATGATTGGTCGCAAACTTGGTAAGCACAAGCTAACGAAGATTTCACCAAACAAGACTTGGGAAGGTTCAATTGGTGGAACGGTGGTTGCGGTAATTGCAGCAGCCGTTTACACGTACTTCTTCCCACAAGCCTACAGCTGGCCAGTTATGATTGTCATCAGCATCGTGCTTTCAGTAGCCGGTCAATTCGGTGATTTGATTGAATCTGGTTTGAAGCGTTTCTACAAGGTGAAGGACTCAGGAAATGTCTTGCCTGGTCATGGTGGTATCTTGGATCGTTTTGACTCAATGTTGATTGTTTTGCCATTGATGTACTTGATTGGTTTGTTCCACTAAACTAAAAGATTCGTAAGCCTGGGGGAAATTAAAGTTTCCTTCAGGCTTTTGTTGTATACTAGGCCTATCATAATGGGAACACGTGGAGAGTTTAACTGATGACAACAATTATTACGTTTATTTTGGTGTTCGGCCTGTTAGTGGTCGTGCACGAATTTGGACATTTTTATTTTGCGAAGAAGTCCGGCGTTCGTGTCCGTGAGTTTGCAATTGGGATGGGGCCCAAGTTGCTACAGACGCGACGCAACGGTACGACCTATACGATTCGTATCCTGCCGGTTGGTGGTTATGTTCGTATGGCGGGACGCGCGGAGGCCGAAGAAGAAAGTATTCGCCCAGGTATGACGGCCGTCGTTGTTGAAACGGGCGGTGTTGTAACGCGCTTGAATTTGTCAGAACAAACTGAATTGGTCGGTGGCCGTGCCTTGACGGTTAACCGCATCGACTTGGTTGATGACATGTTTATTGAAGGATACTGGGATGGGGATGAGTCAACGTTGGTTAAGTTGGCTGTTGATCACGATGCGTCAGTGATTGAAGCTGACGGTACCGAAGTCCTAGTCGCACCACGTGATACGCACATTGAATCAGCTAAGTTGTGGCAACGTGCTTTGATTAACTTTGCTGGTCCGATGAACAATTTCATCTTGACGTTAGTGTTGTTCCTTGGTTTGGCATTTGCAATGCCTGGCGTGACAACGACAACGTTGCAATCAATCGCGCAAGATTCACCAGCAGCGAGTGCTGGCTTGAAAAAGGGCGACACGATTGAAGAAATCGCCGGTGTTAAAATGACTTCTTGGCAAAAGACGCAAGATACGATTCAAGCATTGCCAGGTAAGAAGACGACAGTAGTGTACGAACGTGATGGTAAGCAATTGACCACGAAGGTGACGCCTAAGTCGGTTAAGAATGGTGGTATGACGATTGGTCAAATCGGGGTGACACCAACCACAACCAAGGCGGTCGGACCACGTGTGGCGTATGCTTTCCGAGCTACAGGACAAGCGATGACGCAGATTTTCCGCGCGATTCAGAACTTGGTGCAAGGATTCTCACTGAATAAGTTAGGTGGACCGGTTGCCATTTACAAGAATACGGAACAAGTTAGTTCATATGGGTTCTTGGCAATTGTGTCATTTGCAGCGTGGTTGTCAGTTAACTTGGGCATGATGAACTTGCTACCAATCCCAGGTTTGGATGGCGGTAAGTTGTTGTTGAATGCAGCTGAAGCAGTCATCCGTCGTCCGGTACCTGAAAAGATTGAAACAACGGTCACACTGGCTGGTGTTTTGTTCTTGGTACTGTTGATGGTGGCGGTTACTGGAAACGATATTTTGCGTTATTTTTTTAAGTAAGTGAGGAAGGGATGCCGACTCGGCATCCCTTTTTGTATACTTTGTGCGAATGAGTAGGGTAGTTCTTGGGTAACTGTGGTAAACTAGTAAAAGAAGTTTTAGTGACGTTATGTCGTCAAGATTAGGGATGAGGGAAGGTTTCCATGAAACAATCAAAGGTTTTTATTCCAACTTTGCGTGAAACTCCAGCCGACGCTGAAGTTATCTCGCACCAAATGATGTTGCGTGCCGGTTACATGCGTCCGGTTTCAGCCGGTGTTTACGCATACTTGCCATTGGCACAACGCGTTTTGAACAAGATCAACACGATTATTCGTGAAGAGATGGAGAAGATTGACGCGATTGAAATGTCAGCACCAATGCTTTTGCCAGCTGAAATGTGGCAAGAGTCAGGTCGTTATGACACGTACGGTCCAAACTTGTTTAAGTTGAAGAACCGTCACGACCGCGACATGATTTTGGGACCTACTCACGAAGAAACGATGACGACGTTGATTCGCGATGACATTAAGTCATACAAGCGTTTGCCATTGACGGTTTACCAAATCCAAACAAAGTTCCGTGATGAAAACCGTCCACGCTTCGGTGTTTTGCGTGGTCGCGAATTCATTATGAAGGACGCCTACTCATTCTCAGTTGACCAAGAAGGTTTGGATGAGTCATACAAGAACATGGAATCAGCCTACATCAACATTTTTGATCGTATTGGCTTGGACTACCGTGTCATCGTTGGTGACGCTGGTGCCATGGGTGGTTCAGACTCAAAGGAGTTCTCAGCTCCTGCTGAAGCTGGTGAAGATATCATCGCTTACTCAGATGAGTCAGATTACGCAGCTAACTTGGAAATGGCGAAGGATTTGTACACGCCTAACAAGTCACATGCGCAAATGGCTGATTTGGAAAAGATTGCCACGCCTGAAGTTAAGACGATCGAAGAATTGGCTGAATACTTGCAAACAACACCTGACCAATTGGTTAAGACGTTGTTCATGTATGCTGATGACCAACCTGTTTTGGTTTTGGTTCGTGGTGACTTCGAAGTGAACGAAGTTAAGGTCCAAAACTTCTTGCACGCTGACGAGTTGCGTATGGCAACTGAAGAGGAAGCACAAGAAATCTTGGGTGCACCATTTGGTTCATTGGGACCAGTTGGTGTTGGTGAAGATGTTAAGATTATCGCCGACGAATGGGTAACTGACATGGTTAACATTACGGTTGGTGGTAACGAAGCTGGCTTCCACTACTTGAACGCCAACGTTGATCGCGACTTCCGCATCGACGAAGTGGCTGATGTTCGTACGGCTCGTGAAGGTGATTTGGCAATTGACGGTAAGGGTCGCTTGCAATTTACTAAGGGTATCGAAATCGGTCACATCTTCAAGTTGGGTACGCGTTACTCAAAGACGATGGGCGCACAAGTTTTGGATGCTAACGGTCGTCAAGCTGATGTCATCATGGGTTCATACGGTATCGGTGTGTCACGTTTGTTGGCAGCGATTGCTGAGCAAAACGCTGATGAAAACGGTTTGGCATGGCCAACATCAGTTGCACCTTGGGATGTTCACTTGGTACCAATGAAGTACTCAGATGAAACGCAAAAGGCGTTGACTGACGATTTGAACGATACGTTGGTTGCAGCTGGTTACGAAGTTTTGGTTGATGACCGAAACGAACGTGCCGGTGTTAAGTTTAACGATTCAGACTTGATTGGTTTGCCAGTCCGTGTCACGGTTGGTAAGAAGGCCGGTGAAGGTATCGTTGAAGTTAAGTTGCGTAAGACTGACGAAGCGATCGAAGTCCGTGCTGAAGAATTGGTGGCAACGCTACAAATCTTGTTGCACCCTGAAGTTGATGCACAAGCTTAATTAAAGATAGTTAGAATGCTACCTGGTTAATGCCGGGTAGCTTTTTTGTTGGTTGTGATTGATAACGCTTTCATAAAATAGACACATTTTCGTGCAATACTAGTAAGTATCAAAGATAAGTGAAGGAGGACGACCGTATGCGCAAGTTTTTGTGGGCCGTCATTGCTGTGCTAACTGTATTGGCATTTACCCATTTCTAAATGCTGGTTTATTATTAGTTTAAGTTTGCGTGCGTAATATTAAGAATGTCGATAAGGGATACAGTGATATTCATTCGACAACCCATAAATACTACTCATAACCTACAGGTCTAACCAACCTGAAACCTACTCCTTAAAATTTATGATATGCTGTGACATGTCATAAGAATAGATCGCTGAATTGCCCGTTCGGATTGATCCGCTAAACGCTATCCATTAAGTTGGATGGCGTTTTTTGTTTGTATGTTAATTCGATACGTCGTTGTAACTAGAACAAGGTATAATTAAACGCATATTGAAAAATGAGAGAAGGGAGCCCCTAACATGGCGTTGACCGCACAAGAACAATTCCAAACGCTATTGCAACAATTGCAATATGAGGAAGTCCCTGCTAGTTTGCAGCAAACGGCATTGACCAAGCTAGCCGTGCACAAACAGTCTAAGGTTTGGCAATTCCACTTGGAAATGCCTGCGCTACCACCAGTGCAAGATATGGCTGCTTTGGTAGCACGTATGCAAACGGCTTTTGCCAATATTGCTCAGACCACTTACCAATTGCATCTAGCAACCCAGCCAGATGCCCAACAAATCGTTGATTATTGGACATGGGTGTTGCAACAACATCAAAATGAACCGGGTGCCTTCCGTCAGGCATTTGCCCATGTGTTGCCACAAATTGCTGACAACCAATTGCGTTTGACGTTTGATACAGCAGTTTGGGCGAACTACGCCCGTCAAACTGGATTGCCAATTATTGAAAACACCTACAAGAAGCTTGGGGTTGGTTATCAATTACCATTTAACATCCAAGTTGATGAACAATTGGCTGCTGAATCACACGCGCAAGTCATGGCGCAACGTGCTGCGCAGGATCAACAATTGGCTGAAATGGCCAAGGTGCAAATCGAACAAGCAGCCAAGCAACGTCAATCTGCGCCACGTAATGGTGGTGGCGGGAATGGTGCGCCAGGTACGCTTGGTCGCAAGATTGCTGCTGATTCTGAAATCACCAAGATGGCTGATATCGAGACTGAAGAACGTTCTGTTATCGTCGAAGGGTATGTCTTTGATGCCGAAGTCCGTGTTTTGAAGTCTGAACGTCAATTGTTGACGATGAAGGTGACGGACTACACGAGTTCATTTATCTTGAAGAAGTTCTCACGTGATGAAAATGATGAAGCGTTCTTTGCTGATTTGAAGCCGGGTACGTGGATTCGTGCGCGCGGTCCAATTCAACAAGACGACTTTGTCCGTGATTTGACGATGACGGCCTACGACATTGAAGTGATTAAGCACGCGCCACGCATCGATCCTTATGAAGGTGAGAAGAAGCGCATTGAATTGCACACGCACTCTGTTATGTCGACGATGGATGCGACTAACGGTATTGGTGACTACGTAAAGCAAGCTGCCAAGTGGGGCATGGATGCAATTGCCGTTACGGATACGGCCGGCGCCCAAGGTTTCCCTGAAGCAGCGTCATCAGCTGCTAAGAATGATATCAAGATGATTTACGGTGTTGAGGTTAACTTGGTTGAAGATGGTGAGCCGATTATCTTCCACCCAGATCACACCAAGCTTGATGAAGCTGAATTTGTGGTATTCGACGTCGAGACGACTGGTCTTTCAGCTGCCTATGATCGGGTAATTGAATTGTCAGCCGTCCGTATGGTTAAGGGAAACGTGGTTGCTGAATTCTCAGAATTTATCGACCCTGGCTTCCCACTAAGTCAAACCACGGTTGATTTGACATCAATCACGGATGACATGGTGCGTGGTTCTAAATCAGAAAAGCAGGTCTTTGAAGAATTCCGTGAGTTCTACGGGGATGCCATTCTGGTTGGACACAACGTGACATTTGACATGGGATTCATGCAAGAAGGTTATGCCCGTCACGGGTTAGACCCAATCTCGAACCCGGTTATCGATACGTTGATTTTGGCCCGCTTCCTATACCCAAACATGCGTTCATACCGTTTGAACACGTTGGCTAAGCACTTTGGTATTGTGCTGGAGCAACACCACCGTGCCATCTTTGACTCTGAGACAACGGGTCATTTGAACCGTGTGTTCTTGGAGCAAGCACGTGAAGAGTATGGCATCGAGTATGCTGACCAATTGAATGACCACATGATGGACAACGATGCATGGAAGCACGGACGTCCTAATCACGCGGTTGTGTTGGTGCAAAAGCAAGAAGGTGTTAAGAACCTTTATAAGATGATTTCTGAATCAAACACGAAGTACTTGCAGCGTGTACCACGTGTACCGCGTTCTTTGTTGAACAAGTACCGTGAAGGATTGCTACTTGGAACTGGTGATAGTACTGGTGAGTTCTGGGAAGCGTTGATGCAAAAGGGATATGCTGCAGCTAAGGCTAAGGCAGAATACTACGATTACATCGAAATTCAACCATCAGCTAATTATGTGCCAGCTTTGGAAGGTGAATTGATTCAAGACGAAGCCCGTTTGCGTGATTTGATGATGCAAGCTGTGAAAATTGGTGATGAATTGGGTAAGCCAGTTGTTGTCACTGGGGATGTGCACTATCTCAACCCTGAGGATGCGATCTATCGTAAGATTTTGATCAGCTCACAAGGTGGTGCTAATCCGTTGAACCGTTATAGTTTGCCGGATATGCATTTCCGTACGACCCAAGAATTGTTGGATGACTTTGCTTGGATGGGTGAAGACCTAGCTAAGAAGTTGGTCATTGATAATACGCACGTTGTTGCCGATATGATTGATGAGGTTGAGGCAATTAAGGGTGGAAACTATCCACCTAACATGCCAACGGCTGACGATGAAATTCGTGAAAAGTCATATGCAACGGCTTATCGTATGTATGGTAATCCACTACCTGAAATTATTGAGGCGCGTATTGAGCAGGAGCTACGTTCAATCATTTCCAATGGATTCTCGGTTATTTACTTGGTTGCCCAACGTTTGGTGGCGAAGTCTAATAAGGATGGGTACCTGGTTGGATCACGTGGTTCTGTTGGATCATCATTGATTGCCTTGCTAGCGGGTATTACGGAAGTTAACGCGTTGCCACCGCACTATCGTAGTGAGAGTGGTGACTATGTTGAATTCGTTGACCCACGTGAATATGAATCTGGTTATGACTTGCCTGAAAAGCTCAGCCCAGTTGATGGAACGAAGCTGATTGGGGATGGCCACAACATTCCGTTTGAGACTTTCTTGGGATTTAAGGGAAACAAGGTTCCCGATATCGATTTGAATTTCTCGGGTGACTATCAGCCATTTGCCCACAATTACATGAAGTCACTGTTTGGTGAGAACAACGTGTTCCGTGCTGGAACAATTGCGACCGTTGCTGATAAGACAGCGTTCGGATACGTGAAGGCATATGAGCGTGACCACGATAGTAGTTTCCGTGGTGCAGAGATTGAACGTTTGGCAATGGGTGCAACCGGTGTTAAGCGTACGACTGGACAGCACCCGGCCGGTATCTTGATCGTGCCGGACGATATGGAAATCTATGACTTTACGCCAATTCAGTTCCCGGCTGATGATTTGTCGGCTACTTGGCGTACAACACACTTTGATTTCCACTCAATCCACGATAATATCCTGAAGATGGATATCCTGGGACACGATGATCCCACGATGATTCGTGCTCTACAGGATATGTCGGGTATCGACCCACAAACCATTCCGATGAATGACCCGGGTGTGATGAGCTTGTTCTCATCACCAGAGTCATTGGGTGTTGAAGAAGAACAAATCTTCTCTAAGACGGGAACGCTGGGTGTGCCGGAATTTGGTACGGCCTTCGTTCGTGGTATGTTGGAAGAGACGCACCCGAAGAATTACTCAGAACTGCTACAGATTTCTGGTCTGTCTCACGGTACTGACGTGTGGCGTGGTAACGCCGATGAGTTGATTCAACGTGGTGTGGCGACAATCGGTACTGTTATCGGAACGCGTGACAAGATCATGACCGACTTGATTAACTATGGGGTACAACCCGAATCATCATTCCAAATCATGGAAAAGGTGCGTAAGGGTAAGGGTATCTCGGATGAGTACCAAGCCGAAATGCGTGCCGCGGGTGTGCCGGAATGGTATATCGAATCTGGTTTGAAGATTAAGTATATGTTCCCGCGTGCCCACGCGGCAGCCTATGTCTTGATGGCGTTGCGCATTGCCTACTTTAAGGTGTACTTCCCAACGTTGTACTACGCAGCGTACTTCTCAGTGCGTGCAAGTAACTTTGATATTGTGGCAATGTCACGTGGTTTGAACACGACAAAGGCCCGTATCCAAGAGATTCGTAAGATGGGAAATGAAGCATCTGCCAAGGACAAGGATTTGATGACTGTACTAGAGTTGGCAAATGAAGCTCTGGAACGTGGCATCAAGTTCAGCATGGTTGATCTTTATAAGTCTGATTCTGAACAGTGGTTGTTGGATGGTGATACATTGATTGCACCGTTTAACGCTGTGCCTGGTTTGGGAGATAACGTTGCCAAGCGCATCATTGCTGCGCGTGCGGAACGTGAATTCTTGTCAAAGGAAGACCTTGCCCAACGTGGTGGTGTTTCTAAGACATTGATGGATTATCTTGATGAAAACGGCGTGCTTGCGGGGATGCCGGATGAAAACCAACTAGCTTTGTTCTAATAGAAGTTACTATATATAGATATAAAACAAAGGACTCTCAGCGATGGGAGTCCTTTTTGTATTGTTCGGAAAATATTTGTAAATCTTAGCAGTTGACGAACATTCCATTTAGGGGTATATTATTCAAGTACCAAATAACAGGTACGACGCATGTGAACAACATGTGAACAGAAAGTGAAATTAGTTGTTGACAATTGATTATGACTTCTGTATTATAGATTAAGTCGTCAGGGCGACGACGTAGGTCATTGAAAACTGAATATCGTTTCGATGAAACAAATGTGTAGGGTCATCAAGCTAAGCTTGATGCAAAAACATTTGCGAAGTCAATTCGCTAGTAAATTCGTTTAACTTCTGTTAAACAACAAAAATTGAGTTATACTCAAACTTCAAATTGAGAGTTTGATCCTGGCTCAGGATGAACGCTGGCGGCGTGCCTAATACATGCAAGTCGAACGCTTTGTGGTTC
>NZ_PVSN01000058.1 GCF_004766315.1 Weissella confusa | reverse complement strand
TTGGATACTGTATTACAACAACACACGAATTCAAGCAAAATTAAACGGCCACTCACCGGTAGAATACCGACAAATGGCCGCTTAATCAGCTAAAATATTTTACTTTAACTTTTTGGGTACACCGCATGACTGAATAACGGTGTTTTTTATTGTACTACTCTTAAATATGGAGCCGAGGGGAGTTGAACCCCTGTCCTACCATCTCGTTACTAACACGTCTACGTTCATAGCTGAATAATTTAAATCTCATCTAGTGCACGCCATTCCGCGCGGCGATCAACTAGACCAGCCTGATTATCCTCTTCCAACAGCCCTCAGGTGGCGAACGGTTGGCGCAGATTACTTAGTTTTAAAACCTAGCGCAACCCGTAATCAAAGCTGTGCATAGGCAACGCAGGCTGTTTTTTAGGCAGCTACTGCGTAAGTGTTTTGTGAATTGTTTGCAGTTAATTCTTCTGAGTGGATTATAGGGCCACAACCCCTAAACGCAGTGCTAGCACGAATAATGCCAGTCGATTCCGTAACGACCCCGAAAGTTTTACTAACAGTGTTTAGTATAGCAATAACCCCAGATATTAACAATCTATCAGTGATTTAACGCTAATTCCCGAACAAGGACACAAAACTTTAACAATTATCAACTTGATTTACGAATAAGTTCGGTTATAATTATTTATTGGGTAAGGAAACTACCGGTAAACAAACCAAATTCCGAACATTGCTTTATCGAGGGGATAATAAAATGGACTTTTCAACTGTATTTGATTACGAGGATATTCAGCTCATTCCAAACAAGTGCATCATCGAAAGCCGCTCAGAGGCGGATACTTCGGTTGAACTTGGTGGGCGTCGGTTTAAGATTCCGGTAGTGCCTGCAGACATGGCCACAGTTATCAATGATGACTTGGCCATGAAGTTGGCCAAGGAAGGCTACTTCTATGTCATGCACCGTTTTGCACCGGAGACGCGTTTAGACTTTGTCCGTCGTTTCCAAGAAGCTGGCGCATTTGCATCAATTTCAGTTGGTATTAAGCAAGAAGAGTACGACTTCATTGATCAATTGAAGACGGCAGGTTTGACGCCTGAATACATCACAATTGATATTGCGCACGGCCACTCGGATGCTGTGATTAAGATGATCCAATACATTAAGTTGAACTTGCCAGCTGCCTTTGTGATTGCTGGTAACGTTGCGACACCGGAAGCTGTGCGTGACTTGGAAAACGCCGGCGCCGATGCGACTAAGTTGGGCGTTGGGCCAGGTAAGGCCTGCATCACAAAGTTGAAGACTGGTTTTGGTACTGGGGGATGGCAACTGGCGGCATTGCGTTTGTGCGCGAAGGCTGCTAAGAAGCCGATTATCGCTGACGGTGGTATCCGTTACAACGGTGATATTGCCAAGTCAATTCGCTTTGGGGCGACGATGGTGATGGTTGGATCTTTGTTCGCCGGTCACGCGGAAACGCCAGGCGAAATTATTGAGATGGACGGAGCCAAGTACAAGACGTACTTCGGTTCAGCATCTCAATTCCAAAAGGGTGAGTACAAGAACGTTGAAGGGAAGAAGCTATTGGTACCATACCGTGGCTACATCGACGATACGTTGAATGAAATGGAACAAGATTTGCAATCAGCGATTTCTTACGCCGGGGGCCGTGAGTTGATGGACTTGCGTTACGTTGACTACGTAATTGTTAAGAACTCAATTGTTAACGGCGATTCATATTAATATTTGTCTAGAGAGCCGGCATAATGCCGGCTTTTTTGATATACTTGTTTTTTGTAATTGAGAGATAATGATAGATATTTTTAGGAGATTAACGTGAAATTATTTGAGCATTGGCTACACTATAGCTTTGACTGGAAATCACTGGGATTAGCCTTGTTGATTGTCGTGATTTCAATTGTTTTGGTTAACGGTATTGTGCGTGGGATTTTCCACCAAATTGAGAAGCGCATTCCTGACCGTTTTGCCGGCTGGACCGATGTCTTGATGGCATTTGAGAACCCAGCTCGTGTGATTGTTTTGTTTACAGGGTTGCTTATTGCCTTGCACACAGCCCACGCCCCGCATTTGGTAACGCATTTCGCACTCGCGATTTACCGATCAGTTCTGATGTTCAGTATCGGATATGGTTTGTATAAGTTGATGGGGTCATTGACGGTGTTGTTGGGTCACTTGGGCTCACGCATCAACTTTGAATTGGATTCAATTGTGATGCCATTTTTGACGCGTAGTTTGCAATTCGTTGTGATGGCGTTGACGGTGACGATGATTTTGTCTGACTGGGGCATCAATGTGAACGGTGTGTTCGCCGGACTGGGATTGGCTGGATTGGCCATTTCGATGGCGGCCCAAGACCCAATTAAGAACTTGCTTGGCGGTATCATCATTATCACCGAGAAGCCTTTCCAAATTGGTGATTGGATTAAGTCACCATCTGTTGAAGGAATCGCGGAAGATATCACGTTCCGTTCAACGTTGGTTCGTACGTTTGATGGGGCGTTGGTGATCGTGCCAAACGCAACGCTATCAAATGAGCCAATTACAAATTGGTCGCGCATGGATACACGTAAGTTGGCGTTGACGTTCTATTTGGACATTGCGACAAAGACGAAGGATATGATGGCAGCAATGACGGATGTTGAAGCCATGTTGGCCGAAGATGATCGTTTTGAAAAGGGTAGTGAAAAGGCTTATATCAATCAAGTCACGACGCGTGGTCACGAATTTATGGCCACGGCCCAATTTAAGATGGTTGACGGTGCAGACTGGGCGGGTACGCGCACTGACATCAACATGAAGATTATTCGCATCTTAGCAGAACATGATATTCAACTATCAGCCGGCGTGGATACGCCAACTACTAATTAATCAGAAAGAGAGAAATTGTAATGGGGTCAGTGATTTTAGCAATCTTTGTCGGTTTGGCAGCGTTGGGTAATTACATGCTGTTTTCCGTTTTGCCACAAGGGTTTGTGCAATGGCTAAGTGTCATTGGTCAAGACGTATTGTCACTCTTTGCCGTGATTGTATTCTTTACGTATCAAGGTCGCAAAGAAACGTCAGGTTATGAAGGGTACCGTGTTTGGACGGTCGCTCGTGTCATTACTTGGTTGGCGCTATTGGGATCGGTGGCAACGTTTGTGGTGATGTTGTTGGCTGTGATGGGAATTCTTAAGGGAAGTATCTAGTCAACTGTTAAAACTTGCTTTGTTGTAAATTTGTAAAAAACTTAAAATCTGATTGATATTGTATTGAACTGTGAATGACGTATAGTAAGTACTATGAGTAAACAGGGATTAAAGATGAATCAGGTTGCGGTTGCGCTTTTGGTTGCAACTTTAAGCTCGTTGGGTGGCGTGACGGTCACGGCATCTGACACAAAAGCAAACGCTGTCTCATCAGCAGCAGTAAATAAGGCGGTAGCTGCTTCGGTCGGGGGAAAGACAATGAAGATCAAGCAGATTAACTACGTGCCTGGAACCGCGGCACCAAGCCAACAGACGACTAAGACATACAAGCAGGTTATTCAGCCAAATCTTGATGCGCCGGCTGAAGCTTGGATGTGCTTGGCATATGTTGCGGGTGCTTTTGGGGGTGCATCAGGTTATGCAACGGCTGCAATGACCGCTGACGATGCGCCAGTTATGTACAACAATCAAGATTTCCCAGAAAACGTCTACGTACCAGTTTTCTTCCGCTTTGTGGATCAAACGCACGGTAGCGTGGGTCACGTTGTCATTTGGGATGGCTACAAGAAAGAATTTCTTTCAACTGGATCAAGCAATGGACACATTACGTTCCATTCAGTTGATGAAGTTTTGGCATGGCTACGTGGTAGTGGCGATGTTGAATACATTGGTTGGTCAACTGAAATGCCAATTGATCACCAATGGCGTCCAGTTGTGGATTAATAGAAAAATGACAAAGGCCAAGTACGTTTGCGTGCTTGGCCTTTTGTTGGTATTTAGGGGGTAAAAGCGGTACTATGGTGTCGTTTAAGAGATGTTTTTATCAGATTGGGGGACGATAAAATGACAGAATACGATTATGACGTTGTGTATTTGGGGACTGGTCACGGGACATTTGATGGTGTGATACCGCTAGCCAAGCGTGGCAAGCGTATTGCAGTTATCGAGGATGATATTATCGGTGGCACGTGTTCAAACTATGGCTGTAATCCGAAAATTACATTAGACGCACCAGTCGCGATGCTACGTTCATTGGAGAATATGCGGGATGTCTTGCCGGTGAAAGACGCGCACATTGATTGGGCGGCCAACCAAAAGCACAAGCAAGCGGTGATTGGTGGGATTCCTGATTTGAAGGTGAGTCGCATGGAGGCAGTCGGCATCGAAATTATCAACGGGTACGGTATCTTGCAGGATCGCCACACGGTTCGCGTGGGTGATCGCCAGCTATCAACTGACAAAATTGTCGTAGCAACTGGTTTGCGGTCGCATCATTTGCCAATCGAGGGGACGGAACTATTCCATGTATCGAAAGACTTTTTGGCGTTAGAAGAAATGCCAGCTTCAGTTATCGTGATTGGGGCGGGTTATATCGGCATGGAATTTGCGACACAAGCAAATGCGGCTGGCGCGAAGGTAACGGTGATTATGCACGGTGACAAAGCGTTGAAAGGCTTTAAGCAATCCTACGTCGAACAAATCATTGCGGATTTAACCAAGCGCGGGGTGACTTTCTTGCGCAATGTGAGCTTGAAAAAGGCTGAGAAGATTGGTAATCAAGTTGTCGTCACTGACGGTGCTGATGTGAAGGTTGCGGCTGATTGGGTGTTGGACGCGACGGGGCGTATTCCGAACGTAGAAGGATTTGGTCTCGACGAGGTCGGTGTCGCTTACAACAAAAATGGTATTGTGGTGAACGACCATTTGCAAACGACTGTGGATAATATTTATGCGGCGGGGGATGTGATTGATAAAACGCAGCCTAAGCTAACGCCGACAGCGATTTTTGAGTCGAAGTATTTGATGCATTTGTTTGCGGGTGATACGACGAAACCAATTGATTATCCGGTTATTCCGTCAGTAGTCTTCACGTCACCACGAATTGCGAAAGTCGGTTTGCAAGCGGATCAAATGACGGATCCAGATAAGTATCAGATTGAAACGCATGATGTCTTAAAGAACTGGTACCGTAATGTCATGAATGAGCAATTTGGTGAGAACGAGCTGATTTTTGATGACCAACATCATTTGGTTGGGGCAACGGAAATGAGTGACTACGCTGAGCAAGTTATCGGCACGCTGTTGCCGGCGGTTGAGCTCGGTTTGGATGCCGAACAAGTTGAACGAATGATTCACATTTTCCCATCATTGGAGTCGATCACTTGGGAGCAAATCTGAAAAAAGACCGGTTGACATGACCTATATGACCCCGTATAGTAGACAAAGTTGAAAATTTTGAATAGTTCTTTTAACTGTCAGCCGAGAGCTGGCCAAAGAGCGCGTCACTAAGGATAACTGTAGACTTTAACGGGCCGCTCTGTACATTTTTTGTTACGGAGCGGCCTTTTCGTTTAATAAAACGGTTAACCAAGGTGCAAGGAGGGGAATATGGAAAAGCAGTTCGGTCGTGTTGAAGTGATTTCAGCCGACAAGCGTACAATGTCAAATTGGGATATGTTTGCCACATGGGTGGGAGCAAATGCCAATAACGGAACGTGGTACATCGGTGGTGTGATTGCCGCCGCAGGTATGTACACAGCTTCAACGACATTGATTATTTCTGGTTTGATCTCATATGCCTTGTTGGCATTGGCATCATTCATGGGTTACAAGACGGGATTGCCAATGATGGCATTAACGCGTGCGTCATTTGGTTTGCGTGGTTCATTTATTCCATCAATCATTAACATTGTGCAATTTATTGGTTGGGCCGCCGCAAACACATTTATCGCCGCAATTTCGATTTCGGTTATCTTCAAGGACTTGTTCGGTTGGCAAGCCTACACAGCCGGTGGTAAGGCTGGTTTGGTCATCGGAATCATCATCATGTCATTGTTGCACTTGGCATCAATCTCATTGGGTGAGCGTTCAGTTCGTATGATTGAGCGTATCGGAATCGTGTTGGTTTTCATCTTCGTGCTTTGGGAATCAATCGTGGTGTTCCAACACGTTTCATTGGCTGACATCTTCGCTTGGAACCCACCAGCAAAGGTACGTATCTCATCAGGTGCGGCCATTGATATCTTGGCTGCCTTCAACTTGGCCTGGGTAACGGCTTCATCAGACTTCTCACGTTTCACGAAGCGTAAGTCAGGTGCAACTGGTTGGTCATTCTTGGGTGCGAACATCGGATTGTTATGGTTCGCCTTCATCGGTTTGACGGCCACGATTGCTACGGCCTTGATGAACAACGCGTTTGATCCAAACGATTCAGACCCATCAACGATTGCATCAAAGTTGGGCTTGGGAATCATCGCTTTGTTGGTTATCGTGATTACATCAACGACGGCCAACGCGGTTAACTTGATGGCCGCCGGATCTGCTTTGACCAACATGTGGCACAAGGTAAAGCTAACGCCAGCCTTGTGGATCGTAACGATTGCCGCAACGCTTGTGTCATTCATTCCATTGTGGTTCGCCACATTCTTGGATGCCTTCATCTTGTTCTTGGATTACATCGGTATGTTCTTGGGACCAGAAATCGCCGTCTTCTTGGTTGATTTCTTCTTCATCCGTAAGGGACAATATGCGCTTGACCAATTCACGAAGGTGGATGGTAAGTACTGGTACAACGGTGGTTTGAACTGGATTGCAATCGCCTCTTGGGCAGTTGGAATTGCATTGTACTTCGGTTTGAAGTCAGTGAACATCATTAGCCAAACGATTGGTGTAACTTTCGTGGCGATGGCATTGACGGGATTGATTTACTACGTTGCAACGAAGCTAATTAAGAAGTAAAACAGTAAGCACTGGAACTCACGGTTTGTTGAGTTCTGGTGCTTTTTAGTTTGTAATGAGTGTTCGTACTTACGTACGAAGCAAATGGGGCGGGTCGCTTCCTCCGACAAAGTTCAGAAATGGGCAACCGAATGGCGCGGACGCCATTCAGCGGGATAAATAATTTTCCCTAATCCTTCTAGTCCTGAGTGGGCTTATCTGAATAGCGCCGGCCATGCGGCATGTTGCCCTTTTCTGAACGCTCCGGAAGCGACCCGCCCCATTTGCAGCAGCCAAGCAGTTCTAGTCTGTTTTGGTAAATCATCCACGGTTAATGAAATAGGTGAACAGTTTGCCTTGCTAATGAACCGTGGATGATTAACTGAATCTATATAAGAAGTTTGATTGCTGGCATGGTGGGTTTGGGGAGGTGGTGCGGAGCTCCTGCGGTATTAGCCGGTGACCAAGCAAGGACAGGGGCACCAATTATCACTTAGCAGCAGTGGATTTCGAGCCGGCAGGCGCTGAAACACGCTGAGGCTTAGTGAGAATGGGACCCCGTTGCCACCAGCTAATATTGCAGGACGGAGCACCGCCTCCCCAAACCCACCATGCCTCGGCGCGTTAGCGACGATACACAAACCTAAAATGTTAATTTAAAACTAACTTCATATCACGTATAATAGAACTCATGCAAAACAAGAGGAGGTCGGTATGGCGAATTATTTGATTATTACAGAAAAGCCATCAGCGGCGCAGAACTTCGTGAAAGCGTTGGGCGGTAAAGTTGGTAGCTTTGAAGGCAATAACTTCAACATCACAAACCTACGTGGTCACGTGATGACGCTCAAGGAGCCAGAAGAAATGGTGGCGCCGGATTTGCAGAAGGCCTACAAGTCATGGACGTTAAAGTACATGCCATGGAACTTGGCCGATTTTAAGTGGCAACGAACTTATATTCGTAGCCGTAATCTGCGCACCGGTAAGTCTGAATCCTCAAAGAAATTACTAGATGAATTAAAAGACGAAAGTAAGAAAGGTTACGATGCGTTGGTCATCGCGACCGATACGGATCCGTCTGGTGAAGGAGATTTATTGGCATGGGAAGCGATTGATGCAATTGGCTGGAAAGGCCAAGTATTGCGCGCTAATTTCATGGATGAATCACCGAAGAGTATCAAGGCGGCCATGCGTGATTTGACTGATGTCACGGACAAAAATCAACACGGTGCTTATCTGAAGGGTGAGAGCCGTAATCGTTGGGACTTTGCGTCAATGCAATTAACTCGTATTGCAACGACTTCAGCGAAGAAGGCAGGCTACAAGGTGGTGGCGCGCGAAGGTCGTTTGAAATCAGTCATTGTTTGGAAGATTTATGAACAACTCGAAGCAATTAAAAACTATGTCCGTACGCCTTACTATGAAGTGAAGTTTAAGGATCCAGCCGGTCACGTGTTTGGTCGCGTGACAAAGGATGGCGATGTGATTCCATGGCGCTTTGCGACCAAGGATGAAGGTCAGGCTGATATGGCGCAATATCACAGCAGTGCGGTTGTGAACGAAAAGCACCAGACGCGTACGCAAGCCCCAGGTCGATTGCTTGATTTGGCTGGTTTGGCAGCGGTGTTGGCACCGCGCGGTTATGCGTCAAAGGAAGTCTTGGCAACGTATCAAAAGATGTATGAGGCGCAGGTTGTGTCATACCCACGTACGGAAGACAAGACAGTGACGCCGGAACAATTTAATGAATTGTTGCCATTGGTTGATCGCATCGCGGATTTGGTTGGTGTAGATAAGAGCTTATTAACGCATCGTCAACCGCGACCAACCCACGTTAAGGCGCAAGGTGCCCACGGTGCGAACCGTCCGGGTACCAACGTGCCAGCTGATGTGCAGAGCCTAAAGAAGTATGGCGACAGTGCCATGGCGATTTACGAAGTATTGGCGAAGAACTATCTGGCGATGTTGGCGGAAGATTACGTGTATGACCACGTCACAGCTGAATTGCAGGATTACCCCAACTTCAAGACGGCGTTCAATCTACCTATTAAGTTGAATTTTAAGTTGGTCTACGATTCATATGCGGCAACCCGTGTCGATGACGATGATGAGGATGGCCAGGCAGGTGCGCTTGGACCAATGGCCGACCCATATCTGCATGAGGGTGCGAACAAGAAACCACAACACCCATCAACAAAGTGGATTATGGCTTATTTGGAAAAGCATAATGTTGGGACTGGTGCGACGCGTGTCTCGACCTTGTCTGAAATGGGCAAGGGCCAAAAGGCGATGCTACGTGAGACGAAGGGGAAGCTAACGTTGACGGAAACTGGTAACGTCTCAGCAGTGATGGTAAAGGGCACGTGGATTGCCTCGCCAAAAATTACCAAGCGTTTGTTTGAAATGATGGATGAAGTCGGTGAGTTTAAGATGACGGTGCCAAAGTTGCTTGAATCCGTGACCCAAGTGGTTGAACACGATATGCCAATCATGGTCGCAAATGCTGAAGCACTGCAGGCAACGCTGGGGGCACCCAAGCCTAAGCCGGTTCGTAAGGTGAACGAGAAAACGACTGGGACATTCAAGGGTGAAGAGATTACCTTTGCTAAGGAATGGAGTGGCCACAAATTTACCGACGAAGAGATTACTAAGCTGTTGGCAGGCGAAGAAATTAGTTTCCCAGCCAAGTCAAAGCGTGGGAAAGATTACACTGCGGTTGGTAAAATGGCCAAGCAAACCTTTAAAGGTAGCACTTTCTACGGCTTTAAATTAAATCCAAAAGATAGGAAATAAGTGGTATACTCGATTAACAGTTCACAACATTAATTTTTTCCAGGGAGAGAAAGAAATAAATGCTAATCAAGCAAGTGTTAATTGAAAATGCGGCTGAGCCAAAGGATGTTCGGATCGTTGATGGCAAGTTTGCAGAAATTGCAGATAACTTGGCACCCGAGGCAGGTGAACAAGTTATCGACGCTACTAATAAGTTGATGATTCCACCATTCGTGGATCCGCACGTTCACTTGGACTCAACGATGACGGCTGGTGATCCAGAATGGAACGAAACGGGAACGTTGTTTGACGGTATCCGTATTTGGTCAGAGCGCAAGAAGACGTTGTCACATGAAGATGTGAAGCAACGTGCCATTCAAGCGTTGAAGATTCAAGCTGCTCACGGTTTGCAGTTCGTGCGTTCACACGTGGATATTACGGACCCTGATTTGGTTGCTTTGAAGGCACTGATTGAGGTGCGTGAAGAAGTTAAGCCTTGGATGACGCTCCAATTGGTTGCCTTTCCACAAGAGGGGATCTTGTCATTCCCGGGTGGTAAGGAATTGATGATCAAGGCCGCCGAACTTGGCGTTGATGCGATTGGTGCAATTCCGCACTTTGAGTTCACGCGTGAGTACTCAGTTGAGTCATTGCACTTCGCTTTTGAAGTCGCACAAAAGTACAACTTGTTGATTGATGCCCACACGGATGAAATCGATGACCCAGCTTCACGTGGTTTGGAGACGATGGCAACGTTGGCCCTTGAAACCGGTTTGAAGGAAAAGGTTACCGCTTCACACACGACGGCGATGGGGTCATACAATGACGCCTACGTTTACAAGTTGATGCGTTTGCTTAAGATGTCAGACATTAACTTTGTGGCCAACCCATTGATTAACATGTACTTGGGTGGTCGTTTTGATACGTATCCAAAGCGCCGTGGTTTGACACGTGTGAAGGAATTGGACGCTGAAGGTATCAATGTGGCGTTCGGTGAAGATGACATCAAGGATCCATGGTACCCAATGGGAAATGGAAACATGGTTGATGCCTTGCACATGGGCTTGCACGCGACGCAAATTATGGGCTATTCAGAAATCATGAATTCATACCGTTTCATTACGAAGAACGGTGCCCGTACGATGCACGTACAAGATTCATACGGCATTGAAGTTGGCAAGCCAGCTAACTTCTTGATTTTCAACGCTACGAACTGGTTCGACGCGTTGAATGAACGTGCTGAAATGTTGTATTCAATTCACAACGGTGAGGTCGTGGTTGAGACCAAGCCAGCGGAAGCAACGATTAATTTGCCAGAATAATAGGAAAAGCGAGTGAACTTGTTTCACTCGCTTTTTTGTGCAGTTGCGTATAATTAGTAAGAATGAAAACGAAAGGGGTGTGGGTCATGGCACGTTTTCCAGAAGAACAAACGGAAATGTATTTCTGGCGACATAAGTTACCGGAACAAATTTATGAGAAAAATAGTTTTGCAAATTTGATGGCGCACACCCCGGAATCAGAGATGAAGGCGTTCGCCCACGAGATATTCAAGAAGTTGCCACCTGAGTTACAAAACCAGCAAGATTATGATCAATGGCTGTTAGTGTTACTTGAAATGTTGCAACAACCGCATGATGTGCCGGCAGTGATGCAACAATTGATTGCGGGGATGTTGGCTGATGAGACATTGACGGCGGGGCAACATGCCGTTTGGCAGAATATTGCGGATACGCCAACGCCGATTCAAATTGTGACGGGTCGCACTGGATCAGGTAAGTCATACATGATGGCACGCCTGATTCGTTTGGCGCAACAAGGGGATGTGAATACAATCTTGATTACCCCAACGCACGCTGCGGCAACGAATGCACGTGGTTTGGTCGAGCGGGCAATCGGTGATTTATTGGATGAACACGAACCGGAATATCTGTTGAAGCCGGTTGATCATGTCACGATTGCTACAGCAACCAGTTTCACATACCGTAACCACGAAGCAATGACTGAAATTGCACGCTTAGGGCATTTCTTCGATGACCCAGAACGGGCGGCTCGTTACCCAACATACGATTTGATGATTGTGGATGAGGCGTTTGCATCAAATGTCAGAGCGCTGATTGATGCCATTTTGTATGGGTTAGCGACTGGCTCGCAAATCTTGTTGGTGGGTGACCCAAATCAGTTGCCATCTGTTGAGAATGACCCAGTCCCAATGCTGAATGCCTTGGTGCTGGCAGGTCTGGCTAATCGCACACCGGTTTTGCAACAAATCAAGCGTGCGAATTCGCCGATTATTGCGACGGTCGCCAATGCCATTCTGGATGGTGATTCAAGTACGATTGTTGCACCGGACGAATTGATGCCAGCCGAGGTGTTGCCGGATGTCTTTTTGGAGCGCCCATATACTTTCGCGCCGATGAGTGAAACTGCGCTATTGCAAGTGGTTGAGACGGTTAAGCGCGCGTTGATAGCGGAACCGGATCATGAAACGATTGTCCTAGTACCCACAAATGAATTGCGCCGTTTGATTAATGCAGCGGTGCAAAATGCTTTGTTGGAGACACCCGTATTACGCACGGAAGTTGGGTTGTGGGTGCGCGATGATTTGACGTTGTACCCAGGTGACCGTGTGCAGGTGATGCAAACGGTTTATGTCACGAACCAAGCAAGCGGTGCACATGAAAAAGTACGCATGCGTGGTGGTGACCGGATTACGGTCGTTGATGTGATGCCGGATTATGAAATGGTGTTGGTTCAGACGGTTGATACTGCTGATCCAATTTTGGTGGATTTGAATGAAACCAGTCGGACCGGGTTCAATCCATTTTCGTATGGGCCTAAGTTAGTCAGCGTCCGCGAGAACTTAGACCTCGGGTATGCGACGACGATTCATAAAATCCAAGGCTTTACATTGGATAACGTGATTGTTGTCTTGCCGATGATTTCAAAATTCATTACGACGAATTTGATTTATTCAGCCGTCACGCGCGCCGCAAATCATTTAGCAATTGTGGCGTTTGCGAACGAATTACAGCAAACATTGGATAATCATGTTAGCCATGACCGGCAAGCAATGCGCCGTGTTCAAAAATTGATAGCAGAAACATCTCAGGCACAATTATCATAGTTAAATAACAACATTCATTGAAAGGGCGTGTTCATCATAGAAAACACGCTCTTTCTTCAGTTAATGCGAATTGTATATCCGGAACATCGGAGCGTACCGTATTTGCACCGCTTTTTTAAGTAAGAGTGAAGTATTCCGTATTTACGTTGTATAATATACGGTATAAAGGACTGCGGACGGCTGTGATAAAAAAATAGCTATCCGCGTGTAAGTGGTTTAAAAGATGTGAAGTTTTTTAGAATAGTCGCCAGATTTTGTAGACGTTCTGTGAAAAACACACAATAATCGCTTTTCTTTTGTTATTGTGTTAGGTGTACAAATAAAGAATTGATTTTGTAAAAACTATTAAGACGGGGAATAAGAATATGAAACTTTTGATGGTCGAGGATAACACATCCGTTTCAGAAATGATGGGCATGTTCTTTAAGAAGGAAAACTGGGACGCTCACTACGCTTACGATGGTAACGATGCAGTGACGATGTTCAACGAAGATCCAGAGTCATGGGACATGGTTATCTTGGATTTGAACTTGCCTGGTTTGGACGGTATGCAAGTTGCAGTTAAGATTCGTGAAGTATCAAAGTATGTGCCAATCATTATGTTGACGGCACGTGATTCAGAATCAGACCAAGTGCTTGGTTTGGAAATGGGAGCTGACGACTACGTAACGAAGCCATTCAGCCCAATCACTTTGATTGCACGTATCAAGGCTTTGCACCGTCGTTCAGAGACTGCAGGTCAACCAACGTCTTCAGAACCAGCTGTTCACGAAGACTTTGACGTACAAACGCGTACGTTCAAGTTGAACTCAAACACGCGTGAAGCTTACTTGAATGGTCACTTGATTCAAGATTTGACGCCAAAGGAATTCGACTTGTTGCGTGTCTTGGCTAAGAAGCAACGTCAAGTGTTCTCACGTGAGCAATTGTTGCAATTGGTATGGGACTACGAGTACTTTGGTGACGAGCGTACGGTTGATGCGCACGTTAAGAAGTTGCGTCAAAAGATCGAAAAGGTTGGTCCTCAAGTTATCCAAACCGTTTGGGGTGTTGGATACAAGTTCGACGATTCAAACGTTGCGGCTGATGAAGAGGCAGAAGCTTCTGCTAAGGCCTAAGCTAGTTTGAAGAGAATATAAGAGAGATTAACGAAAGATCACCACGTCATCCCGGCGTGGTTTTTTGGTAAAACAACATGAAAATAATGTACCAGCAAATGTTGGCCTTCTTTACGGTCATCATGGCTACTCTGGTAATTGTCGGCATTTTGTTTACGCAGTTTACGACGAAGATGATTGAGGATAATACCTATCATCAATTGAATCGTTATGCGGTTGCCGTAGCTGAAGAGGCAATGCGCTTCAAGGCTGACGACGGTTCCTTTGCTTACTTCGATACGAAGGGCTTGGAAACAGATGCGTCATTGCTAGAACAACAAAATATTAGTTTTACGCTTTACAACGATGACCGTAAGTTGGTTTATCCTGAGACGCAAGCCAAGGAAACCGCTAACGTTACCGATGCAGAGTGGGCACAATTGAAGCAACACAAAATCATTCAAAAGCATGGGGCCAAGCAAGCTAATCCAGCTGATAATTCAGCTGCGAACACGATGGACGTGATGAAACCGTTCTTCGACAATCAGAATAAACTGATTGCGGTGGTGGTTACCCGTGCGAATGTCTCGACTGTGGCAGATAATATGGACATGCTCCGAAAGAACTTGCTGATTGCCTTCTTGGTATCAGTTGTCGTCGCGGTTATGTTGAGTTTCATCTTGTCGCAATTGATTGTTAACCGTTTGCGTTTGATTCAATTGGTAACGCGTCGTGTTGCGGGTGGTGATTATACTGCTGCCGTTAACATGCATCGTCACGATGAAATCGGTGCCTTGGCTGAATACGTTAACGTCATGACCAAGTCATTGGCTGAACAAGAGCGTGAAATTGAAGAGCAAGAAGAGCGTCGTAAGGAATTCATGGCTAATGCGTCTCACGAGATGCGTACGCCGTTGACGACTATTTCAGGTATCGTCGAAGGATTGCAATACGGGGTTATTCCAGAAGATGAAAAGATGCACTCATATGACTTGATTAAGGCCGAAGCCGACCGTTTGACGCGTTTGGTTAAGGACAACTTGGACTATGAGCGTTTGCGTCAGAACAAGGTTGTCTTGAAGAAGAAGGAATTTGATTCAGTACCTGTTATTTCAAACTTGATTGACCAGTTGTCTGGTAAGTCTGATTTGGCTGGGGATGAAATCAAGTTGCACGCCAAGACGGCAGTGCCGGTATTCGCTGACCAAGACCGCTTTATTCAAATCATCTTTAATATTGTGAACAACGCCATTCAGTTTACTGAGAATGGGTTGATTACAATTGATGCTTGGCGTGAAGCTGGTGAGGCACACTTCAAGATTTCTGATACGGGTATCGGAATTACTGAAGACCAAGTCAACAAGATTTGGGAGCGTTACTACAAGGCTGATCCTTCACGTACAAAGAAGGGTGAGTCAGGTTTGGAAATGGCGATTATTCGTCAATTGATTGAAGTGCATGATGGTCAAATTTCGGTTGAATCACAACCGGGTGTCGGCACATCATTCCACGTCATCATTCCAGATGAGCAAAAGAAAACCGACTAATCTTCATAATTAAGTCTAAAAGTCTCCGGTAACGGGGACTTTTTTGTTGTACTTCAAATTCGTTGTCTTATAATTTGTTAGGTTGATAGCGAGACGGACGGGAAGTCCCGAAAAGGCTGCATCCCAGCTATAGTTTGGATGGTAGCGGTTGCATTCTTTTTGAAAACGTTTTAAAAAAGTTAGTAAAAAGTGTTGTGAAAACGTTTTCATTATGTTATTCTAAATCTCGTTGATAAATGAACTAAAAATATTTAAGATTGTGAAGGAAATTTTGCTATGTCTATTTTGATTGCACTTATTCCTGCGTTGGCCTGGGGGTCAACGGGACTTGTTACGACTAAGATGGGTGGTACTGCCGCACAAGGAACGTTGGGAATGACGTTTGGTGCCTTCGTCTTTGGAATGTTGACGTTGGAATTGTTTGTTGTCCCACAAGCTGGTATGGAATTTGCCTTTAACCCACGTATCTGGATCGTCGGATTCGTTTCAGGTTTGTTCTGGGCAGTTGGAACGGCCGGCCAATTCGTTGGTTTCAAGAAGTTGGGTGTTTCAGTTGGTAACCCACTTTCAACAGCTGGACAAATTGTTTCAAACGCTTTGATGGCTGCGGCTGTCTTGGGTGAGTGGACGACTGGTCGCATGTGGACGTTTGGTTTGTTGGCCATCGCTGCTGTTGTGATTGGTGCCATCTTCACGGCTTTGCCAGATTCAAAGGCACCAGCCGAAGTTAACCCACAACACGACTTCAAGGGTGGGTTGGTCGCCGTTTTGATTTCAACGATTGGTTACATGATGTACTTCGTGTTCCCTAACTTGTTGAACAAGATTGGTTACATCTCAAACGCAGTTCACAACCGTCACGACGGTTTGGACTACATGACGGCCATCGTTGGACCACAATCAATTGGTCAAGTATTGGGTGCCTTCATCATTGTTATCTTCTTTATGAAAGAAGGTAAGACGATGTTCCAAAAGGGAACTTGGATGAACATCGTGACTGGTTTGGTTTGGGCTTTGGGTAACGTCTTCATGTTTATCTCAACGGCTAACCCTAACATCGGTCAAGCAACGGCTTCAACTTTGTCACAAACGGGTATCATCGTTGGTACGTTCGGTGCCATCTACCTATTGGGTGAGAAGAAGTCAAAGCGTCAAATGGTCTTCGTTGTTATCGGAGCTATCTTGGTTGTCATCGGTGCAATCATGATTGCCAAGTTGAAGACTTTGTAATAAGAAATTAAGCGTAACAGAACCCGTCGGACATAGCGTTCGACGAGTTCTTTTTTCGCAATTTTGTCCGGTTTCTACCATATCTAGCAGGTATGCTTAGAGCAAACATGTATTCGGGGGAATAAAACATGGAAGCTAATGATTATTTGGCAATTGATATTGGGGGTACGCGCATCAAGTATGCCGTACTAGATCATGCAGGAAACTTGATTGAAAAAGACGATGTGGCAACACCAAATGAAAGTTTGGCTGAGTTTGTCGCCACGGTTCACGCGATTGTTGATTTGTATTGTTACCGTATTAAGGGGGTCGCGATTAGTGCGCCAGGTAAGGTGGAACATACGGATGAGACTATTTATGCAGGTGGTGCTTTGCCATTCCTAGATAAGGTGAACTTGGTTGATGAACTGAATCTTGATATGCCGGTAGCAGTTTAAAACGATGGTAAGGCGGCTGCGCTTGCTGAGCTATGGTCGGGTAACTTGAATGGTATTGATAACGGGGCAGCGGTTGTTTTGGGGACTGGTGTTGGTGGTGGTTTGATTTTGAACGGCCGTTTGCACACAGGTACGCACTTCCAAGCTGGTGAATTAAGTTTTATGCATCGTGGGGAAGCACGCTTTGACACTGATTCATATGGTGTCGTTGGATCTGCCGTGCAAATGGTTTCAACGATTGCGACAATCTATAATTTGCCAGACAAAAAGGATGGTCGTGCCGTATTCGAGTTAATCAACAAGCACGACGGCCCAGCCTGGGATGTCTTTAAGCGTTACACAGATGACATTGCGTTGATGTTGCTTAACATCCAAGCTGTCGTTGACTTGGAGCGCTTTGTAATTGGTGGTGGTATTACAGCACAACCGATTGTGGTCCAAACGATTCGTGAATCATACGAAGAATTGGTAGCGCGTCGTCCACAGGTTCGTGACGGCTTCACGACACCAGAAATTTTACCAGCACGCTTTGGTAATGATGCTAACTTGTTTGGTGCCTTGTACCATTTGTTGATGCGCATTAATCATGAGGATTAATGCCAGTTGGTATAGACCTTGAATTGAAAATAACTCGGAATGTCGGTGTTCAGTATGATAAAATATTCACGAGATAAGTTTTTGAGACTGTGAGCCGACATCATGAAAAGGACAACAGTAAAATGACGATTACAGTAAATGATTTGGGCACAATGCCTAACGGTGAAGTTGTAAAGCAAGTGGTTATTGAAAACGCTAACGGCCACAAGCTTGGTTTGGTTTCTTGGGGAGCCTCATGGCAATTCTTGCAAACGAAGGCTGGTGATGAACTAGTTTTGGCTTACAAGGATGCACAAGGTTACTGGGACCACGCTTACTTCTTGGGTAACGCAATTGGCCGTGTGGCTGGCCGTATCGATGGCGCATCATTCGAGTTGAACGGTAAGACGGTTAACTTGAAGGCTAACGAAGGTAAGAACACCTTGCACGGTGGTGAAGACAACTTTGCAACGCGTAACTGGGACTTCACGGTTGATGAGGCTGCTGGTTCAGTTACGTTTACGACAACGATGACGGAAGCTGATGACAACTTCCCAGGCACAATGCCAACGTCATTGACGTACACGTTTACGGACAACGATGAGGTACGTTTGGACTTCTCAGCTGAGTCTGACGAAGACACGTTGTACAACCCAACAAGCCACGCATACTTCAACCCAGCCGGGATTGATACAGATGCACGTGAGTTGACGTTGCAATTGAAGTCACCACGTCACCTGGAATTCCGTGAGGATCAAATTCCTACGGGTAAGTTGTTGGAGACGGCTGGTACGCCATTCGACTTCCAAACACCAGCCAAGATTGGTGACAAGATTGCTGAGATGAACGGTGCATACGATGCTAAGTTTGACGATGCCTTTGAGTTGGTTTACCCAGCTGGTACGCCATCAGCAATTGTGACGGACGAGAAGTCAGGACGTTCAATCGAAATGACGACTGACCGTAATGCGGTTATCTTCTTCATCACGAACCCAGCCGTGGCTGACCACGAGGGTGATTTGGAATGGTTCGAAGCTAACCCATACAATGCGGTTGCTTTGGAAGCTCAAACGTTGTCAGACGCTATTCACCACCCAGAGTTTGGTGACATTGTCTTGCCAGCTGGCGAGAAGCGTTCATACACAACGACATACGCATTTAAGAATTTGTAATCCAAATAACGGGCATTCGTTTGACGGGTGCCCGTTATTTTTTTACGTCTAACGATTATTTGGGGAATCGTTCAAAAACAAACAGGCAACATTGCCGAAACCGCTTTCAAGATTTTTTCGGAAGTGGTATAATTGGTCTATACCAAAAGTTATTAATAGGGAATGAGGTAATTTAAAATGACGACATTGAAGTTTGATACATCAAAGCTAGCCCAATTCGTTGGGGAACAAGAGTTGGCCATGATGCAACCGATGGTTACGGTTGCGGATGAAATGCTACGCAAGGGAACTGGGGCTGGATCAGCCTACACTGACTGGCTTCACTTACCAACTGAATACGACAAGGACGAATTTGCGCGTATTCAAGCAGCAGCAAAGAAAATCCAATCAGACTCAAAGGTTTTGGTTGTTATTGGAATCGGGGGTTCATACTTGGGTGCCCGTGCGGCAATTGATTTCTTGAACGAATACTTCAACAACTATTTGCCAGACGAGCAACGTGACTTCCCACAAGTTTTGTTTGCCGGAAACTCAATTGCACCAGCTTACTTGAACAGCTTGATTAAGGTTATCGGTGACCGTGACTTCTCAGTTAACGTGATTTCAAAGTCAGGTACGACGACGGAGCCAGCGATTGCCTTCCGTGTGTTCAAGCAAATGTTGGAAGAGAAGTATGGCGTTGAAGGTGCTCGCGAACGCATCTACGCAACGACTGACGCAAAGCGTGGTGCTTTGAAGACGTTGGCTGACACAGAAGGATACGAAGAGTTCGTTGTGCCAGATGGTGTTGGTGGACGATTCTCAGTTTTGACGGCTGTTGGTTTGTTGCCAATTGCAACTGCTGGTGGTGACATCGAGCAATTGATGGCTGGAGCGGCTGCAGGTGAGGCTGAATACGCTGATGCCGATTTGGCAAAGAACCCAGCTTACCAATACGCGGCGTACCGTAACATCTTGTACCGTAAGGGTTATACGACAGAATTGTTGATTAACTACGATCCAACGTTGGTACAATTTGGTGAATGGTGGAAGCAATTGCAAGGTGAGTCAGAAGGTAAGGATGGCAAGGGAATCTTCCCAGCCACTGGAAATTTCTCAACGGACTTGCACAGTTTCGGACAATACATCCAAGACGGTCGTCGCAATTTGTTTGAGACGTTGTTCCGCGTGACTGAGCCAGTAACGGACGTTGTGATTCCAGAAATGGACGCTGACGACGGTTTGGGTTACTTGCAAGGTGAGAAGATGAGCTACGTTAACCGTACGGCTTCAGAAGGAACGTTGTTGGCCCACGTTGACGGTGGTGTGCCTAACATGATCGTTGAGTTGGACAAGCAAAACGAATTTGCTTTGGGACAAGCCATCTACTTCTTTGAGGTAGCTGTTGCGATTGCTGGTTACTTGAACGGTATCAACCCATTCGACCAACCGGGTGTTGAAGCATACAAGCGCAACATGTTTGGTTTGTTGGGCAAGCCAGGATACGAAGAGTTGACGGTTGAATTGAAGGCTCGTTTGTAAGATATAGAAGGTTATAACGAAGAACTGCTTTGGCGGTTCTTCGTTTTTTATTTTGGGCGGACACACACAACTAACTAACTTTTTTCCGAACAAAAAAGCACGCAATACTAGTTTTTAGACAAAAACTCTGCTAATATAATTCAGAAAGACATAAATCTAGGAGAATTCAATCATGGCAACTATTGGTATGAATGACTTGAAGACTGGTTTGACGATCGAGTACAACCAATCAATCTGGCGTGTGTTGGAGTTCCAACACGTTAAGCCTGGTAAGGGAGCAGCCTTTGTGCGTTCAAAGTTGAAGAATTTGCGTACGGGTGCTGTTAACGAAATCACTTTCCGTCCTGGTGACAAGTTTGAAACTGCAAACATCGAGACGACTGAAATGCAATACTTGTATGCTGAAGGTGACCAACACGTCTTCATGGATAACGAAACTTACGAACAAGTTTCAATTCCTGATGACAAGATCCAAGACGCTTTGAAGTTCTTGTTGGAAAACATGAACGTTAAGATCACTACTTACGAGGGTGAAATCTTGGACGTTGAATTGCCAAAGACTGTTGAGTTGACTGTTAAGGAAACGCAACCAGGTATCAAGGGTGCTACTGCTAACGGTGGTGGTAAGCCTGCAACGATGGAAACTGGATTGGTTATCACTGTTCCTGACTTCATCAACGAAGGTGACAAGTTGGTTGTTAACACTGACAACGGTGGATCATACATGTCACGTGCCTAGTTTTTACAAGTAAAATCAGGTATAATAAATATACTGTTGAAAGCGCCGACCGGCAGCCGGCCGGCGCTTTCATTTTGAAGGAGGAAAGTTCCATGGCAGAAGAAACCATTGTATTGACGCACCCAAGCGATATTTCAGGCGAGACGCGTGTTAACGTTCGCGTTCTTGAAATCATTGCTGGGCTTGCAGCACAAGAAGTTGAGGGTGTTGCTCGCTTGCGTGGTTCATTCTCAGAGCGTGCTCAAGAAGCATTCGGTCGCCGTGTTCACGGCAAGGGTGTTGAATTGAAGCAAGGCGAAGATGGATTGGAAGTAGACGTTTACGTTTACTTGAACTACGGTGTTAGCGTACCTAAGGTTGCCCACGCAATCCAAGAACGTGTTACGACACAAGTTGCTGCAATGACTGAATTGCAAGTGACGAAGGTAAACGTGCACATCCAAGGTGTTGTTTCAACGAAGCCAACGTTGACTGTTGATCCAAACAACTTGTTTGGTGATGACAACGAGACGGAAGGAACTGAAGCATAATGGCAACATTGAACCGACACCAATTGCGACAAGCCACATTTCAATCTGTATTCGGATTGGCAATGAATCCTGATGCGGAAGTCGAGGCAGTTGTCCAACAAGTACTTGATGGTGATCCAGAAATTACTTGGGAAGATGAATTGCCAACGGATTTGTTGGATATGGTTAATGGCATCATTGACCACCAAGATGAGTTCGATTTGACGATTTCAGAACACTTGGCTGATGGTTGGACGCTTGATCGTCTAAACTTGGCCGACATCGTATTGATGCGTTTGGCATTGTATGAAGTAAAGTACACTGAAACGCCAGCCAAGATTGCCGTTAACGAAGCCCTACAATTGGCTCACGACTTTACGGATGATTCATCACGAAGGTTTATTAACGGAATTTTGAACAAAGCCTTGACTCTTGGAGAATAAGGCTATATACTGTTTAACTGTTAGAGAAATAAAGTAACAGCGACCCCGTTGTTCACCTTGATGAGTTTACCTCATCGGGTAAATCACTCATTATTGATTGATGATGAATGGCGGGTTATCGTGTGTCGCGATAATCCGCTTTTACTTTATTTCAAGTTTTTTCGGAGGTAAGGACCATAGCAAACGCGCGCCAACCACAACAACAACAAGATTTAATTAATGATCGCATTCGAGCTCGTGAAGTTCGCTTGATCACCGACGACGGTGACCAAGGAATTATGCCTAAGGCGGAAGCGCAAGCAATCGCCGACGAGCAAGAGTTGGATTTGGTATTGGTTCAAGCTAATGCCAAGCCACCAGTTGCTAAGATTATGGATTACGGAAAGTTCCGTTTCGATAGTCAAAAGAAGCAACGCGAACAACGTAAGAACCAAAAAATCGTCAGCATCAAGGAAGTTCGCTTGAGCCCAACGATTGATGACAACGACTTTAACACCAAGAAGAAGAACGCTGTTAAGTTCTTGGAGAAGGGTAACAAGGTCAAGGTTTCAATCCGTTTCCGCGGTCGTGCTATCACGCACAAGGAAATCGGGCGTGAAGTGATGGACCGATTTGCAACTGATCTAGAGGAGATTGCAAAAGTTGAATCTAGAGCAAAGATGGAAGGGCGCAGCATGTTTATGGTGCTTGCACCCAAGGAAACTAAGTAATTAAACCAAGTTTGGAGGACATATCAATGCCTAAGTTTAAGACACACCGCGCTTCAGCAAAGCGTTTCAAGAAGACTGCTAACGGTGGTTTGAAGTCAGGTAACGCCTTTACGTCACACCGTTTCCACGGTAAGACTAAGAAGCAACGCCGTCAACTACGTGGAACTTCAATGATGAACAACACGACGTTGAAGACTTACGTTCACATGTTGAGCCGTTAATTTGAAGTTTTAACTTTAAATTATTTATCGGTTCTGAATTAGAAATTTATAGAAATTACTGGAGGAAATACCCATGCGAGTTAAGGGTGGTACTGTTACGCGCGCACGTCGCAAGAAGATGATCAAGTTGGCCAAGGGTTACCGTGGTCAACGTCACATCAACTACAAGGTTGCTAAGCAACAAGTTTGGAAGTCATGGTTCTATGCATTCCGTGACCGTAAGCAAACGAAGCGCAACTTCCGTAAGTTGTGGATTGCACGTATTAACGCTGCAGCACGTATGAACGGTTTGTCATACTCACGTTTCATGAACGGTTTGTCATTGATGGGTTCAACTTTGAACCGTAAGATGTTGGCAGACTTGGCTGTTTCTGACTTCGAAGCTTTCTCAGCTTTGGCAGACGCAGCTAAGAAGGCTTTGGCAGACAACGGTCAAGTTGTTCGCGAATCTTCAGCAGCTACTTCAGAAAAGGGTGTTAAGATTAACGCCGCTGCTCCTAAGGCTGCTAAGAAGGTTGTTTCATCAGAAAAGCCTTCAGACAAGAACACTGTTGCTGAAATCAAGGCTTACTTGTCAGCTAACGGTATCGACTTCCCAGCTTCTGCAAAGAAGGCTGAGTTGTTGGCATTGGTTTAATGCTTAGTAAAACGCACTTTGAACTTTAGGGTTCAAGGTGCGTTTTTTCGTTTACATGGATCAATCAAGATTTGGACATGTGAATGTGATACGATAATGGCGATTAAGTATAAGGGGGAATACTTTATGGGACAACCAGTTATTCTTGAAGCGGCTTATTTTGACGCCGTTTATGAGCTCTATCGTTATGCATTTCATAAGGAGCCACGTGGGGGACGTGATGCCTTAGCTGAATTCTTTAAGCAAACAACCGTTTACGGTGAATTTGATGACAATAATCAACTAACCAGTCAAGTGACACGGATTCCGTTTAACGTGCGAATGGGTCATCAACTAGTTGCCGGTAATGGCATTGGTAACGTCGCAAGTTATCCAGAGTATCGTGGCAATGGGGCTGCCTCACGCTTAATGATGCAATCATTGCAAGATGCTTATGATGCAGGCGAAGTGGTCAGTTACTTGGCGCCTTTTTCATACGGCTTTTATGGTCGCTTTGGTTACGCACAAGTATTTGATCATGCAGATATTGAATGGCAAGCCACTGATTTTCCACAAGGTAAGCGTACATCGGGAACTGTTGAACGTTTGCCGTTCGACCGCGCGATTGAGCCGATGAAGCTTGTGTACCGCGAGGCCGACGCTTTCGAACACGGGGCGGTTGCGCGTGAAGATTGGTGGTGGCGTTACTATTTCAACATGAAAACGCCTCAGACAAAGTTCGCTATATATCGAGACGCAGAAGGCGTTGCCCAGGGCTATGTAATGTACGAATTCCACGAGATGACGTTTGTGATTCGCGAATGGGTTAATCTAACGGCAGAAGCGTTGCAAGGATTGACCCGCTTCATTGGTAGCCATGCGGGCTCGTCCGATAGGTTTATGTACGAAGCACCTACGGCAGACATAACGGCCGTACCAGTTGTTCAAATGATGACAGAGCCGAAATATGAAGCGGTTATTAAGCCATATATGCAAGCTCGCATCGTGAATTTGCCAGCGTTATTTAAAGTTTTGCAATTAGATGTGCCGGAGACGGTGGCGTTCGACGTCCAAGATGAGACCGCACCATGGAATGGTGGACGCTTTGAGTTACGTGGGGGCAACTTAGAACGGATTGTCCAAACTGAATCCCCACAATTATCAGGCAGCATTCAGGCGTTTACACAATGGTTGATGGGCTACAAACGATTGTCTAGTCTGCTATTAACGGGTGACTTACAAACTGGTACGCCTGAAGATTTTGAACCTTTAGATGCCCTATTAGCGCGCCAACAACCCGTATTGGCTGATTACTTCTAACGCTAGAAATCCAATCGTTAATGCTGGTAGGAAGGGCAAAGGAGTCTTCGGTTGCCAGAGGCTGATCGGCAAATGGCACCCACAACTAATTGTTAGCCATAGTGGGAGCTGATCAGCCGGCAGGTAGAGTGCGCCAACAAAAATAACATCTAAATCACCATTACCAAGAAATTTTTCGTGGTAATGGTGATTTATTATTAGGGCGCAAATATAGACTAAGAATGCAGCTAGTGGATGTGAGTCGTGATGTGTAACACCTAAAACAAATGCGGGTAATAATAATCTAGAGTCAATCAAACAGCGCTTCAAATCTTGAACAGTTAGTGAACAAAGTGCGATAATAAAGGGCAGGTCAAATACAGACATGCAAAAACCTCCGTTGTTTTATAGTAAGAAAGAGCTTGAAAACAGCGGATTTTCCAAAAATGACACGCCCGGAATTGTTTGCAAATTGAATGCCCGTATATAGGCATTTTTAATTGGTAAAAAGGGTTGCATAATCGAGAATGCAGTGTTATATTATTACTTGTGCTTTTAGTGAGCAGGGTGTTTGCGTGTTACGCGACGTGCTGAACTCGTGAACGAGAAGTACCATTCAGCTACGTTTTTAGACTGGTTATTAAATGACACGCCTGGAAATGTGGACTACACACTATATAGAAAATTGAAAGGGGACTCTTAGACATGCCTACTATTAACCAATTGGTTCGTAAGCCTCGTAAGTCAAAGAGCACGAAGTCAAAGTCACCAGCTTTGAACTTCGGTTACAACTCACAATCAAAGAAGACGACTAACGTTTCTTCACCACAAAAGCGCGGTGTTGCAACTCGTGTCGGAACGATGACTCCTAAGAAGCCTAACTCAGCTTTGCGTAAGTACGCCCGTGTGCGTCTTTCAAACTTGATCGAAGTTACGGCATACATTCCTGGAATCGGCCACAACTTGCAAGAACACTCAGTTGTTTTGATCCGTGGTGGACGTGTAAAGGACTTGCCTGGAGTTCGTTACCACATCATCCGTGGTGCTTTGGATACTGCCGGTGTTGACGGCCGTATGCAATCACGTTCAAAGTACGGCGCAAAGCGTCCTAAGAAGAAGTAATTAAGGGAGGACATTAATAATGCCACGTAAGGGTTACACTAAGCAGGCTGAAGTTCTGCCTGATCCAATTTATAACTCAAAGCTTGTTTCACGTTTGATCAACCGTTTGATGCTTGATGGAAAGCGCGGAACTGCTTCAACTATCTTGTACGAAGCTTTTGATCGTATCAAGGAAGCTACTGGTCAAGAGCCATTGGCTGTGTTCGAAGAAGCTTTGAACAACATCATGCCTGTATTGGAAGTTAAGGCTCGCCGTATCGGTGGATCTAACTACCAAGTTCCTGTCGAAGTTCGTCCAGAACGTCGTGTAACGTTGGGATTGCGCTGGTTGGTGCAATACTCACGCGCTCGCGGTGAGCACACGATGGATGAGCGTTTGGCTAAGGAAATCATGGATGCTGCCAACAACACTGGTGCATCTGTTAAGAAGCGTGAAGACACGCACAAGATGGCTGAAGCCAACCGTGCCTTCGCACACTACCGTTGGTAATAACCAATTGATGGCTACAGTCTGTGAAGACTATAGCCATTTTTTGCGAATATACGGTATAATAGTACTAACGCATTAACATTGTGTTGGATGTAATAGAATTTCAAGGAGAAATACTCATGGCTAACAAGCGTGAATACCCATTGCTACGTACTCGTAACATTGGTATCATGGCGCACATCGACGCCGGTAAGACGACGACGACTGAGCGTATTTTGTACTACACTGGTAAGATCCACAAGATTGGTGAGACTCACGACGGAGCTTCACAAATGGACTTCATGGAGCAAGAAAAGGAACGTGGAATCACGATCCAATCTGCTGCCACGACTGCCGTTTGGCGTGGATTCCACGACCAATACGACAAGGAACCATTCCGTGTTAACATCATCGACACTCCAGGACACGTGGACTTCACTATCGAAGTTGAGCGTTCATTGCGTGTTCTTGACGGAGCCGTAGCCGTTCTTGACGGTGCTGCCGGTGTTGAGCCACAAACTGAAACTGTTTGGCGTCAAGCCGAGACGTACGAAGTACCTCGTATCGTCTTTGTTAACAAGATGGACAAGATGGGTGCTGACTTCCAAATGTCAGTTGACTCATTGAAGTCACGTTTGGACGCTAACGCTAAGGCTGTTCAATGGCCAATCGGTGCCGAAGATGACTTTGAGGCCATCATCGACTTGATCGAAAAGGTTGCTTTGTACCCAATCGACGAATTGGGTGAGAAGTGGGAGAAGCGCGAAATCCCTGCTGACTATGCTGAATTGGCAGAAGAGAAGTACAACGAATTGGTTGAAGCCATCGCTGATGTTGATGACGAAATCATGGACAAGTACTTGGGCGGAGAAGAGATTTCAGAAGCTGAATTGAAGGCTGCTATTCGTCGTGCAACGATTTCATTGCAATTCTACCCAGTTCTTGCAGGTTCTGCCTACAAGGATAAGGGTGTGCAAATGATGCTTGACGCGGTTGTTGACTACTTGCCATCACCATTGGATGTTAAGCCTTATGTTGCTACGGACCCAGATACTGACGAAGAAGTTGACTTGATTGCCGACGATGACAAGCCATTTGCGGCTTTGGCATTTAAGGTTATGACGGACCCATTCGTTGGTCGTTTGACTTTCGTTCGTGTTTACACTGGTACTTTGGAGTCAGGTTCATACGTTTTGAATACCTCTAAGGGAAAGCGTGAGCGTGTTGGTCGTTTGCTACAAATGCACGCTACGAACCGTACTGAAATCGAAGAAGTGTTCTCAGGTGATATCGCTGCTTTGATCGGTTTGAAGGATACGACTACTGGTGACTCATTGACTGCTACGGATCACCCATTGATCTTGGAGTCAATGGAGTTCCCTGACCCAGTTATCCAATTGGCTATCGAGCCAAAGACGAAGGCTGACCAAGACAAGATGTCAACTGCTTTGCAAAAGTTGGCTGAAGAAGACCCATCATTCCGTGCTGAGACGAACCCAGAAACTGGTGACACGTTGATCTCAGGAATGGGTGAGTTGCACTTGGACATCATCGTTGACCGTTTGCGTCGTGAATTTAACGTTGAAGCTACTGTTGGTGCGCCACAAGTTGCTTACCGTGAAGCATTTACGCAAACTGTTCAAGCCCGTGGTTACTTTAAGCGCCAATCAGGTGGTAAGGGACAATACGGTGACGTTTGGATTGAATTCTCACCAAACGAAGAAGGTGCTGGATTCGAGTTCGAAGATGCCATCGTTGGTGGTGTGGTTCCTCGTGAATACATCCCTTCAGTTGAAGCTGGTTTGAAGGACTCATTGAACAACGGTCCTTTGGCTGGATTCCCATTGGTTGACTTGAAGGCTAAGTTGTACGATGGTTCATACCACGATGTCGACTCATCAGAAGCTGCCTTTAAGATTGCTGCATCATTGGCTTTGAAGGAAGCTGCAAAGACCGCTGGTGCCGTTATCTTGGAGCCAATCATGAAGGTTGACATCGTTGTTCCTGAGGATAACTTGGGAGATGCAATGGGTCACGTTTCAGCCCGTCGTGGTTTGTTGGAAGGACAAGAGCAACGTGGTAACTCAATGATGATCCACGCTAAGGTTCCTCTATCAGAAATGTTCGGATATGCAACGACTTTGCGTTCAGCTACGCAAGGACGTGGAACGTTCCAAATGGCATTCGATCACTACGAAGCTGTTCCTAAGAACGTGCAAGACGACATCATCTCAAAGTACGGTAAGGGTTCAGACGCTGAGTAATTTTTAATTACAAGCGACTGCTTACAATATTAAGATGAAAATTAAGGATGAAGATAATTCGCAAGAGTTATCTTCATCCTTTTTTGTTTTGTACTGTTAAACTATGACCATAAGAATGATGGGGGCTTAGTCTATGAATAAGAAGATTGTAGCAGGTGGTGTTATCGTTGTTGCTGCTGTGGCTGGTGGAATTGGCTATGGCGTAACACACGGCGAAAGCGCAGTTTGCATCACATATGATGAGTATGTTTAAGTCGGATGACAATGTTTATAAGTTCAAGTTAGATTCGGCAGATAAATCTGATATGCGTGTTTCTGGTAAGGTGTTACAAGATGCCAAGAAAACCAGCAATATCGCTCTCACAGCTGATGTGACGACGGATGGTCAGACAGCTACGTACGATTTGAAGAAGAATGCCAAGCATACCTATGTGTCAGCCGGTTTCTTGGGTGATGTTATGAAGATGGATGGGGCCACTGATATTCCAGAGTTGGCAAAGGTACTTAAGAACACTTGGCTAGAAACGGATAACAAATCATATAGTAAGGTTGATCCTGAAGACGTCAAAAAGGATGCCCAGACGATGACCAAGTGGTTCACGGACTTGGATGGCAAAAAATTCAAGAAGGTGGACGATGGGTATCAGGTGACTCTGAATAAAGCTGACTATAAGAGCTTTGTGGGAGCGCTAAAGAAAACGGAAACTGCTAAGACGATGAAAGTTAAAGCGGCTACTTGGAAAGACATCACGGCATCAATTGATGACATGGAAAAGCCTAAGTTGACGATTACTATGGCTGATAAGGGACATCAAGTCAAAGTAGCATCAGAAGCGGTGGTTGAAGGTAAAAAGGCCGCGTTCAACACGCAACTAACCACAACCCGCAAGGATGATCAAACCGTTAAGATGCCAACCTCTGAAGAAATTAAGACTCAGAAGGAATTCACCAATATTATTACGGCGGTGATTATGCAATATGCTTTCCAACAGATGGGTTCTGACAGCGATTATTAGACTAATAAGCACCAGCATCTCGCTGGTGTTTTTTACTTCATGGCGTTTACAGAACGGTTAAGTGGAATGGAAAAGTGATACAAAGTTCCTTATTTTTGGTAAAATTAAGCTTATGTAAAGAAAGGTGGTACTCAGTAATTGGCACAACCCATTATTGAATTTAAGCATGTGGCTAAGCAATACGACGACACAGTCGTATTGAAGTCTGTCGATTTAGAAATCGAAGCAGGGAAGTTTTACACCTTGTTGGGTCCTTCAGGATCAGGTAAGACAACGATTTTGCGTTTGATTGCCGGCTTCTTGGAGGCCTCATCAGGTGACATCCTGTTTGAAGGGGAACGTATTAACGATGTTCCAGCTGAAAAGCGCCGTGTAAATACGGTTTTCCAGAACTACGCATTGTTCCCAAATATGAACGTATTTGAGAACGTCGCCTTTGGAATGTCTATTAAAGGAAAGCCAAAGAATGAAATTAAGGCGAAGGTCGCTGAAATGCTTGAAATGGTCAAGTTGGGTGGCTACGAGGACCGTGAAATTTCAGAGCTTTCTGGTGGTCAACAACAACGTGTTGCGATTGCGCGCGCGTTGGCTAACGACCCAGAAGTCTTGTTGCTAGACGAACCATTGTCAGCGTTGGACTACAAGTTGCGTAAGGATATGCAATACGAATTGCGTGAAATCCAAAAGCGTTTGGGCATTACGTTTATCTTCGTTACCCACGATCAAGAAGAAGCGTTGGCAATGTCTGACTGGATTTTCGTTACGAACGAGGGAGAAATCGTTCAAAATGGAACGCCAGTTGATATCTACGATGAACCAATCAACCACTTCGTTGCGGACTTTATTGGTGAATCAAACATCGTGCCGGGTGTGATGCGTGAAGACTACTTGGTTTCATTTGCCGGTAAGGAATTTGAAAACGTCGACGGTGGTATGCGTCCTAACGAACAAGTTGAAGTTGTTTTGCGTCCGGAAGATTTGGACTTGGTGTCTGAAGAAGAAGGTAAGCTGGTCGTAACGATTGATGACCAATCATTCCGTGGTGACTACTACGAAATTACGGCGTACGATGATGACCAAAACGAATGGCAAATTCAAGCGACAAACCCAGCTGTTATTGGGGAACGTCGTGGTTTATACTTCGACCCAGAAGATATTCACATTATGCGTTTGAACGAATCTGAAGAAGACTTCGATGCCCGTTTGGAGCAATACGAGGACGCTGAAGAGGAAGAAGGGGCTGCAAATGAAGAATAAGGGAACAATCAGCTACACGGTTCCATACTACTTGTGGCTCGTTCTCTTTGTCATTGCGCCAGTTGTCCTATTGGTTATCCAATCATTTGGAAACATTTATGGACACTTCACGTTCGACAATTATGCGACCTACTTTAGTTCAGGGACGTATCTTCGTATGACGTTCAACTCGGTATTCTTTGCTTTCGTTGTGACGGCAATTACCTTGTTGATTTCATACCCAATGGCCTACATTATGAGCCGTTTGAAGAACGCACAATTGTGGCTGTTGCTTGTTATTTTGCCTACATGGGTCAACCTATTGCTTAAGGCATATGCATTTATTGGGCTATTTTCTAAGACAGGAACAGTTAATAACTTCCTAAGCTTTATCGGTATCGGCCCTCACCAAATCATGTTTACAGATGCATCATTTATGATTGTTGCGGCGTACATTGAAATTCCATTCATGATTATGCCAATTTTCAATTCACTGGTTGAATTGGATCGTAGCTTGATTAATGCGGCTCGCGATTTGGGGGCAACACCATGGCAAACGTTGACGAAGGTCATTATTCCAATGTCAATGGGTGGTGTGAAGGCTGGTATTCAAGCCGTCTTCATCCCAACGCTATCACTATTCATGATTACCCGTTTGATTGGTGGAAACCGCGTCATTACGCTGGGTACTGCCATTGAAGAGCACTTCTTGGTAACGCAAAACTGGGGAATGGGTTCAACAATTGGTGTGATTTTGATTATTGCCATGGCTGCAACGATGTTCTTTACGCGTGATCGTAAGAAGAAGGGAGGCCGTCGTGGATAATAAGCCAAAAAAGTGGTCATACATTTACTTGGTGTTTGTTTTCATCTTGATGTATGCACCAATCTTCTATTTGATTTTCTACTCATTCAACAAGGGTGATTACATGAGTGGCTTTGAAGGCTTCTCATTGCGTCACTACGGCGACATGTTCGCTGATACTCGCTTGATGGAAATTTTGGTTAACACGTTCATTGTGGCATTGCTTTCTTCTGTGATTGCAACGCTAATTGGAACGTTTGGTGCCTTGGGTGTTTACAACACGAAGAATCGTGGGACGAAGAACTTGTTGCTATCATTGAATAACGTATTGATGGTTTCACCAGACGTTATCATTGGTGCTAGTTTCTTGATTTTCTTCACGATGATTGGCATGAGCCTTGGCTTTGAGTCAGTTGTGTTGTCACACATCGCATTCTCAATTCCGATTGTTGTGTTGATGGTCTTGCCACGTTTGAATGAAATGAACCCAGCGTTGATCGACGCTGCTCGCGACTTGGGCGCGTCTAATTACCAAGTGTTGTCACGTGTTGTTTTGCCTTATGCTTGGCCTGGTATTTTGGCTGGGTTCTTCATGGCTATCACGTACTCACTTGATGATTTCGCGGTAACGTTCTTCGTGACTGGAAACGGATTCTCAACGTTGTCAGTTGAAATTTACTCACGTGCACGTCAAGGAATTGACTTGTCAATTAACGCCTTGTCAGCCTTGATGTTCTTGTTGTCTTTGCTTTTGGTCACAATCTACTACTTCATTTCAAACTACAGTATGAAGTCAAGTAAGAAGAAGCGTGGCGGTGCAGCGGGAATGGTGGTACATCAATAATGAAGAGATTAGCATGGTTAACCGGGATTATTCTGGCCGCAGTCGCTTTGTTATTTGGTATCAATCTAGCATTGCAAAAGTCGGCCGAGTCTGGCTTGAAGTCAGGCGCTAATAAGACCCTAACGATTTATAACTGGGGAGATTACATCGACCCAACGTTGATTAAGAAGTTCCAAAACGAAACTGGTTACAAAGTGGACTATGAGACTTTTGACTCAAACGAAGCGATGTTTACGAAGATTCAACAAGGTGGAACGCACTATGATTTGGCGGTTCCGTCAGATTACATGATCCAGAAGATGAAGAAGGCCAATATGTTGGTCAAGCTTGATCACAGCAAGTTGACTGGTTTGAACAACTACGATGACCGTTTTATGGATCAGCCGTTTGATCGTGGTAACGAGTACTCAGTGCCTTATTTCTGGGGAACATTGGGAATTGTTTACAACGACAAGTACGTTAAGCCAGGGGAAATTAAGACCTGGAACGACCTATGGAACCCACGTTTTAAGAATTCAATCATGTTGATTGATTCTTCTCGTGACATCATGGGGATGACGTTGGCCTCAAGTGGTAATTCAGTTAACACAAAGAGCATTCCAGAATTGGCTGCGGCTAAGGGAAAGCTTGAAACATTGATGCCAAACGTTAAGGCGATTGTTGCCGACGAAATCAAGATGTACATGGCCCAAGATGAGGCTGCCTTGGCAGTTGATTACTCAGGTGATGCTGCCGAAATGATTTCTGAAAACAGTCATCTGCACTATGTGGTGCCATCTGACGGTGGTAACATGTGGTTCGATAATATCGTTATGCCTAAGACGGTGAAGAATAAGAAAGCAGCGTATGCATTCATTAACTTCATGAGCAAGCCAGAAAATGCAGCGAAGAATGCTGAATATGTTGGTTATGCAACGCCTAATAAGAAGGCGAAGGCTTTGTTGCCAAAGTCAATTCGTAACGATAAGCAATGGTATCCAGATGCCAAGACATTGTCGCATTTGGAAGTTTACCAAGACCTCGGCCCATACTGGGTTGGTCAATACAACGATTACTTCTTGGAATTCAAGATGACAAACCGTTAAGCAATGAAGGCCGGTGCAGCAATGTGCCGGCCTTTTTGCACGCAATCACAAAATATTTACAGTTATTCTAAGGAAAGACACGTATAATGAAAGGGTTAAGTTGATTTGTAAATCAGGGGAGAAGTATTACTAATGAAAAAGTTTCGACCAGAAGTGTTGATTGCTGCCATTGCGGTGGTAGTCGTCGCGGGTGCGATGGTATTTGCAGCGATGTCTGCTAAGTCAGGGGATGCACAAACAAGCTCTTCATCAAGTGCTAGTTCATCATCAACGTTGTCTAAGGCAAAGTTGGATAAGTTGACGTTGCCACAATTGTCAGATACGGTTGCTAAGAACGAAAGTGAAGTTGTGATGCATACATCAATGGGTGACATCACGATTAAGTTGTTCAACAAGTATGCACCGTTGGCTGTTGAGAACTTCGTGACGCACGCCAAGGATGGTTACTACAACAACACGACATTCCACCGTGTCATTAAGGATTTCATGATCCAAGGTGGTGATCCTAAGGGTGATGGTACTGGTGGTGAGTCAATTTGGAATGGTAAGGATTCTAAGATTGATAGTGGTAATGGTTTCAAGAACGAAATTAGCCCATCTTTGTACAACATCCGTGGGGCGCTTGCAATGGCGAATGCCGGTGCTGATACTAACGGGTCACAATTCTTTATCAACCAAAATTCAGATGATGTGACCAGCAAGATTAGTGCTAAGCGTTACCCAGAAAAGATTTATGAAGCTTACAAGAAGGGTGGAAACCCAACTTTGGACGGCTCATACACAGTCTTTGGTCAAGTTATTTCAGGTATGGACGTTGTCGATAAGATTGCGTCAGTTTCTACCGATGACAGTGATAAGCCAACTGAGACGGTGACGGTAACGTCAGTCGAAGTGGTTAAGGATGCTTCAAGCAAGTAAAATAAAAAAGAAAAGCACACGCTCGAATGAGCGTGTGCTTTTTGTTAGTGCGCAGTTTCTTCTTCCTCTTGCACTTCATGCGCTTGCGCAGTGTTGTTAACAAGCAATTGGAAGTAGTTATCAAATCCAGGCTTGTCATAACTTTGCATCAAAGCAATGAAGTCAACAGTAGACCATTCACTGACAATAATGGCACCATCATTGTATTGCAAACTGCGCGCAATTGATGATGTGTTCTCAACTAGATAGAAGGTCTCATTTGTGTCTAGGTACAACAACTGCAACTTGATGTTACGGTTGGCACCTAGAGCGGCCTTCGCAGCTAGGAATGGGTCTGAAACGAAACGTTGACTAACGTTCTCGTGACGAAACTTGTGAATCGTCTCCAACGTGTTACCAATAATCTTCATAGCGAGTTCCTCGACTTTATCGAATAATAAATTAGAATGATAAAAAATACCGTTTTCTAATAACATTTTAATAAAACGTTGATAAGCATTATAATACCACCATATATCGAATACGACTAGATGGTTTTGTGTATTAAAAATGAAAGCCACCAACCTGCGAGTTTGGTTGGTGGCAATATCGAATTATTGAATGATCAAAACGTCAGTCTTAGCGTTTTGAACAACGAATGAGGCAACTGAACCAACCAACAAACGCTCCAACGTGTTCAAGCCAGACTTTCCAAGCATGATCAATTCGTTGCCGTGATCAGCAGGGAAGTCGCGGGCGATAACCGTCTTAGGTGAACCGAAACGAACGTGGATGTTAACATCCTTGGCACCTTCGTTTTGAGCAAGTTCTTGGTACTTAGCCAACTTTTCTTCGGCGTCTTGAACCAATTGGTAGACAACGTCACCAGAAATTGACATACCAGCCAAACCTGACAATGAGTTTGTGTCGATAACGTACAACAAGTCCAATGAAGTCTCGTTACGTACGGCAACGGCAGCGGCCTTTTCAACCAACTTCTCTGAAATCTTTGATCCGTCGACTGGGGCCAAAATGTTCTTGTAGTTAATGCTTTCTGCAGCCATGGCGATTTACCATCCTTTTTTAATCGATTTAGACAACATTTGTATGTGTCCCTTTGATATAAATTATTATATACCTAATGATACAAGAATGTAAGCGGTTTCTGTTAGACAATTAATCGAGAAAATAATGAGCGTCGAACCGTAGTTTATGACGTTTTTGTTTTGAATGTTACTAAATTATGTCAGCGGTGAAAAAACAGGTTCTTAACTTGCTTCCCAAATGATAGCCATGTATAATACTTGTTATGCGATGAGTCGAGAAGATCACGTTAGATCTTTGATAAACGGCCCTCATTAACAGCCGCATTGCTGGAGGGTGAGATAGGGAGTTGTGGAACTCGCTTCTCTGCACATGACTAACTTCGAGTTCGCTCGTTGGTGTACGTTGACTGATGGGTAACCATCACGTGAGCTAGAGCACGTCAATTCTAGCATTGCCAAGCGGAAAACGTCGGTCTTCGGACCGGCGTTTTTTGCATACATAAGACATATAATTACGACTTAACCATATAATGTACTATAATAAGTATGTTGTTAATATTCGATAAAAGGGGATATCGATTATGGAAAAGTTAATACAAATTCGAGTTGAAGAAGAAATCCGTAACGGTGCCGATGAAGTCTTTCGTCAAGAATGGCTAACAACGCAACAAGCGGTCAAAATGTTTTTGACGCAGGTTGCCAATAATGGCGAGTCACCGTTTCATGATTTATTTAGGCCAAAAGCGTAATACGATGAACGTCCCAGCAAAAAAGCGTGGGACGTTTATTTTTTCTTCATACCGCGAGTACAATAGGTTTGCTATAATAAAACAGAAGAAACTAGGGGGATGAATATGCAAACAATCACATTTCGACGTTTCTCTTTTTTTCAGCGACTGCTGATTAACACCATTATGTTGTTAGCCCTCGCTGGTTTATTTAAGCAAGGGCTCTATATCAGTAACTTGTTCACAGCAGTTTTGGCGGCACTTATTTTGGGTGTCCTAAATGCTTTGGTGAAGCCAGTGCTCCAAATTTTGGCATTGCCTTTTACGGTGCTAACGTTTGGTATTTTTGGCCTTATTGTTAACGGCATCGTTTTGTGGATGGCGTCAGCAATTGTGGGGGATGGCTTCCGCTTTGTAAGTTTTGGTTGGGCAGTCTTTATCGCGATCATCATGTCACTGGTGAACTTGATAATTTCAAGCTACTTCAGTCGACGAGATAGCGACATCAATAAGGAAGATTAACGATATGGCAAAGAAAATTACAGTCAAGGATTTGCTTGATAACACGCACTTGAATTTAGTTGCCGGTGAAGAATATCTAAATCGTGAAATCACGACAGCGGATATTTCTCGTCCTGGTTTGGAAATGACGGGATACTTTAATTACTATGCACCTGAACGTGTGCAGTTGATGGGAATCACGGAAACGTCATTTGCACACCGCATGAATCACGACGAATTGTTGATGGTTGCACGTAAGATGATGCAACCGAACACACCAGCGTTTGTCGTTTCAACTGGACGTCAATTGCCACAAGAGTTTATGCAAGCAGCCCTTGAAGCACAAATTCCAGTGTTGGCGACGGAATTGACATCATCACGTATTTTGTCAAACATGACCTTCTTCTTAAGTGGCGGTTTGGCAGAACGTCAATCAGTCCACGGTGTCTTGGTCGACATCTTTGGATTGGGTGTTTTGATTACGGGTGATTCTGGGGTTGGTAAGTCAGAAACGGCGCTTGAACTTGTGCAACGTGGTCACCGTTTGATTGCGGATGACCGTGTTGATGTTTATGCACAAGATGTAGAACGTTTGGTCGGTGAGCCACCTGCTATTTTGCGTAACTTGATGGAGTTGCGTGGTGTGGGAATTATCGACGTGATGAACTTGTATGGTGCTGGTGCCGTGCGTTCACACGCAACGATTGCCTTTAACCTGCACTTGGCCAAGTGGACAGATGATCAAAAGGTTGACCGTTTGGGTAATGGCGAGGAAACTATCCAAATTCAAGGTGTTGATTTGCCACGCTTTGTTTTGCCAGTTCAAACTGGACGAAACTTGGCTGTTTTGATTGAAACGGCAGCTAAGAATTTCCGTGCCAAGAAGATGGGATTTGACGCAACTGAAACATTTAACGATAATTTGAACAAGTTAATTGCTGAAAATTCAGAGAATTAATGATTTCATTAAGGAAAAGCCCCAACTGATGGGCTTTTTCACTTTTGTGCGTTTTCAAAATTTGTGAATATGGTATTATAGAGTATGTTAGTTTTTGGCTTAAGACCAAATCTAACGCAAGGAGGAACATTGTGAGCAATGAAGTAATTACAGTGCTAGGTGCTGGATCTTGGGGAACCGCCTTAGCAAATGTTGCTGCTGAGAATGGACATGATGTTCGTCTTTGGACATATAAGCCCGCTCAAGTAGCAGAAATCAATGAACAACACCGAAACAGTCAGTACCTCGGCGACAACCCTTTACATGAAGGTGTCGTTGCAACGGCCGATATGACCGAAGCGGTACGCGATGCGACAATCGTCTTGAGTGTGGTGCCTACTAAGGCGACACGCGAGGTTGCACATCAATTGTCAGACGTGTTGTCAGCTTTGGACCAACAAGTTGTGTTGGTCGCTGCAACGAAAGGCTTGGAGCCGGGTACTTACAAGCGTGCATCAGAGATGCTTGCTGAAGAAGTAGCTGACTCACAGCGCTTGGGCTTGGGAATTATCTCAGGACCATCTCACGCGGAAGGGGTTATCAAGCATGACCCAACGCTAGTAACGGCTGTAAGCGAGAATTTGGCAACTGCTGAGCGCGTGCAAGCTGCCTTTACGAACAGCGTATTCCGTGTGTACACAAACACAGATTTGATTGGTGCTGAATTTGGTGCCGCATTAAAGAACGTTATTGCAATCGGTGCGGGGGCACTTGAGAGCTTGGGCTTTGATGCAAACGCTAAGGCAGGATTGTTTACACGTGGTTTGGCTGAAATCAGTCGCCTCGGGCAAGCATTTGGTGCAAACCCACTAACGTTCATGGGCTTGTCTGGTGTTGGTGACTTGTTTGTCACGGCAACTTCAGTATACTCACGTAATTACCGTGCTGGTGTACAACTTGGAGAAGGCAAGAAGCTTGATGACATCGTCGAAAACATGGGGATGGTCATCGAAGGAATTTCAACAACCAAGGTCGCTCATGAACTTGCGCTTAAGAAGCATGTTGAAATGCCAATTACATCTACAATTTATCGTGTCTTGTACGAAGGTCAAGATATCAAGGAGGCCATCAACGAATTGATGGGTCGTCCAGTTTCACAAGAAGGGAAGTAACACACTATGAAGCCAGTACGTAAGGCTATTATCCCAGCAGCAGGTTTGGGAACTCGTTTTTTGCCAGCAACTAAGGCCTTGGCCAAGGAAATGTTGCCAATCGTTGATAAGCCAACGATTCAATTTATCATCGAAGAAGCTTTGGCATCAGGTAT
>NZ_PVSN01000005.1 GCF_004766315.1 Weissella confusa | reverse complement strand
ACGGTTCCAGTTAAAGCATCGGTCATGATAAGCGGATGGTAACCGACGTTCAAGTAGTGATAATTAAAACCAATTTTTTCTTGATGACCAAAGGTCTCAAAGTAGGTTGAATCAAAATCTAGCACCAGTTCAGTATTGGCTGATCTTTCATCAATTAAAGAGACAATACGACGATTTAATTCTTGTAGCTCATCAATGTCTTCGTTCGTGAGATGTGATAGAAATCTGGAAATAGTTGGTTGAGATGCCATGTTTTGCGCATAAACAAGTCGATGTTCGATATCTTGGGTCAAGTAATCTGCAACGTCGTCGTTGCGATAACCTTCGATAACTTGAATGAGCATTTGCAATAACAATTCTACCTTAGCATAGCGTGGATTTTTGCGATTATCGTTGAATTCAACGTTATTAAAGAGCCTGGAAATTACAGGCGAATTCAGAAAAATACTAAGCAGCACGTTGCCACCATCCGAGGTAATTGGTGCCCCATTGTCTGAAACTGCAACTAAATGGTTGCTAGGTAATACTTTTTGAGTCATAATTTTAGACGCTCCAATTTTTGAGTATTTGGTTTGTTTTCCACTAACAAAATATCATAAAAAAGAGCTCCTATGGTTTTCACCCAACGGGTGAAAGCGCAAAACCCGCTGAAACGGTATTAACTTGCTGTTTCAGCGGGTTTTTGTTTGTCTTGATGAATAATCCGGGTTAATAATATTAACCCAGATTATTACTTGATTACTGGCGATTTATTTAACGATTTTAAGAAAACAATGGCATATGTGAGTGATTTACAACAAAACGTCGGGGCAACCAAAGTTTTGTTCATCGCTGGTAACCACGACATGGGCCGTGGCACGTCCTTTGAAGAACTCGAGTCACCGGTTAATGAACATTACCTACATAATAAGTACATTGATATCCCCGGAACAGATTGGCGCATTATTGGTCACAATGGCTGGTACGATTATTTATTCGCTGAAGGCATCGACCCTGAGGAAGTCGCAACATTCCGTCGTGGCTTCTACTATGACCGTATCATTGAACAACCCACGTCTGATCCAGAACGTATGGACTTGGGCTTGGCACAAATGAAGGTTCTATTAGATGATGCGAAAGCGGCTAATAAGCAAGTCATCTTCATGACCCACTTCGCCCCAATCGGTGATGAATTGATTTATCCAGATGGCGATCGTCGTTGGCGTATGGTCAACGGCGTCCTTGGTTCACCACGTACCGGTGAATTATTGGAATCGTATGACAATGTAAAGCACGTTTTCTATGTTCACATTCACGTGACGGTTCCGCCGCGTGAGCGAAATGGTGTGACATACTACAATACCAGCGTTGGTTATAACCGTCGTCGCCTGCAAGAATGGACGGCGGATAACTACTTGGACGCATGGAAAAATAAAGTTCAACAAATAGTGTTGACATCTATATAAATGTTCTGTATAGTATATATTCGTTGAGGCGGTGATAAATCGCTAAGGCGTTTATATGATGGGGGTTTAGCGAAGTCTGGTCAAACGCGGTGGACTGTAAATCCATTCCTTCGGGTTCATAGGTTCGAATCCTATAGCCCCCATTTATTATTGGGATATGGCCAAGTGGTAAGGCATCGGTTTTTGGTACCGTGTATCGCTGGTTCGAATCCAGCTATCCCAGCTAAACGAAGTCGATGAGCGATTACGCTTGTCGGCTTTTTTGTTGTCTTCAGATCCAGTTAAATGCCACAAATTTCATATAAGTCCTGTTTTTCGAACTCGTTTTCCTGTACAATGATAAGCGTTCTGCAAAGGAGGCTATATGAAAATTAAGTGGGCCATCATTACCCTACTATCGCTAACTGCTGTCGCAGCCGTTAGCTACTGGGGCTTTGATGCATTCAACGACAACAAAACCTAGCAGCGCAATATGCAATCTGCTCGTGAAGCAGTTGCTGCTCATGAGTGGTCTGACGCGGCGATTTACTACACCGCTGCTCGCAAGGTGCGTGTTTCAATCGAGAATCGTACCGCACTTGAACAACTGAAGTACCTTGAGCATGCTGATAAAGAAATCAAAGCCAACAACTGGCCTTCTGCCCTCAACCTCTACCAACGCGTTTTAGAAACTAACGACGGGGTTGATCTGCTAAACAAGGCAGCCAAGAGTGGCGAAACATATGTCAAAGCGCTAAAGTCAGCTGATGAAAATTCCGCCACGGCATCATCATTGCAACAGGCATTGGATAAAAAGGCTTCAGAATTGGCGCAAGTCCAATCCGCCGCCAGCGATTCTGTCAAAGCCGCCCAGGATTCCGCTAAACGCGCTATTTCAGCTGCTAACAGCAGCGCGGCAAAATCATCTTCAAGCCAATCTACTAAATCCGATACCAAGACATCCAAGGTTGACGAGAAGAATAAAGATAACAAAGACAATAAGAACGAAAGCTCAAAAAACTCCGAAGGCGATTAACCTTCGGAGTTTTTCGTTTTAAAATGATGCTTTCATTTTTGCTGCCGTGGCAACTGAGTAAATCGCGATAAGCACGCCAATCATCAGCATAACTGCTGCTCCAACATTACCAACGAAGTGTGAAGCTGACACCATCACCCCGGCTAGAATGTTTCCCAACGGACGCGTCGCTGCGAACGCTCCTGAGTAGGCACCCAACTTTTCTGGATTCATCATATCGGCACGCAACGTCTGACTCGATGGCACATTGATCATTTCACCAACTGTGAAAACAACCGCTGCGAACGCCAATGGCCAGAAATCACGAAGCAAGAATGCCATCGCAAAGCCGAGTCCTTGCATGAACGTCCCAATTGCATAGCCACGAATCAGTGGCCAACGGTTCGTCATATGATTAAAGGCAGACATCGTCAACATAATTACGACCGTGTTAATTACCAACATGAATGACAGCATACGTCGGCCGTAGAAATGAACGCCGAACAACGTGTAATCACGGAATGATTCCGCCAAATGCGCAGCCAAGTAGAAATCAGGTTGCGAGTAAATCACGACGGCAAAAATCGTTCCAAACATGAACAACAAGTAACGCTTGTCAGTCAACACATGTGCGTAAGACTTAACGGCGCTCCAAACGGATGAATTTGCCTTAACATTATCCATATCAAGGGTTTCTGCCATCCCCCAATTAATAATTGAAGCATTGATAATCCCGACAACCATCGATCCCATCAACAACTCAAACAAGTAATCACGGAAGAACCAACCACCAACAGCAGCCCCAATCATCACCCCAATATTGATAATCCAGTAAATCAACGCGAAGACAAATTTACGATTCTTCATAGTCGATGAGTCAATCATCATCGCCTGTTCAGCAGGGTCAGCAAATGACGCCCCGACTGACGCCGTCAAAAAGCCGACGAACGTCACATACGGATTGGTGTACCATGGCGAATTCATCAACATCGCCAAGGCATAGCCACCGATAATCATCGCAGAACCAATTAACATCGTCTTCTTGCGACCAAGTACATCCGCCAAGTGACCGCCATACAAGCCGGCAATAAACCCAGCGACCGATACCGCAATCAATAGGAACCCCGTGATAAACGCTCCAAAATATTCCACATAATACACGGTCACGTTTGGCCCAATTGAACTTCCCAAAAGCACAGTTAGGAAAACCGTTAATGACCGCAACTTAAGATTGCGATCCAACGCCATGAAGTCCTGCATCTCGTTGACCCCCTTTACTATCTAAACTAATCTCACTAGCATAACACAAAGAAACCGCTGTTTATACCCAAAACAGCGGTTTTATTAGATTTCAATTAGATTTCATTACTTCACATACTCATGCGATACTAATTGGCTATCAATTAGATTGGTTGGAATTGTCATCTCAACTGGACCAACATACATTGCTGCAATGTCCCCACGTTGGAAGACCAACACCAACTGGCCACGAGTATTAATATAGAACGTTTGGGTCTTTGAAATGGCATCAACTGGCGTGTCGTACTGATCTGACGCCGCAATTTGCTTGTTCACATAGTCGCGCAAAATTGTTTGGTACTCATTTGACTTGAACAACATTGGCAACGTCAACACCAAACCACGTTGCTTATCAATGGTTGTATAACTCAACTTGGTTGCTGTATCCGCCATCGACATTTCTTGACGACGTTCAAGGACCAACAATTGATCGTTATTCACCTTTTCTTGATACGTTTGCGTTAGTGACTTAGGCGTCTCTGACGTCTTATTCATAAGGGCATCATACAACGCGCGCCCTTCACTGGCATATGAGGCGTTCAGCTTGTCGGCCAACTCAGTATTTCCCAAGTTCGTCAGTAGTGGCACTTTAATATCCGCATATGACGTCTTATCAACATGCTTGTATTCACGGAACAACAAAACCTTCACCGCTTCACGGACAACTGGCACGCGTTCAGAAGCGCTAGCAAAAGAGTATGACGTATTCAGCGCCAACGTGAACGCCGCTGCCACTGCCCCAACACCAATTAGCGTCGTTTGCCACCAATTCAAGTGCTTACGCTTAGGCGCCGTCTTCGCAGCAGCTTGATCAATTACCGCTGACAACTTATCCATTGGGACATCCTGCGTATCATATGCCGTCTTTACATCTTCTAGTGTCATCTTACATTCCCCCGTTCAAAGCTGCTTCTAATTTTTTCAAGCTACGATAATAGGTCGTTTTAACCGTGTTTTCTGATAATTCAAGCGTTAGCGCAATGTCAGCAAACGTTTGATTCTCAAAGAAATGCAAGCGAATAATCGCTTGTTCTTTGGCAGTTAAATCCGCAACCGCTTCATTAAGCGCCAATCGCATTTCAGGCGCAATCGTCGTTAACGCTGGCATAAATTCAAGTGATTCATCACCTACTTCATGCCGGCGCGCTTGCTTGCGTTGGACATCAATCGCCGTGTTAATCAAGACACGGAATAACCACGTCTTCAAATAGCGTGACTCCTGTACTTGATTCACCTGGCGCAAGGCCTTTTCAGCTGTCGTTTGCACAATATCTAGTGCTTCAGCCTCTGTGTGCACATAACTCAGCGCCACACGGTACAACGCGACTTTATTCTCTTGTAGCGTTGTAATTAATTCTTCACGCATGTCGCGTCCTCCTATCTGCTTACACTAATTAGACGCATGAACTGAGGAAATAGTTTCAAAATAAAAAAACACGCCGTTAAGCGTGTTTCATTTTACTACTTAGTTGTAGGGACTTCCTTGATTGGGTTGCGCTTACGCATCAACTCAAGCAACTTTTCAGCCTCCATCTTGTGGAAGACAACGTTTGCCGCGTCGCGCATAAGTTGCAAGTCCAAGTGGTCGGGGTCAAATTCAACTGGCACAGGACCTTGCAAACGAGCTGCCAACGCATCCACGAAGGCATTGTAAGCCTTCTTTGGATAATCGCCAACCGTCACTTGATCGATAGCCGCACGGATTTCATCTAGTGAAAAGACAGGCTTCATCAAAGAAATAATCAAGATATCCGTGATTTGCATTACTTGGTACTTCTTCTTGATTGGTGACATGATGACCTTTTGCTTAACGTAGTTGTTAATCATCGTTGACGTCACCATTGGCATGTTAAGTGGTGCCAAAACGTTATTCACGTATTCAACGACTTGATCCATGTAAAGATCAACCGCTGGCAAATCCTCCCAGTGCGGGAATTCAACATCCTTTAGGCCTTCGCGCCATGTCATATATTCGTTCATGTTAGCTCATTGTCCTTCCGTGGTATACTATTAGATGAATTAATTTTACCACATCTAGAGTGAGGAACTAAATATAATGTTTGAATCTACTAAGTCACGCATTGTTACTGAAGAACTTGCCAAGCGTATGCCTGAGGAAGCGCAAACTGCACTTTGGGGTATGTTCGATGCAATGATGACCTACAAGGCTATCAAGTACCCAGAAGTTGAAGTTTGGTTTGCGGATGACTACACGGATGAAATCGTTGGTTTGATGTTCGTACAACACGATGGTGATGTCCAACAAGAAATGGAAATGCCATATTCTGGTGATCACTCATGGTTGAATAAGGGATTGATTGTTGAGATCCGAGATGAAGATAAGATTGTCATGGACGTTTCACCACGTTTCTTGGCATACGAAGCTGCCGTTGCTGAAGAAGAAGCAAACACGGACGCTGAGTAACAAAAAATGACCTGATGCCAAATGGCATCAGGTCATTTTTGTTTTTAATCAAATAAATTTGAAATGACACGCTTGGCGTCACGGTACCATTGCACAAGTTGTGAAGCTTGTTCAGCATCCTCGTTCATGATCAAGTTAACCTGTGGGAAGCCGTCGACAAAGTCATTGGCTGCACGAACTTCAGCCTTCGTCCCACCATCAACAAACAAATTTTCGTTGTGGTCGACAATGTGACCCTTTGAAATCGGTGCAATCATGTCATGATTTGAACGAATCGTCATGTTCACCTTGGCGTTATCCCATGCCTTTGGTGCAAAGAGTGTCACCGTCTTGTTCGTTACCAATGGATAACGGCGGTGACCATCTTTAGCTTCCTCAACAGGCACACGTTGCATTTGCGTCCCCTTCTTAAGGGTAACGACCTGCGTGGCAGCCTTGACTTGGTCCAACATCGCAGCCGTTTGTGTAAACGTGTGGTCGCTACCAAGCACAACCGTAATCACATCGCGGTTATCCAACTTCGTCAAACCAATAAACGTACTGTGAACTGACAAGGCATAACCCGTCTTCAAACCTTTGAAGTCGTAACCGTGGCCATCAGTTAGCAACGCATTTGAATTCTTGATGGTTTCAGTCCCAGTTGCCCCGCTAGGCACAACCACTGACGTCATACTCGTAATTTCCGTGATGCTTGGATAATCTTCAACCAAATGACGACCGACAATCGCTAATTCGCGCGCCGACAATTCATTTTCGACATCATCACCCAAGCTTTGATTCTTCAATGAACCCATATCGCCATTGGTCAAACCAGCACCGCTGACGATTGTTGTGTCGTTGATACCCCAACTCGTCAACAAGTCTTGAATTTCCTGATTAACCCCAGTTGGCGTACCTGAAACGGCATAACCAAGCGCCCACGCAGCTGCATTGGCTGACTTAATCAAGGCCATTTCCATCAATTCACGGACCGTATACGTGCGTTCGGTACTCAATGGCACATTGGCCAACCCTGGTTCCGTACTAATCGCCACAATCGACGCTGGTACTGAAATCGGCGTGTCCATCGTCAACTTACCTGCTTCAATCGAACGCTCGACCAAGTAAGCAGTCAACAACTTAGAAATCGATGCAATCGGAATGCGCTTGTTGCCGTTTTTATCCGCGATAACCTGGCCGGTTTGCACATCCACAACAGCCGCCGCTTGCGCATCAACTGTTGGTGTTACGATCGCGGCATAGCTTGGCGTTGCCACACCAAATGCCAACACCACCGTCATTAACAAACCTGTTAACCATTTTCTCATCATCACATTACGCTCCTTCGCCTTCAAGTCCCTCTGGTTGTAATGGTAGTCGAATAATAAAACTTGTCAAATCATCGTTCGATTCAACTCGCACCGTACCACCGTGCGCTTCAATCACGCCGTTCACGATTGCTAGTCCAAGGCCAGTCCCACCAGTCTTGGTGTTACGTGAGCTTTCAACGCGGTAAAAGCGATCAAACAAACGCTTAATTGATTCTTCTGGAATCTTCTCACCGTTGTTCGTCACGCGAATCTCAGCAACGTTCTCAGCTGGAATTGTCTTGGCTGACAAACGCACAAACGTTGCGCCATCCCCATACTTCAAGGCGTTGCTAATCAAATTCATAAAGACACGCGCCAAACGATCCGGATCCCCAACCATCTCAATGCTTTTCGGATTCGTAACCGCTGAAACAACCACATCTTTATTCTTGGCTTCCAACTCATAGTTAACCGCCAATTGTTGCAACATGGCCGCCAAATCAAGCGGTGCCCAGCGCAACTTAAAGTCAACTTGGCGAACCTGCGTATAATCAAACAAATCTTCAACCAATGACTTCATTTGCCCAGCTTTATCAAAAGCCGTTTTGGCATATTTCGTCATGTCAGCACGTGATAAATTGCCCTGTTCGTCATTCACAATCAATCCCAAATAACCCAGAATTGACGTCAACGGCGTACGCAAATCGTGCGACACGTTCGTAATCATTTCATCCTTAGAACGCTCAATTTCACGTTCCTCGGCCATTGCTTTTTGTGCGGCATCAAACACGCCATTCACATTCGTAGCGAGCGGACGCAAGCGACGGCTCATGCGCGTCTCTGGCAATCCAGTCGCGTTAGCATCACGCACTCGTGGCGCCAACTCACTAACACTATCAATTAGGTGCGTCAAAACAATCTGTTCATAAAAGAAATGAACCACCACACCCCAGAGTGCAATCACCGCAATGGCGACTACAACTGCCAATGTCGTATCTTGACGCCAGATCGCTTGAATCTCAAGTAACCAATTCTCTGTGCGCCAAGTTGCGCGCATTGCTAATAGGATACCAATGCCAGTAAACACAAAAAGCAGGGCCGAAACGACTGCCTTGACCACTAACAACAGCCAATCCAGTACACTAAGTTTCATCCCTACTTCCTCTTTCTATAGAACGCAGTGCTTATAGCACTTCAATCTTATAACCAACACCCCAAACGGTTTGCACAACTTGGTTGCCACCAGTTGCTGCTTCCAACTTATCGCGCAAGTGTGAAACGTGCACCATAACCGTCTTAGCAGACACAACTGATTCTTGTTGCCAAACGCGTTCGAAGATATCGTCAGCACTAAACACACGGTTTGGGTGTGAGGCCAACAAATACAAGATACCAAACTCCAACGCCGTCAAATTAACTTCAACACCGTCGGCCGTCTTAACCTCGTGGCTGTCCTTGTTAATCGTCAAAGGACCGATATCAAGCACTTCTGGCGTTGCTTGCGCCATACCGTTTTGCGCACGGCGTAGCAAAGCACGCACACGTGCCATCACTTCCAATGGATTAAATGGCTTCGTCACGTAGTCGTCAGCACCCGTAATCAACCCTTGAATCTTGTCCATTGCACCAGACTTGGCTGACAACAACAAAATTGGCACAGGATTGTCCTTACGAACTTCCTTCAACACTTCCGTACCGTTCATTTCAGGCATCATGATGTCCAAAATTACCAAACCGATGTCTGGGTTCGTACGGATCTTCGTCATTGCTTCCTTACCATCGCTGGCAATAACTGGCTCGTAACCTTCGTTCTTCACGTAGATTTCAAGCAATTCAGCAATTTCGTGATCATCATCAACAATCAAAATTTTCATCGATTCATCCTCACTGATTATAGTTGCTTACTTGGTTTGTGGACGACGTGTGCTACCACCAAGGAATCCACCTTGGATACCAGTCTTAACACGCCAGAAGCGGAAGCCGATAAAGGCAAGTACGGCGAACACCAGGTACAACCAACCTGGCAACAATGGGTTGATAACAGCTGGCAAGTAGCTGAAGGCCAAATATGCCAAGAACCACAAGACGAAGGCACCGACTGAAACCAAAATCTTCAATAGCACTGGTGTCTTTGAGCCATCCTTCTTTGGTGCCAACGTCATCGTGACAACGGCGAAGAAGAATCCACCCAACAATGATGTCAAAATCAATGAAGTAATTCCGGCTGCACCGGCGCTACCAGTTTGTGACGCCTTGCTAAATAGCAACGTCAATCCAAACATAAAGCTGAACATCATGAAGAAGGCAATCGCGTTATCAACCAACAATGGCCAGAAGCCGTATGTTGCATAGCCAGGTGCTGGCGTTGCTTCGGTTGCGTTTGCCTTGCGCCCCAACGCTTCAGCAGGTGTGTTAAACAATTGACGTGCTGTTGTACCAGTCTTTTGACCGTCCAACAACTTTGCGCCAACTTCAGCAATCAAGGCCGCCTTGCTTTCGTCTCCTTCAACAAGTTGTACCATTTGCCAAATAAAATCTTGATTACGCTTCGTCAAACCAGACGTGGCCAAGTCGGCACGTGATGGTAGCGTAGGCGTTACCGTTTGTTCTTGTGATTCTGTCATGAGTTCCCCCGATTAAACGTTGAACAAGAATTCGATGATATCACCGTCTTGAACAACATACTCCTTACCTTCTGAACGACGACGTCCAGCTTCCTTAACTGCCTTCATTGAACCGTATTCGTCCAAATCAGCAAAGGCAACCGTTTCAGCACGGATAAATCCACGCTCAAAGTCTGAGTGGATAACACCGGCAACCTGTGGTGCCTTCATACCTGCACGGAACGTCCAAGCACGCGTTTCCTTACCACCAGCGGTAAAGAACGTACGCAAGTCCAACAAGTGGTAGGCTGAACGAATCAAACGGTTCAAACCTGGTTCCGTGATACCTTGCAATTCCATCAATTCAGCCTTGTCTTCATCATCCATACCGGCCAATTCTTCTTCGGCACGGGCTGAAATTCCGATAACATCAGCGTTTTCGGCTGCAGCGTATTCCTTGATTTGTTGGAAGTACTTTGATGCTTCTGGATCAGCCATGTCATCTTCCGCAACGTTAGCCACGTACAAAACTGGCTTTGACGTCAACAAGAAGAAGCCACGAACGATCTTTTGCTCATCTTCGTTCCACTCAATTGAACGAGCAGGCTTTCCTTCTTCCAAAACTGGCTTCAACTTAGCAAGTACTTCAAATTCTGCAGCTGCATCCTTATCCTTAGCTTGCTTAGCCTTCTTTTCCGTTGTTGCATAACGCTTTTCAACGGCTTCCAAGTCGGCCAAAACCAACTCCAAGTTGATTGTGTTGATGTCATCAATTGGGTCAACCTTACCGTTAATGTGAGTGATGTCATCATCGTCAAAGGCACGAACCACGTGCACGATGGCGTTTACTTGACGGATGTTTTCAAGGAACTTGTTTCCCAATCCTTCACCCTTTGAGGCACCCTTAACGATACCGGCAATGTCAGTAAATTCGAAGGTCGTTGGCACGATCTTGTCAGCTGGCACCAATTCTTGAATACGGGCCAAACGATCATCTGGCACTTCAACCATTCCCACGTTTGGTTCAATCGTGGCAAATGGGTAGTTAGCCATTTCGGCACCCGCCTTAGTAATTGCGTTAAACAAAGTTGACTTACCAACGTTTGGCAAACCAACGATTCCTGCTGTAAGAGCCATTTTTAAATACCTATCTCTCTATTAATCTTGTTCTGACGCTGAACGCAAAATACGCTTCAAACGCTTATCGAAATCATGACGCGTCATCATTACTTGGTGACCACAACCTTGGCACGTCAACTTAATGTCCGCACCAATACGGTTGATTTCCCATTCATTCGCACCACACGCGTGTGGCTTCTTCATCTCAACTACATCATGCAAGTTGTACATAACCAACCTCCAGATTATTCCTCGTCAAATGAAATGCCCAATACATCAAAGATGCGGTTCAAATCATCATCAGACAAGTATGCAATTTCAATTTTACCAGCACCCTTACGATTACGGGTGACGTTGACCTTCGTTCCAAACTTATCTTCCAAAGCAGCTGTCGTTGCCTTCAAATAAGCAGATGGCTCATCATTACCCTTACCAGTAGTGTCAGCTTGTTCGTTCAACTTGTTAACCAATTGTTCAAGTTGACGAACCGTCATGCTTTCTGCAATTGCACGCTTGGCAACCGGCACAATGCGACGCTTGTTGCGCAATCCAAGCAACGTACGCGCTTGTCCCATTGATAGTTGACCAGCTTGCAACATATCCTTCACTTCGTCAGGCAAGTTAAGCAGACGAAGGAAGTTAGCCACGGCTGAACGGGCCTTACCCAAACGCTTAGCCACTTGTTCTTGCGTCAACTTCAACGCATCCATCATGTCGCGGTAAGCTTGGGCCTCTTCAAGAGGCGTCAAGTCTTCACGTTGCAAGTTTTCCAAGATAGCGGCTTGCATCATTTGCTCGTCGTCTAACCTACGAACAATCGCCGGCACATCCTTCTTGCCAGCCAATTGTGACGCACGCCAACGACGCTCACCGGCCAACAACTCGTATTGCGTGTTGTCCTTAGGGTTGTGACGCACAATCACTGGTTGCAACACGCCGTTTTCCTTGATTGATACTGCCAAATCTTGCAAAGCATCTTGATCAAAGACATGACGTGGTTGGAATGGGTTCGCCACAATCTTCTCGATTGCGATATCACGAACCGTATCAGTTGTTGCAATTTCTGTATCAAGACCTTGCTCAGCAAACAAAGCGCCTAGACCGCCACCGTTGCCACCAAGGCCACCCAAACCTGACTTCTTAGTGTTCGCCATGAGCTACCAAGACCTCCTTTGCCAAGTCCATATAAACTTCGGCTCCCTTTGACTTTGAATCATAGTCAATGATTGCCAAACCACGTGAAGGCGCTTCTGACAAGCGCACGTTGCGTGGAATGACCGTGTCGTAAACATCGCTACCGAAGTACTCACGCACGTTTTGAATAACATCTGATGACAAGTTAGTACGTGGATCAACCATCGTCATCAACACACCCTCAACTTCCAAGTCAGGATTGAAGTGTTGCTTCACCAACTTCATGTTGTTCATCAACTGTCCCAAACCTTCAAGGGCGTAGTATTCAGCTTGCACCGGAATCAAAATTGAGTCCGCTGCTGAGAACGTGTTAATCGTTACCAATCCAAGTGAAGGTGGATTGTCAATTAGGATGTAGTCGTACTTCTCACGAACACCTTCCAAGGCATTCTTCAAACGCAATTCACGCGCCATTGCTGGTGCCAATTCTAGTTCAGCACCGGCCAAGCGAATCGTAGCTGGCACAATGTCCATGCCTTCGTGTGACGTTGGCATAATCACGTCAGCCAATGGCACGTCGTGAACCAAAACGTCATACACATCACGTTCGATGCTTGACTTTTGCACGCCTGAACCTGATGTGGCGTTTCCTTGTGCATCAGTGTCAATCAACAACACTTTCTTACCTAGGGATGCTAGGGATGCGCCCAAGTTAACCGTTGTGGTCGTCTTACCGACACCACCCTTTTGGTTAGCTAATGCAATAATGTGTCCCATTGTTCTCCCCTTTCTACAACGGCTTGCGCACTGGATCTCCAGGCTTGCGCGGATACTTTTTAGGTGTGTTCTTTACTTTCTTGATCACGATAACTGAACGTGGGTCACCATTTGGTAGGCTCACGTCAATTTGGTCGCCAATCTCAGCCCCCAAAGTTGTGATGGCCTTCTTAGCTTCTGCCAATTCTTCATCGGCTGCACTACCCTTCATGGCCAACAACACGCCACCAACCTTAACGAATGGCAACGTCAACTCCCCCAAGACATTCAAACGAGCCAAGGCACGGGCCGTCGCAACATCATATTGCTCACGAGCTGGCGCCGTCTTGTTACCAAACTCTTCGGCGCGGGCGTGTTCAACAGTCACACCTTCCAAGCCCAATTCCTTAACCAAATCACGCAAGAAGTTGATGCGCTTGTTCAAAGCATCAATAATCGTGATTTGCAATTGTGGGAATGCGATCTTCAATGGCAATGATGGGAACCCTGCCCCAGCGCCAACGTCAATCATGTGCAACTCTTCTGTCTGTAATTCTGGATATGCCCAGGCCAACGTCAAAGAGTCGTAGAAGTGCTTCAAGTACACTTCATCACGTTCAGTAATTGCCGTTAGGTTCATGTGTTCATTCACCGCAACTAAACGCTCGTAGTATTGCTGATATTGCGCTAGTTGTTGTGCATTCAATTCAACATTATGCTCGCGTAATGCCGCCGCAAATTCTTCAGGATTCATCACCATTCTCCAAACTGATTCCAATAATAAAAGAATACCGCAAAATGCCCGTCTAATCAATAGTTCCAAGGAGTTCAAGAAAACAAAACAAGGTGTTATGTTTCACGTGGAACACAACACCTTGTTTCATTACTTAATTCGAGCGATTTCTGACATGAACCATTCGTTAAACGCTGCTACATCAATGTCTGTGGCCACTGAAACATTTGTTTGACCGTCGTGTGACGTGCGCAAAATGTCAGCAATTGTCCCACCCATTGCGGGACCTTCAGTTACAACATCAACCCAATAGTCAGTCAATTCAAAGTACTCTGGGTGTGCCAAATAGAACAATGTGTTCACATCGTGCATTGGCTTCCCATCAATTTCATCGTCTGCATAATTACCCAACAACGCTTGTAGCATAGCCCCAGCTTCATTGAGTGTGCCAAGCTTTTGAATATTTTCGTGTGAAAGCAACGCCTTCATTGTCACATCAAGACCAACCATTACAATTGGCAATCCAGCTTCAAACACGATTTTTGCAGCGTGTGGATCTGTATAAATATTAAATTCCGCCACACTAGACATGTTACCGCCTGATAGTGAGCCACCCATAACAACCAAACGTTCAATCTTAGCCTTCGTTTCAGGATACATACGGAACAAGTGCGCCACGTTAGTAAATGCACCTGTCGCCACAAGAGTTAGCTTTTCATCACTGGCAAGCAACGTATCACGCATTGCTTCAACCGCGTGTTGTGCCAATGGCTTCGTCGTAACGGGCGCAAAGTCCCAACCAGGCATTCCTGACGCACCGTGTACGTGAGATGCGTCTTCATAGTGCTTCAACAAAGGCATTTGCGCCCCAGTTGCAACCGGCACCTTATCTTGCACACCGAAAAACTCGACCAACTTCAAGGCGTTAAGCGTCGTCTTATCAGCACTGACGTTACCAGCAACCGTCGTCAAAAGTTTTACATCGAATTGGTCATCGGTCAAAGCAATTGAAATCGCTGCTGCATCATCAATTCCTGGATCCATATCCAGCAAGATTTTGTGTGTCATGTCTATATTCCCCGTGTTCCATTTGTGAGTCTGTGTATTAGATAATACCATACATCACGACTGCATAATATTGCATATTAATTCAATCGTTTCCAAATTTTCTCTTGAATTTTTGGTTGTGGATCACGTGTTAATGCGTCAAATTCACGCCACGTTCCGCGTTGGAGCGTCGTTGCATCAACTTCGGCCGTCAACACAGTCACCGTCCATTTTTGGTGGGTGTACACGTGCGTCACTGGTCGGCCACCCATTTTAGCCAACTTAGCCGCGACACCATAATCAGCCAACAAACGCTTCTCAGTAGCTGCAATCATTTCATCTTCCGACCACTCAGCATCTGGGTCCGTAACGAAATCGGTTAGCGCATAGAGTGGCATTGTCCAAAAATCGGCCAGCAAACCAGTCGTTGGCCGTTGTTCCCAAAGATAGCCAGCTGGCGAATGCACAGCCACCGCAAAGTAGGTGATCGGCTTGGGCTTAGGTGCCTTTGACTTCACTGGATAAAAATCTTCAGTGCCATCTGCATAAGCAGCGTTAAATTGCCTGACCGGTGAGTGTTCAGAATCATAATTCTTAGCACTCATATAAGATGATCCCAAGTCCATAATCGCTTGATTAAAATCACCTGGACGCTCTGGGTCAATCAACTGCAGGCCTAAGTCAAAAAACACCTTGCGTGTCTTCGGCTGTGCAATATCGGCATCAATCTTGAAAAGACGGGCAAACACGCGGAAGGCATTCCCATCGATAGCTGGCACCGGTTCCTTAAAGGAAATGCTAGCGATAGCAGCGGCTGTATACGGTCCGATACCCGTTAGATTTTCAAGTTCGGCCATTGTATTCGGCCAAACACCGTTGTAATCATCACGCACTTGAATCGCTGCTTTTTGCATGTTGCGCACACGCGAATAATAGCCGAGACCCTCCCACGCCTTCAATAAATCTTGTTCGGGCGCTGCCGCCAAATCATTCAGCGTTGGAAACATGGTCATGAACCGATTGAAATACGGAATGACGGTTTGCACCTGTGTTTGTTGCAACATAATTTCTGATACCCAGACACGATACGGATCTTGGTTTTCACGCCATGGCAAGTCAGCTCGACCCGCTTCGTCATACCAATCAAGCAGTGTCGCACGGAACTCACGAATCTTTTCTTCGTTCCACATTTCAATCATGACTCGTCCTCAATTTCTTTTTTCATATTGAGTCCAGTTTAGCAGATTTCACTTACAATTCAGCACCCGCGTTTTTTGCATTTGCTTAAATCAGTGTTTATAAGCGATAATGGAAGTAACAAATCTATGAAATGGAAGTTGGCCACATGACTGATACAAACGAACTCAAGAAAATTGCCGGTTATCGCGCAGCTGAATTTGTCGAAGACGGCATGGTTGTCGGTATCGGTTCTGGTTCTACCATCGCGTACGTTATTGAAGCCCTTGGCAAGCGCGTGGCGGAAGAAGGACTTAACATTGTTGGTGTCCCAACGTCAGACAAGACGCGTCGTACGGCAGCTAAGCTCGGCATTCCAATGTACAACGTTGATGACGTTGACCACATTGACCTAACGATTGACGGAGCTGACGAAATTGACCCTGAATTTGCTGCTATTAAGGGGGGCGGGGCCGCTTTGCTTTGGGAAAAAATCGTTGCCATTAACTCATCACGCAACATCTGGGTTGTTGATGAAGGTAAGCTTGCACCAAAGCTAACGCACTACTTGCCAGTTGAAGTCATCCCTTACGGATCTGACCAACTTTTCAAGCGTTTAGAAGCCAAGGGCTACAAGCCTTCATGGCGTCTTGATCAAAATGGTAATCCTGTTCGTACTGACTCAGCAAACTTCTTGATTGATTTGCACCCAACCGACATTACGGATCCATTCACGCTTGGTCGTGAATTGACTAGCATGGTTGGTGTTGTGGAACACGGACTATTCTTGAACATCGTTGATAAGGTTGTTGTCGGTCGCGACAACGGCGTTGAGATTTTTGATGCTCACCCACAGCCTTTGATTTAAAGAAAATGCAAAAGCCTCGCTAATGTGAGGCTTTTTTATTTGTTTTGAATATCAACTATGACACAATGGCCTTGGGAGGTTTTTGTTATGGTAACTATGTGGCAAGCATTTATTAACTTTTGGAAGGGCTACGTGAACTTCACGGGTCGTTCAACACGTGCCGAATTCTGGTGGATGCGACTTTGGTCAACAATCATCTTCTTTGTTTGGCTTATTCTATTCGTTATCGCCTTGGTATCTGACGCAAGCGTTGTTAACAAACTCGACAGCATCACAGGTAAATTTGACGCTGACAGCACTTTGTCATTTATCGGGTCACTCTTTTCAGCCCCATTCACAATCATCATTGTGATGATTGGTGTCTTGTTGGCTTTGGCCATGATTTTGCCAAACATTGCGCTAACGATTCGTCGTTACCGCGATGCTGGTACGGTAACTTGGGTCGCTTGGGTCGTCTGGGCACTTTCTTTGTTCTCAGGCAGCGAACGTATTTACAGCGATGGTTCATTTAAGATTGTCCTCATGATTGGCGGTATTTTTAGCCTAATTGGCTTCATTCTTTCCGTTTTGCCAAGCGATACGCTAACTGGCACTGGCTTTATCGGTCGTTCAAAAGATCAAAAACTTGTTTTTAAAGAAGACTTCAACGATTCATCAGATGACGAATTGTAATTAAAAAAGCAACCCCATAGCATTTGCTACGAGGTTGCTTTTTTGTATTGCATTATAGTTCTTCAAGATCCGACATCATTGTAAAGTTACGCATACGGGCTGCGTAGTACAAATACATGATGATTGTAAAGACGGCCGTGATACCTAGTAAGACACCAACCTGTGGCCATACTGACCCGCCGATCATAATCGACTCACGGAAACCATCAACCGTGTATGTCATCGGCAAGTATGGGTGTAACCACTTGAAGAAGCCACTCGTTAATTGAATTGGGTAGGTTCCTGCTGAACCACTCAATTGCAATACCAAGAAGACCACCGCCAAGAACGCACCCGGCTTGTCCAGCCAGAGATTCAACGCGGTTACAATGGCTCCGAACGTCAGCGACGTCATCACTGTCATACCGTATGTGGCCCATGGGTGAATTGGATCCAATCCCAACACCATTACCGCCAAGCCGTACACAATAGTTGCGGCCAAAACAGAATAGAAACCCAACACGCTCATCTTAGAAGCGAACCAACTTAGTTCTGATTCAGGCTTCTTACGGGGCTCTCCCATTCCCATCATCAGATTGAAAGCCAACATACCAACGTACAATCCAACCGACAACATGTACGGCGTCATACCTGTTCCATTATTTTTAACATGGTCCTTCTCAGTCTCAACAGCCTTCACTGGCGTTGCAACTTGGTTATACAAGGCCTTTGTGGCATGGAAATTGCTAGTTGCCTTGCCGACCTCACCAAGTTTCTCAGCCAGCGTCGTATTACCACCTTGAACTTGAACAAGGCCATCACCTAACGTCTTTGAGCCATCCGCTAATTCAGAAGACCCACTGCGAATTTGGTCAGCACCCGCAATCAAAGCCGGCACATTGCTCTTAACCGTTGTTAAACCGCCACTTAGTTGTTGTGACCCTGATAGCAACGTGGCTGAATTTTGATTTAACTCACCCAACCCAGCTGTCACTTGCTCTGAACCGTCAGTCAATTCAGTAATGGCCGCTGACGCCTCTCGTAGTTGGCCAATTCCGTTGGCTAAATCATTTTCAGCAACTGTTTGAATTTTGTCGTGCAATTGCGTCGCTGAATCCAACTTTTCTTGCGCCTTATCCAAAACTGGTTGCAACTTTGATTCAAGGTTATCGAAATCCGTTTGCAACGCCGTCAACTTTTGCGTCATTGCTGAATTTGATTGTTGTTGTTCAATTGTTTGGAGTACTAATTGTTTTTGACTGTCATCCAACTCATTCAAGCCATTAATAAGTTTCGTTAATTCTTGCTGATCATGCTTTTGTGCCTCGGCAAGAATTTTCTTTTGCGCCTTAATTTTCGCGATTACTTGCTTGGCATCATCTAGATGTTCTGGCGTCGGCATGCCAGCTAGCAATTCGTCGGCTTTCGTTCGAACATCTGCTAACGTCGCCTCCACATCAGCTAGGTCTTGGTCTACTGCCGCTGTCCCTAGCTTGTCATTAAGCTGCGTCAGACCATCGGACACTTCTTTGCTACCGTCATACGCCTGACTTACCCCGCTCGTGTATGTCTCAACACCACCGGTCAAAGCTGTCGCACCTTCAGACAATTGCGTGACACCTTCATCTAAGGTTTTTGTGCCATTTTCAAAAGTCGTCGCACCTTCAGTCAGCGTACCGAGATTCGTGGTAATCGTCTTATTACCATTTTCCAGTTCCAATGATCCATCTGCCAATGCTTTGTTAGCCTTAGCCGCATCGTTAACCCCGGCGCCGACCTTCTTAACAGCCTTCACCATTTGTTTAGCGTATGTCTCGGTCACTTCGCCGGCAACTTGCGCCACGATACCTTCAGCTGCTGTTTCAGCCATCTTTCCAGCAATAAAACTGTGGCCTGAGCTAATCTCATAATGCAACACCATCTTCTTTGGTTTAGCCTCTAGCAAGCTGGTAGCATTCTTCGAAAAGTCTTTTGGGATGGTAATTTTCATATAGTATTTACCATCTGCAACACCCTTATTAGCCTCTTTTTCATTCAGCACAGTAAAGTCCATGGCGTCAGATTTTTTCAATTCACTAGCCAAGTCTTTTCCAACCGCCATCTTCTGCTTGTTCACCGTTAAGGCTTTATCCTTATTCACAACCACAACCGGCAAATCGGAAACCTTCTGATATGGGTTCCACAACGAACTCAAGAAAACGACCGCATAAATTGACGGCAAGACCAGCAAACCAATCATGACGACAATATAGAATTTATGCTCTTTAAAATATCCCCACTCTGCTTTAAACATCTAGTCCTTACCTTTCAATCATTCTGCTGCACTTTATACTCCAGTAGAACAAATAAACGTTAACAACTAATGCCCTAAATTCAGAATCTTTTCGAAACAAAAAACAAGCGTCACCACTGCCCGTGATGACGCTTGTTCGCGTGATTACTTCAACTTTTCAAGTACTGATGTTGGCACGTCTGACTTTTGCACCCCTTCAGGTCCCTTTACCACACGCTTTTGGCTAATATCAGCCTTTACATATGCGTTTGGCGTCAATGGATCAGCATCTTCAATGCTGTAGTTCAAGACACGACGCTCCCCATTAGTCGTGATGAACGTCAACTTGTATGAGTATGACTTTGATCCGGCAATCTTTTCCCCAGAATCAGAAACCGTATCCTTCAATGGTGGCACTTGGGCAGGCACTTGCGTGTAAGCCGTCGTTGTCTTGTATGTGACGTTGTAGTATTCGTATCCCTTGTATAGGCCGAATACGACCAACACTGCTGCAATCAAACCGATAATCTTCTTCATGATTTCCACCTCTTAAAATATCTCAATCATTATCCGTATAGTACATAACCTCTTATACTATTTAAAGTATAATATCAGCTGTTGAATAACACAAGCAGAAAGTACCAACAAAAAACGGTATCACATCACTGCGATACCGTTCCCTGTCATTCGCCCTTGTTCAGTTGTCGTAACTGATTTGGCGTCTGACCGTATAATTCTTTAAACATTTTCATCGCTAACTTGGTGTTGCTAGCGCCGTGGCGGATAAAGATCGTTTTGATAACCTGATTCGTCGCGAGCACATCTTGATAGATGGCCTCCAAACGAACCTGATAAACATAGTTCACAAATGTCACCCCGACCCGTCGCTTGAAAATACGACTAAGATAATCAGGGTTGTAATGGAACTTTTCTGCGACCTCACTCAACGAGATTTTCGTTTGATACTGCTCGTGAATATACATAATCACGTCCTTCAAACGATCATCTTCCGTTAAGTCACCCGGTGTTAACGTCACAGCATAATTTGTAATCAAGTCATACAAGACTTGCATCAAGATGCTGCTAAATCGCAACCGGTAGCCAGCTTCTTTTCGCAAATAGATTTGGGTCATTTGCTGAAGCATGCTGACAATCTTGTCATACGTTTCATCATGCAAACTATGGTTCGTCCACAAATCAAATCGTAGCAATTCACTATTCGACCAATACTGGTTGAGATAATACACAGGAATTTGCAACACGAGTGCTTGATTTGCCAAATTGGTGGTCGAATGGAGAATCCCCGATCCAATCACAATGAACTCATTTTCATGTAACGTGACATCATGTTGCTCATATCGAAACGTTACTTCGCCGGTTAGGACGAGCACAATTTCAATATGCGTGTGCCAATGCAGTGGCTTAAATCCAAGCGGTTCATCGGATAAAAAGACGCGAACCCCAACATCTGAATTGTCTGCAACTATTTCGTGCTGTTGCGCTGCCTTTTCCATCACTGAACCCCTCAAAGTTTACGCGCCGACCCCCATCGGCTCTGCGAAATCTATAAGCTCAGTCTATCACATTCTTAATTCGCCTGGGGTTCTGACTTTCAGTCAGTTTTAGCCAATCTTCTTCCACAATGGCAAGCTCATGAAGTCGTAGTTTTCAGTCATCCAGCGACCGTTTTCAGTCACTTCAACGACGCGGCCATCCAAGATGTGCTCCCACTTACCAGCTGGCAAGTAGTAATCAACATCCCCTTCTTCCGTCATAACCGGTGCCACCAAAACGTCGCTACCAAGCATGTATTGGCGATCCAACGTTGCTGTGTTTTGATCTTCAGGGAACTCCAAGTACATTGGACGCATCAATGGGATACCAGCTTCAACTGATTCCTTAGCTTGTCCGTAGATGTATGGCATCATCTCCAACTTCAATTGCGTGAACTTACGCGTTACGTCAACGGCTTCTTCGTCAAACAACCAAGGCACACGGTACTCGATGTTACCGTGGTAACGTGAGTGACTTGAAAGCAAACCGAATTGCGTCCAACGCTTGTAGATTGATGGGCTCGCATTCTCTTCGAAACCACCGATATCGTGACTCCAGAATGTGTAACCTGATGACATCAAGCTCAAACCACCACGTAGGCTGTCAGCCATTGAGTGGAATTGGCTCAAGTTATCACCACCCCAGTGAACTGGGTATTGTTGACCACCGACCGTACCAGAGTGAGCAAAGACAACCGCTTCATCTTCACCCTTTTCTTGTTGCAGCAACTCAAATACAGCGTCGTTGTAACGATGCGTGTAGTAGTTGTGTTCACCTTCAGGATTGCCGCCGTTAAAGAATACGGCGTCGTGCATTGGAATTCGCTCACCGAAGTCCGTCTTGAAGCAGTCAACACCCATGTCCAACAAGTTCTTCAACAAACCTTGGTACCAAGCACGGGCTTCTGGGTTCGTGAAGTCAACCACGGCGTTACCTGGTTGCCACAAGTCCCATTGCCAAACACTGCCGTCAGTGTGCTTGATGAAGTAACCCTTTTCCTTACCAATCTTGAAGAGTGGTGACTTTTGTGAAATGTATGGGTTAATCCAAACGCAGACCTTCAAGCCCTTGTCGTGCAAACGCTTCAACAAACCAACTGGATCTGGGAATTGTTCCTTATCCCATTCCATGTTTGACTACTCGAAGCCCTTCATCCAGAAGCAATCGAAGTGGAATACTGAAACCGGAATATCACGCTCGAACATACCGTCGATGAAACTCATAACCGTCTCTTCTGAGTAGTCCGTCGTAAATGACGTTGATAGCCACAAACCGAATGTCCATTCTGGTGGCAAAACAGAACCACCCGTCAACTTGTTGTACTTTGAAATCACTGACTTTTGTGAATCACCTGCAATCACGTAGTACTCCAATGACTCACCACGCGTTGAGAAGCTGACACGATCAACCACTTCGCTGCCGACTTCAAAACTCGTTGGTTGGCTTTCGTTAACAAAGACACCATAGTAAACGCCAGCCTTACCCGTCATGTAGAACGGAATTGACTTGTAGCTTTGTTCTGAACCAGTACCACCATCCATGTTGATAGTGTCGATGCTTTGGCCGTTCTTGACGAAGGCCCCAAAACGCTCACCTAATCCGTAAACATTCGTACCTGGCAATAGGCTCAATTGCTCACGCATAAAGTGGTCAGTTGCTGTAACTGATCCTTGTGGGCCCAAGTTTTGCGCACCAGTAACCGTGTTGGCGTGCATCACTTGACCCAATTGCTTACCTGACAAATCATCGATTGACGCTTGCGCCTTGTATTCAGAACCCGTAATGCGCTTACCCTTGTAGTTGAAATCAATGTTGAACTTGTCGTGCATTGAGACAGCCAATTGCAAATCACCACTCGTCAACGTTGCAACAGAATCTGCAATTTCAATTGCTGGAGTCACGTTGTTGTTTTGCAACTCGTATAGTGGATTCTTGTCATCGCGATCGAAGTGCTTCAATTCAACACCGATAACATCTTCAGCTGGTGAGAACACCGTCATCGTCATTGCACCGACATCCAACATGTCACTGCGAGAGTTGATACGGTGGTAGGCTGAGTAAACACGCAAGGCATCACTTGCGTAGTTGTCATCATCCTTCTCTACGACCATTGCGTCAAAGGCTTCCAATGGTGAGTTAACAATGTACTCATCACGGTTTAGCCAGTATCCATTAGTAAACTTCATGTTTTTATTCCCCGTTTAATTATGTTTTAAATGCCTATCTGCTTAGGCTTCAGCTTCTGCAACTGCAGCAGCTTCACGTTCGTGCTTAGCCGTCAAATCTGCGACCATTTGTGGCTCAAGCTTGTCGATGTTGTTGAACAACAAGGCGATTGCTGAGGCAGCGTAACCGATAAATGGAATACAGATGAATCCCATGCGGATAGCGTCCAGTGCTGATGCGGTCTGCGTACCGTCAGCTGAAGCAGCATAACCACCAGCTGCCAAAACGGCGGCCAAGACCATACCACCGATTCCCATACCCAACTTGGCTGAGAATGAACTAAATGATGTTACGAACCCTTCGGCACGCACACCGTTCTTCCACTCACCGAAATCAACAGCGTCTGACAACATAACGGCGATCAAGGCACCCGTCAAACCGTAGCTGATGAAGTACAAGACAATACCAGTCAAGATAATGGCAACATTTCCGTTCATGATGTCCGCAAGGTAAAGTACCAATTGTGACAAAGCCGTTCCGACCATTCCAAGCAACATCGTGTTTCGCTTACCCAAACGACGGGCAACGAATGGCACCATCGCCGTTGAGGCCAACGTGATAACCGTTCCGGCCAAGACCAAACTTCCCAACGCTTCGTTGTGCAAAACGTACTTGAAGTAGTAAGGCAATGAACTTGAACGAACGGCAAATCCACCCCAGTAGATAAAGTTGATGAAGATGATGATGACCCATGGGTAGTTACCCTTCAAGGCCTTCACTGATTCGCGCATTGGAATTGAACGGTTAGAGTCCTTCGTGACCACTCGCTCACGAGTTCCAGCGAAGGCAACCAACAAGCAGGCTGCCGTGATAACACCCAAGATAACGGCCCAGATGAGCCAACCCGTTGCTGATGTTGATGGATCCTTAGCACCCTTATCAAAAATACCAGCGATAATTCCAACTGCCGGCAACGTCAATGGCAAGAAAATGGCTGCGCCCATGTTTCCGAAGAATTGACGAATTGTTGACAACGTCACACGCTCTTGTGGATTTGAAGTCAACGCTGGCAAGATTGATGTAACTGGAATGTTGATTCCTGAGTACAAAATCTTAGCGCCGATGTAGGCAATGTAAATCCAAACGACCTTACCAGTTTCTGATAGTGGTGGCGCCGTAAAGGCCATCACACAGAAGATGGCAAATGGAATTGCAAACCACAACCAGTAAGGACGTGACTTTCCCCACTTCGTATGTGTACGGTCGATGAATTATCCCCAAATCACCCCATCGATTGAATCAATAATTGCTGTAATCGCGAAAAGTCCCGTAACGGCTGCTGCAGCAACACCCAATGTGTCAGTACAGAAAACCAAGAAGTACGTTCCTACGATTTGAAAAATTGTGTTACACCCAAAGTCCGACATGGCGTATGAGACACGTTCGCCCCACCCCACTTGATTCGGCATCTTTTGTTCCATGACGATTACCCTCCGTTGTTCATGGTGACTACCTTAAGAATTTTTTGTAATGCAAACGCTTTCTGTAAACGGTTTCATTACCACGTGTTTGAGAATACAGGGATTAAATTCAGTCTACAAGGGCTCTTTGCCCAGAGGTCGTATTTATCCGGTCAAAAAGTCAAAATCGCCACCTAATTTGCAAGTGCAATTGTTTGACATTTACAAAAAAATAGCCAACCATTGCAGGTTGACTATCACCACGATTAATTTGTTACTAGTACGCGATCTGCAGAGGCCTGCTTGTCATACTTGTTATACATACCCGCCAAAGACATGAAGGCAAATAGGTACAACAAGTTATCGTAGTAACGGTAAACACCGTCACGCATTGGCATGTTCCAGAATAGATCCACGTAGTACTTTGACAACTCATTGTTTGGCGTTGCTAGTGTTGATTGCGCCATACCAGCCTTCAAGGCAACTGGGTGCTTCACGTACAACAGGCTTTGACCATCTTCAGTCTCCTTGTCGCCGACAATCGTGCCGTCAATCCAGTAAACCGGGATGTTTTCTTGTTCAATTTGACCCTTGTAGAATTCTTGCAACTTAACGACACGGTCAGTCAATTCGGCATCAACCTTCCCCGTCCACGCAGCATCCAACCCAACGTTCGCTGCCGTGCGGTATGCATCTGAGAAGAATGAACCGTGGCCACGGAAGTCATTTGGCGTACCATCGTAGTTCGCATATTCCGCTGACATCCCCGTTTCTGGGTTCATCGCCTTCTTCAAATATTCACGTGACGCATCAGCTGCGCGCTCAAAGAACGCACGGTCTTCTTCATTACCGTATTGTGCGTAAACCTCGTAGAAGTGAGGCAAGTGATATGACGGATCTGAAATGTCCATTTCTGCGACGAAACGAATGTACGTCGTCTCAGGATCGAACATGCCACGACCGCCTTCTTCTTCATCCTTGTGCACCATCTCGTGCAACAATGACTTCGCCTCAGCCGTGTAGTTAAAGATGCCTTCGCCGTCACCCCAACGGTTAGCAGCCATCAACAAAGCAGCCGCAAAGAATTCTTCACCGTCTGGGGCAGAACCTTCAGCGTTAGAAACACCTGAACGTTGGGCTGACCACTTGAAGAAGCCGTGCATTGGGCCGTCTGTGATCAACATGTACTTGTTCACCCATGCCCAGAACTTGTTGAACATGGCTTGGTCATCAAGTTGCAAAGCAATCATCATCCCGTATGACATTCCCTCAGTACGCACATCATCGTTACCAGTATCAGTAAAGTATGCCGTACCATCACCGTTGTCATAGTAGAACTTCGTCTCTTCATTTGTAAAAATCGTATCCAATACTTGTTGGAACTTTTCATCAATTTGTGCTTGTGTATAACCAAAGTCAGTAAACTTACTCATTTTTTATTTCTCCGTTTTCTTAATTACCAAAGCTGAGTATATGGTTCGTTTATGACCTAAATGTGGCTTAAACAAGAAAAGAAAGCGCTTTCATAAACCACAAAAAAAGCGATGCCACCCTCACCTAGGCAGCATCGCACGGCATTATTTAATTTTTTGGTTCTTCGGCAACGTCATGCTGAAGATGGTTCCGTGCGGTTGATTGTCCAGCACTTCGATGGTGCCACGGTGTCCTTGAACCACCCACTTGGCAATCGCAAGTCCCAATCCGTGACCACCTGTCGAACGAGAACGCGCCTTATCAACACGATAAAAGCGATCAAATAAACGTTGCTTATCGGCGTCCGGCACACCCTTACCAGTGTCAGAAACCTGCAACTTAATACTGCTGTTTGTCTGAGTCGCTGAAATCGTCACGTCAGCCCCTTCACCAGCGTACTTCTGGGCATTATCCGTCAAAATCACCAGCAATTGGCGCAAACGTTGGGCATCCCCGACAATTGGCAATGTCTCAGGCACGTCAACTCGTAGCGTTTGGCCCTTTTCTTCGGCCGTGAATTCGAAAATATCACCAACTTCGCGAGCCACCTTCGCCAAGTCCATGTCAGCAAACGCAAACAATGGCACATCAGCGTCGGCCTGCGATAGCGTCAACAAATCACCGGTCAAATTATTCAAGTGACGCACTTCAGTCAACGCATTAGCGACGTTTTCGACTTGGTCCATCACCGTATCATTTGGTCGCTCCAACATACGCTCCAAGTTATTTTGAATAACGGTCATCGGCGTCTTAAATTCGTGGGCCGCGTCGGCCACGAACGTTCGTTGCTGCGACCACGCACGCATAATCGGACGCATGTTGGCGCGCGTTAACGCAACCGCCATCAACAACAAGGCAATTTCAGACAACGCGAAAATCCAAACCAAACGATTCTGGAATGACTCAACAATCTCGTGCTCTGTCGTGACATCAACGAATGCCAATTGATCACCCTGACGGTTAAAGAAATACCAACTACCACGGTATGACTTAAGGTAGACCTTATCCTCATGTTTGATATTCAACGAATCTTTAAAAGTATCGACGTAATCAGTAATTTGAGAATTTTGGATTGTTGGTTGATCGTAACGATTTGAACGTGAATCAAACGCATGTGCTACGCGACTCTGGGCCGTGCCGTACATCACATTCCTAAATTGGCCAATTGTAAACGTCCCAATCAGTGAAAACACCATCGTAAAACCAACGACCATCAAGATCGTCATCTTAACTTGTTGTGACAACGAGGTGCGGATTCTCTGAAGCCACTTTGGCAGTTTAATTTTGCCAAAAAACGCCCGGACACGTGCTTCAAACCGTTCGTCCCAGCGTTGTTTGTTCTTTTCTACCATAAAGTCAGTCTTCCGTCAGCGCTGCGTTTAGCATATAGCCAACATTACGCAACGTCTTAATCGTGACTTGCGCATCCGCATTACGCAAGTTCTTACGAAGGTTTGACATGTACACTTCGACAACTGTCAAAGACGTATCAGAATCAAAGCCCCATAGGCGATCAAAAATTTGATCCTTCGTGACAATTTGACCCACGTGTTGCATCAAATAAACTAACAAACCAAACTCACGACCTTGCAAGTTCACTTCTTGGTCGTTAACCAAAACACGGTGTTGATCAATAAAGACTTGTACGTTCCCTACTTCAAGGGCACCGTCTTGACCAAGCACACCCGTGTGGCGCAACAACGTCTTCAAACGCGCCAACAATTCTTCCTTATAGAATGGCTTGGTGATGTATTCATCCGCACCCAAGTTGAAGCCTTGCATCTTATCTGACAGTTCACCCTTGGCCGTCAACATTAGGATTGGCAAGTTAGGAAACATATCCTTTGCCTTCTTCAAAATCGTAAAACCATCTTGACCCGGCAACATCACATCCAGCACAACGGCATCATAAACGCCTGACTCGATTTCAAACCAACCTTCATCCCCATCGTGCACTTGCGTTACTTCGCCTAATTCAGAAATCGTTTCACGGACAGTGTCATTCAATGCAAAATCATCTTCCACTACTAACAACTTAATTGTATTCCCTGCCATCTCAGTAACCTCACATATCCCCAAATGGGTTTCATTCATATCTCTTATAAATCTTTGTTGTTTTAAATAATAGTCAGCGAACCTTAAAATCGACATAGCGTAGCCTTGTCTGAACCTTAAATATTTAAGGTTCAGGTCCATTATAACCGTTCCGCGGACTATAGACTCATCTTTTGCCGCGCAAAAAAGCGCCATATGAAAAATATGGCGCTAATGTTTATTTAAATTCGCGACGCGCTTGCACGCGGGCAACGATAATTGATGACACAATTGCCAACGCAAGCAGACCGACAATCACAATCAACGAGACGGCGTTTGAGATTTCAAACTCCCAGCCGAACATCTTACCACCCTCATTAATCAACATCTTGGCACCAATGAACGCCAAGATAATCGCCAATGCGTACTTGATATAACGGAACATTGGCAATAGCTTTGATAAGGCAAAATACAATGAACGCAACCCCAAAATCGCAAAGATATTTGACGTGACGACGATGAACGTATCTCGTGTCACCGCCAATACGGCCGGAATTGAATCCACCGCAAATAGCAAATCAGAGGCTTCGATGAAAATCAGGGCAACCAAGAATTTCGTCACGTAATGACGGCCATCTTCTTTAATAATGAAGTGTGGCTCGGTGTAGTCATCCTTAATCGGCAAAATTTTACGTAGCGTCTTAATCAAACGACTATCATCCAAGTTCTGGTTGGCTTCTTTTTCAAAGAGCATTTTCAATCCGGTATACACCAAGAAAGCTCCGAAAATATACATTAACCAGTCGAAACGTTGTAGCAACGCAGCGCCACCCAAAATGAAGAGCACACGCATCACCAACGCCCCAAACACACCCCAGAACAAAACGCGGTGTTGGTACTTAGCCTCAATACCAAAGAAGCTAAAGACCAGAATAAAGATAAAGAGATTATCTACACTTAATGATTCTTCAAGCAGGTAGCCCGTTACAAAATCCAACGCGTGGTCACTACCGGCAAAATACCAGATACCACCCGCAAAAATAAATGCCAAGGCTACCCACATACCCGTCATCATCAATGACTTTTCGAATGTCGGTACCGTATTTTCTTTGTTAAAAATACCCAGATCAAGCGCTAGCATCACAATCACAAATGCAAAAAACGCCACCCAGATCCATAAACTAACTTCCATAGGTGAATCTTCTTTCTTGTTACGAGATATTCTCTATCTTACTCCAAATTTGTGCACTTTGTTTGACTAGCTTAGAAAATTACGTTTGTGGTGTGTGTCGAATAAAAAATGCGCAAAAAAAGACACCAGGTTCGCCGCCTAGTGTCTTCCGACCATACATCTCAAATTGCAATCTGCATGGCCGTCCGGTAGTTGCCTACCGGGCTAAATACAATTACGTATCGCCCTTGTTTCCTATACAAGGGCGATACGAATCGTTTGATTGCTATAATCTGACAAAACGTATCACCCCCTTTCCTAGATTGACTATTATTATAGACCCTCATTTTAGAAATTCAAGCGCAAAAGGTGATTACTTTTTTCGACGAATAATTAGCATTCCAAAGAAGGCCATACCACTTAATCCGGCCCACTTTAGCCAGGCGTTACCAGACTGTTCAGCCGCTGTTTTTGGCAATTCAACCGTGACCTTTTCAACCAAAGTTGGCGATGCAATTCCAGCCGTCTTCTTCAAGGCCACCGGTTCAATAGCGGGCGTTGGTGCCGTAACGATTGGCGCCACCTTGCGATTTACGACTGACTTAGGCGTCTCTGTCGGAACTAACACACGGTCCTTCACAGGTAATTCTGGCTCTGGCGTTTGTGTTGGTGTGTCAATTTGTGGTGTAACTGTTGATGGCGTTGGATTTTCAATCGGCGTGATAACATCTTGATCCGGTGTTTCCGTTTGTGGTGTATCCACTTCTGGCGTTGGCACATCAACCATTGGGTCTTCTGGGACTGCGACTCTTGGTTGTACCGGCACATTCGGTTCCTCTACAGTTGGCTCGCCTGGCACTTCAGGCTCATCATCCAACGGTACAGCAGGATCTTCTGGTTCTTCAACATCTTCTTCGAAAATATAATCTGGATCATCAACCGGCGATGCCACATAAACATAAACGACCGATGTTGTCTCGTTCGCTTTACCATAAACGCCACTTGCATTATCCGTTACACGTAATAGATGATAATCTTCTATTTCCTTGGCTGACGTTTCATACGGCGTACCTGGATTTGCAATCTTAACTTCAGTCGTTGCCAGCTCATGTCCACCTTCGTCAATATGGAACACTCGCAAACGCGCTTGTCCCTTAATATCAACGACATCTGGTGTTGTGGCTGCGCGGGCAATTTTGGTCGTATTCAATAATTCGCCAGTTGCATTGTAAGTTTTCAAGACACTCGTCACTGCATTAACGGCCGTGTTATCGGCGAAATGAATGTAGAACTGATGTCCGTGTGACCCCGTTCCTTCAGATGGGTTAGCCCCACCAGCGCGTGCGATATTGTCATCCAAAGCCTTCAAATCAGCAGCCGTCAATGTCCCGTCGGCGTCACGGCTTAACAAGAATTCACCAAATGTTTGATCGCCAAAATTATCAACACCCCAATCCGTGTAAGGATTTCCCATGTTATAGGCCATTGTATATGTCCCATCGGCATTCAAATGAATCGTATACGCACCGCGCCCAACTGACGCTAAGTCACGGACAATTTCCTCGTCAGATGTGCCCTCAGCGTATTCAATAAAGTTTTGCGCATCAATGGATTCAGTATTCATCTGAGTGACCGTCGCCGAAATCACGGTAGCTTGATATTTTCCGGCTGTATTTTTGTCGACAACATAATAAGTTGAATAACCAGCGGATGACGATGCAGACAACACAGTTCCTTGTTCAATTTGAACGTGTTGTAATTGAATCAAATCTTCCGTTGCAAAGGTGCCCGTTTCACGAATTTTAGCAGTTATATCCGCATCCCCGCGCAACAAGGCGTTCATGTAGCCATCATCTTGATAATAACTTCCCACACTCACCTGATCACTCTTCGTGAACAACTGTTGGGTTGCAACACCTGGGGCATCAACTTGGAAACGTGATTTAAATTCAAACGTCCCTTGAACCGTTGCATTCCCAAAAACAATCTTTGCCGTACCGATTTTTTCAGCCCAAATCTTGGCTTCCGGCAGTGGCGATGACGTTGAACCTGTAATCGCCAGATGCGAAGACACCTCACCGATTGGTGTTGTGGTGAAGGTAGTCTTCAACGTGCGCCCCGTTACCTCATAGCGTGCAAACGTTGCGCCGTCATTTTGCAGAACACCCGTCGCTTGCACCAAATTAAACGTTTGCTTATGCTGATCAGTTGCCGATACCATCTCGCCGTACAGCGGAATCGACAACGTATCACCTGATTGATATTGCCCATTGGCATTATGAATTTTCAGCCCAATCGCATACCCGTTCACAATTCGCGCATCAACCAACTGCACAAACTGCTTCCTGCTGGCAGCACTTTACCGTCAGCATTAACTGCGCCATTCACCGTTGTCATAACGGTTTGTGCAACACTCGTATCAGTAGACCAATCCCAATTTTGGGGACCACGGTCACCATTTTCATTGCTCATTACGCCGGTGTCGCCCATGACCATCGACGTCCCATTTTCGGCATCATCCGCTCGCACATCTGGTGCCATCCCCAACATTACCAAAGTCGCACCAGATACCAACAAGCGCTTCTTCAGACCAAAAACTGGGCGTTTATACAGCCCAACATTATCCCCCAACATAAATAAATCCCCTTCTCATTTTTCCTGTATTGTGGATTAAAACTATCCCACTTATTATACGTAAGTCGAAAAAGAAAAGCCATATACTAAAAAATGAGTTGGTGTATACCAATGTCACACCAACTCACTTATTTCCTATTTAATTTCTTGCGCCTCGTCCAATTGGTCACGCAATTTATGACGCTGAATCTTACCGCTCGCCGTGCGGGGGAAGTTATCCGTCACAAAGAATCGCGCTGGCACCTTATAGTGCGCCAAACGCTCACGACCAAACGTGCGTAGACTGGCAAAATCCATGGTTTCACCAGACTTAAATGACAAAAACGCCACAGGTACAGCACCCCAACGTTCATCTGGGATGCCGACAACTGAAATTTGATCAATTGCCGTCGCTTCACCATAGACAGATTCAATTTCATCTGGGAAGACATTTTCGCCACCCGATGAAATCATATCGCCTTCGCGACCTTCAACGTACAAAAAGCCATCGTCATCCAGCCAACCCATGTCACCAGTATCGAACCAGCCATCAACAAATGACTCGGCGTACTTATCAGGGCGATTCAAATACCCAACTGCCAAAGTTGGTGACTTAATTTGAATACGGCCAACTTGGTCAGCATCATTCGACTTTTGAATTCGAACTTCAACTGGGAATAGCGGCTTACCAGCTGAGCCCAGTTTCTTTGTTGCACTGGCCGCATCCAACGCAATCACTTGTGAAGCCGTCTCTGTCATACCGTATGATTGGACAATTTCAATGCCGGCTACAATCGCCTTTTCAAGCGTCGTCAAATCCGTTGGGCCACCGCCAAGTAGCATCGTGCGGAAACGTTCATGATACTTCGCACCCTCATGCAGTTGCGCCAATAATTGCTTCAGCATAACTGGCACCACCGAAATCGTCGTTACTTGACCAGCCATCAATTCGGCGTTGATTTTTTCAACATCAAATCGTTCGTACAAACTGACACCCATGCCGTAAATCAATGAACGCATCATAATTGAAAGCCCACTGATGTGGAAAATCGGCACCGCTGCTAGCCAAACATCATCCGGCGTTAACCCGAGATTCAAGGCAGAACCAACTGCTGAATAGAAGTGGTTACCAAAAGTCTGCATAACACCCTTTGGGTTACCCGTAGTACCTGACGTATACATAATTGACGTCACTTTATCTAAGTCGAAATCCGCAACTGGGTCAATAGCCTCCGCAGTTGTTGCCAAAACTTCAGCAAACGTAACTTGCTTGACTGATGGCAACTCACCCTTAAAACGATCGTCTTGAATAACCGTCGTAATGGCAGCATCGTCTAGTTGAAACGCCATCTCGCGCGGTGAAAGCCGGCGATTTAACAAGACAACCGTCTTATCAAGTTGTTGCACCGCCAAAATCATCAAATAACCCGTTAGATTATTAGGCGTAATCAAAGCGATGCGTTCATTATTATCAATGTGTTGCGTGATTTGGCCAGCAATTGTCAAAACGCGTTGACGCATTTCAGCAAAAGTTAGCGTTGTATCTTCAAAGCGCACTGCCATCCGATCTGGCGTCAGCATAGCGCGCTTTGTTAGCCAATTTTCCATTGCCATGTCCTTTCAACACAAAGCCCCACATCAGTCTTTTAGCGATGCGGGGCTCGTTTTTCTTTATGGGAACTTAGGAAATTGTGAGAAGTCTGGTTCGCGCTTTTCTAGGAACGCGTTCTTTCCTTCCTTACCTTCATCCGTCGTGTAGTACAACATCGTGGCGTCACCAGCGAATTGTTGCAAGCCAGCCAAACCATCAGTGTCAGCATTCATTGCTGCCTTGATGAAACGAATAGCAGTTGGTGACTTCTTCAAAATTTCGTTAGCCCACTCCATTGTGGCATCTTCGACTTCAGCCAAAGGTACAACGCGGTTAATCCAGTTCATGCTGTAAGCTTCTTCAGCCGTGTAGAACTTCGTCAAGAACCACACTTCCTTAGCACGCTTGTGTCCAATAACACGGGCCAAGTAACCTGAACCATAACCGGCATCAAATGAACCAACCTTAGGACCAGTTTGACCAAACATGGCGTTATCAGCTGCAATCGTCAAGTCAGCGACCAATTGCAAGATGTTTCCACCACCAACGGCCCATCCCTTAACCATCGCAATAACTGGCTTTGGAATAATACGAATCAAGTGTTGCAAGTCCAACACGTTCAAACGGGCAATGTGGTCAGGTCCAACATAACCACCGTTACCACGAACTGATTGATCACCACCAGATGAAAAGGCCTTGTCACCAGCACCCGTCAAAATGATGACGCCGATTGAAGCATCATCACGAGCGATTGAGAAGGCATCAATCATCTCTTGTACCATCACTGGCGTAAACGCGTTGTGACGAGCCGGGTTGTTCATTGTAACCTTCGCTACAGCATCTGAACGCTCAAACAAAATTTCTGAGTATTCCTTAATCGCTGTCCATTCTACAGTCATGTTAAGTCTCACTTTCTGGTTTCGATATTCTCTATCTCAAATATGTGCTTTTTAAATTATAGCTTTTTTCTACTAATTTGGCCAAAGACCCGTTAAACTTATATTTAACACTTTAACAATTTATACGATTTCTTGTTCGTCCTAGTTAAAGTTATAATCATATACAAAATAAATACATCCATATATAGGAGTTTTGAAGAAAAATGAATGCGATTGAATATTTAAACATTTCCGTTGAAAAGACGTCAGCCGAAGAAGTCATTCTAACCATGCCAATTCGCGATGAAATCAAGCAACCATACGGCATTGTGCACGGTGGCATGAACGCCTTGCTCGCCGAAACGGCCGGCAGCTTCGGCGCTAACGTCGGACTCGACAACACAAAGCAAGTACCCGTCGGATTAGATATCCACACACACCACGTCGCCCAAGCAACTGAAGGCACGTTGCGCGCCATCGCGACACCAATCCACGCCGGTCGCCAAATTCAAACTTGGCGCATCGACACTTACGTCACGGAAACAAACAAGCTAACCTCATCATCAACATTCACCGCGATGATTATTCCAGTTCGCAAGTAGGCTTTCCGTAGCAAAAGACGTATAATAACCAACAAAGAAAGAGAATGCATTGTCACTATCGGTCAAACCCAAGGAGATTTGTCATGAAGGCTTTGTTGATTATTGATTACACAAACGATTTCGTCGCACCAGAAGGACCACTAACCGCCGGCGAGTCAGCGCAAGCACTTGCACCTCGCCTGGTAGAATTGGCAGATGAATTTTTGGCTAATGGCGATGCCGTCATTTTGCCAACTGATTTGCACGTACCGAATGACCCTTATCACCCGGAAACAAAACTTTATCCAGCACACAACGTCGCCAACACACCTGGTCGTGAATACTACGGTGTCTTGGCGGATTGGTTTGCTGAACACAAGGATGATGATCACGTTTGGATTTATCCAAAAAATCGTTACAGCAGTTTTGCCAATACCGATTTGGATAACTACCTTCGTTCACGCGACATCAAGGACATTCATCTAACTGGTGTCGATACCGACATTTGCATTTTGCATACAGCGGTTGATGCGTACAACTTGAACTACAACATCACCGTTCACGCAGATGGCGTTGCAAGTTTCACACCAACCGGTCACCGCTGGGCACTTTGGCATTTTAAAAATGTGTTAGGTGCTACAGTTACACCGGACATTGATTACAATTTGGATTAATAACTAATAAAGACACGTTCCATTCGGAACGTGTCTTTATTTTGCTTTCCCCTCCCCTTCTATATAGAAGAAAAGAGTTTTTACTTAATGCCGTAGTGCGCTGCAGCGGCACCAAAATTGAATCGTTGGTATGTGACTGTCTTGAAACCAGTATCGGTCATCAAATCAGCCAACGCCTTAAATGACATAAATTCTTCTGTTGTCTTTTCGAGGTAATCGTATGAATCCTTATCGTGAGCAAACACCTTACCCATCATTGGCATAACACCCTTGAAGTACATCTTCCAGAAAGGCTTGATCACTGGATTGTCCGGTTGTGACGTTTCCAAAACAACCAATTCACCACCCGGCTTCAACACGCGGTACAACTCTTGCAGTCCCTTAGCTGTATCAGGCAAGTTACGTAGACCGAATCCAATCGTCACCAAGTCAAACGTATCATCTTCATAAGGCAACTCCATCGCGTTACCTTGTGTCAACGTCACCCAGTAACTAACGCCAGCTGCCACAACTTTTTCACGTGCAACTGCCAACATTTCTGGACTCAAGTCAAAACCAGTTACATGGCCTTTTTCACCAAGCTCCTTAGCCAAAGCAATCGTCCAATCACCAGTTCCAGCTGCCACGTCAAGGATTTGGCCGTTTTTTGGCACATCGATCGCAGCCATCGTCTTAGTACGCCAGCTACGGTGCGTTCCCAAACTAATAATGTCGTTCATCTTGTCGTAATCTTGTGCAAGACCATCAAAGATTCCTTGCACGCGTTGTGGCGCTTTGTTCATGTCATTACCCTCAATCGTAGTTGTTCCTTACATTATACAACTATTCATACGCAGACCACAGTCCAATCCAATATCAACGTTATACAAAGTCAGATGATACATCATTTGCATTATACAAAAAGCTTTAATCAAGTGAATTTATCAAACTCGTTTTAAGCGGTGTATCAAGCAGCGGTTGCCACGGCTCAATCGACACAATCGCCGCGTCATAATCTACTACAACCGGTATTTCATCTCCTATCGATTGCACACGTTGTTGAGCTAAATCATCACAACGCACCCAATCATAATCACGCAATCGATATAACCATTGTTCTGGTGGCAACATAAACATCGGTTTTAATTGACCATGTAAATAATCATGCGTACTTTCGATCAATTCAACCGGCCGTCCCTCCCCTCGCCCACTCACAGTTGGCACTACAATGACATGACGACCAACGTCGAACACATGAATCCCATTCCCACTTGAAAACGGACGACACCAAACGCGACGAATCCATCCCATCTGGATAATTGCCACCCCATATTCTGCACCGTTCCGACGACCAACCTTCGACCACGCCCAATGCCAGTATTCCTCCTGTCGACGCAACGCTTCATCAACCAGTAAAACAGGGTTATCTGCCCAAACGTGTGTGACACCATCACGAGGCAAGACACCATTTCCAAAGAAAACTGGCGTACCAGCTGAAGCATGTTGCACCGCATTCAATAACACTACCGTCTCAACACCAGCATCCAGCAGATTTTCAACAAACAACTGCCAATCCACGCGCCCCTGACGTAACTCCTCAAAATCTACAACTAATAATCGCATCTCAAATCCCCCTTGATCCGTTACGGCCAGTTTAGAGGAGAAAAACGCCGTTATCAAGGCATTTAAGACGCGTCTTTTATGCGATTTTGTCATCAAAAACATCTTAATTAATAGGGCTAACAAAAATCGCACGCGGAAAATCATTCCACGTGCGATTAGTTGTATACCTAACTATTAATACCGTTAATTAATTAACACAGCAGCTGTCGGTCTAAAACTTCCGACATTCCCAGTCTGCTTTATAAATTGCTTAGGCGACCCCACTTTTGACGATCTACATCTTCGGCAGCTTCCTCCGCAGCTTCTTCAGCTTGGTCAGCGTAGTACATTTCGGCCAAATAATCTTCAGCCGGCGCCTCAGTTTTAACAGATGCTTGGGCACCATTTTCAACTGCAAGCACATCGCCAAGCACCTCATACAACTTCACGATTTCATCGTGGGTCAACGTCAAACCTTTACCCATTTTGCTACCGTCAGGCGACCAAGTACGCAAGTCAAACTTAGGCGTATTGTCACCCCACTGCACAAAATTCAACTGCATTTCCCAACCACTTTTACTCGTTGAGAGAACGCCAAATTTTTCTAGGACATCATACTTCAAATCAGCCATTTTACCCTCACTTTTGCTTGTAACGCCTGTAACAGGCAGTTTTTGTAACGTTAATTGTATTATACAAAATCCAAGTCGTGCGCGATTGGCGTTTGCATAAGTCTTTTAACTGTCTCAAGCTCACGCGTCTGAGCCAATACCCACATCAACTTCGCCACAATCGCTTCCGTGTTCATATCACCGGCCGTAACACCACCAGTATCAGCCACTTTCTTACCAACTTCATAGAGGTAAATATCCTGACCCTCTTCCAAAATCTGTGTCGTGATAATCACCGGAATGTCCGCTGCAATCAACTTCTCAATCCCCGGAATTAAGTTGCGTCGTTCAAATGGCAAGCCACCATTTCCAAAACTCTCGATGATGACACCATGAACATGAGCAGCCAAATAATCAAAGATATCAACCGTCAATCCAGGAAAAGCCTTCAACACAAACACATTTGGATCCAATGAAATACTTGGCGTTAATACCGGTTCTTCTGGTTCCGGTTGATACAACGGCACCATGTTACCCTCAGACACACTGGCAATATATGGGTAGTTGATACTTTCAAAGGCATCGTAACTCTTTGACTTGGTCTTTACTGCACGCGTACCGGCCATCACTAAGCCATTAAAGACTAGATAGACACCCTGCAGGTCCGTTTGGCTGGCAAAGGTCAGCGCATCGTGCAAATTGCGCACAGCGTCCGTCTCAACCATCCCCAGCGGTACTTGCGACCCAGTTAACACAACCGGCTTATCAAACCCATAGAGGAGATATGAGAGACCTGCTGCCGTATATCCCATGGTATCTGTACCGTGGGTAATAATAAAGGCATCATAGTTGTCATGATGCTGTTGAATGCGCGTCGCCAAATCCAACCAGTCTTCTGGTTGCATGTTGGTTGAGTCCTTACTCATGACACTTTCAACCGATAGATTAACACCTGGGCGTCGTTCAAAATAACCAATCAACGTTTCAGCATCAAGACCGGGTGCCAAACCGTTTTCTGTTTTGGTCGACGCAATTGTGCCACCAGTTGTTAATACAAGGACGTCTTTCATTGACCTACCCTCCCCTACTTCACTTATTCATTCACTCATTATCGCACAGGTTATCCTGTCCGCCCAATTTATTTTCACATCAGCGCCATGCAAAAAGGGCGAGTCGCAACCAATGCAACTCGCCCTTTTATTTAACCCCGGATTATTCATCAAGACAAACAAAAAACCGCTGAAACAGCAAGTTAATACCGTTTCAGCGGGTTTTGCGCTTTCACCCGTTGGGTGAAAACCATAGGAGCTCTTTTTTATGATATTTTGTTAGTGGAAAACAAACCAAATACTCAAAAATTGGAGCGTCTAAAATTATGACTCAAAAAGTATTACCTAGCAACCATTTAGTTGCAGTTTCAGACAATGGGGCACCAATTACCTCGGATGGTGGCAACGTGCTGCTTAGTATTTTTCTGAATTCGCCTGTAATTTCCAGGCTCTTTAATAACGTTGAATTCAACGATAATCGCAAAAATCCACGCTATGCTAAGGTAGAATTGTTATTGCAAATGCTCATTCAAGTTATCGAAGGTTATCGCAACGACGACGTTGCAGATTACTTGACCCAAGATATCGAACATCGACTTGTTTATGCGCAAAACATGGCATCTCAACCAACTATTTCCAGATTTCTATCACATCTCACGAACGAAGACATTGATGAGCTACAAGAATTAAATCGTCGTATTGTCTCTTTAATTGATGAAAGATCAGCCAACACTGAACTGGTGCTAGATTTGGATTCAACCTACTTTGAGACCTTTGGTCATCAAGAAAAAATTGGTTTTAATTATCACTACTTGAACGTCGGTTACCATCCGCTTATCATGACCGATGCTTTAACTGGAACCGT
>NZ_PVSN01000020.1 GCF_004766315.1 Weissella confusa | reverse complement strand
GAACCACAAAGCGTTCGACTTGCATGTATTAGGCACGCCGCCAGCGTTCATCCTGAGCCAGGATCAAACTCTCAATTTGAAGTTTGAGTATAACTCAATTTTTGTTGTTTAACAGAAGTTAAACGAAGTTACTAGCGAATTGACTTCGCAAATGTTTTTGCATCAAGCTTAGCTTGATGACCCTACACATTTGTTTCATCGAAACGATATTCAGTTTTCAAAGAACTATCTCGCAGTTGCTCATCAGCAACGTTTTATATCTTACCAACTTAAGAAGTAGATGTCAACAACTTATTTCAAATTGTTTAAACAACTCATTCACAGTTTGAACACATATTCCGTCGCAAGCAACTTATATATCATATCGAATTGATTAATGATTGTCAACAACCAAATTCAATTCATTTTGCATCGTTTTGCATGCGAATTAGATTCGTTTGAAAAACTCAACTTGAATATAATACCGAACATCTAAGATAAATGCAAGCCCCAATTTAATCCAATCGTGCAACGCCTGTCATATCAACATTACGAAGCAGATCGGCCGCATCCTTGGCATTCATAAACTGTAGGCCTAGCAATCCTAGTCGATCCATATTGAAAAGTGAAGCATCTACTGGTTCAAACGTATAGAGCGAAATCAAATCTTCCGCAGTCTCCAAACCTTGACCATGCCATGCCGCAAATTCTCCTAGATGAAGATTGTCAATATCAAAGCCAAGTTCATCCTTCATCCCCGTTAGTAATGAACCCAATGCAGTATCACCATCATGCTTGTGCATCTTAACTGTGTAGAAGCGTGGTGTTGGCACTTCATCGGTCACCAAGAAATATGATTGATCATTTCGAGTAAAGACAACTGTTCCTGCGATTAATGACATTATGCCATCCCCCTTTAATTAGTGAACGTGTGCGTTCAAACGTTGCAATGCTTCCGCAATCATATCATCGCGATTATCTGCAATCGTTTCAAAACCAATATTCAAGTGCTGATTAGTCCAGTAATGATGGTGCCAATTATCAACACGTTGATTTTCACGATCCATGCGTACCTTTTGATTAGCATCTAAGACACTGCGACGTGACAATGAAATCTTTTCATTATATTGGTCGATATCTAGAATCATGACATCGATTACTTGACCAACATGCAATTCATCCCCGACATGTCGAATAAATGCTGATCGACACTCCGAAATATGTATTAGTCCCTGTGTATGATCATCGAGTTGCACAAAAGCACCGTATGGTTGAATACCCGTTACAGTGCCTTGGACAATCTCGCCAATATGATAAGCCATAATAACCTCCTCTAATTAGTTTTTCTTATTATATGTATCTCGGGTTAACCCCGAGTGACAACCTTATGCAATCGTTGCCTTGATAATCTTGATATCTTCAAGTGGCTTGTCTGCGTAATTAACACGAACCTTAGCCATGTCATCAACAACATCCATACCTTCGATAACATGACCGAATACAGTGTGACGCTTGTCTAGCCATGGCGTACCACCTTGCTCACCGTATGCTGACACAACTTCATCAGGTACAAGACCCTTTAGTTGACGCAACATGTTCGCTGGTACACGTGAAGCTTGCACAATAAAGAATTGTGAACCGTTTGTGTTTGGACCAGCGTTAGCCATAGACAAGGCACCACGCAAGTTGAAGACTTCATCTGAGAATTCATCTTCGAAAGAATCACCCCAAAGTGACTCGCCACCCATACCAGTTCCAGTAGGGTCACCACCTTGGATCATGAAGTCGCTAATTACACGGTGGAAAATAATGCCATCGTAGTAACCCTTTTCAATCAATCCAACAAAGTTCTCAACCGTCTTAGGTGCTTGTGCTGGGAACAATTGAATCTTTACCGTACCCTTTGTTGTTTCCAAAACAGCAACTGGGCCTTCTACTGCAGCCAAATCAAATTGTGGCAATGCCATATCTTCATTCTCCTCTAAATCTTAAAATTCACTGCTTGTATTATAACATAAACATTAAGGCCACTCACACTGCCCCTGAAAACATGGTAAACTAGATTCTAGTTGTCAATAGACATTCAAACAGATTACTGGGAGTAAACAAATATTATGATGCACATTATCGATTTGTTCCTGCACCTTGATGTTCATTTGAACAATCTGGTTAACGCATGGGGCATTTGGTCATACGTCGCGCTTTTTGCTGTCATCTTCATCGAAACGGGATCAGTTATCTTCCCGTTCCTTCCTGGAGATTCACTACTATTTGCAGCTGGATCAATTTCAGCTTTGCATGGTAGCATCCTTAATCACTGGGTACTCATGATTATGTTCTGGATTGCCGCTGTATCTGGTGACTCATTGAACTTCTTCTTGGGCCGCACGGTTGGTTTGAAGTTGGTTAAGCACCCACTACTTGGTCGTTTCATTAAGGATGAGCACTTAGCTGAGGCAAACGAGTTCTTCGTTAAGCATGGTAAGATGGCTGTCGTTTTGGGACGTTTCTTGCCAATCATTCGTACCTTGGTACCATTTACGGCTGCCATTTCAGGTTTCAAGTACAAGAACTTCTTGATGCTTGAAGTTATCGCTGCAACTATTTGGGTTGTTGTCGCCGTTGAAGCCGGTTACTACTTCGGTGGTATCCCATTTGTCAGTGAGCACTTCTCATTGGTTATTATCGGTATCTTGGTGGTAACGGCATTGCCTGCTATCATCAGCGCGGTACGTCAATCAATTATCAGCAAGAAGCAAAAGCAAATGAATCAATAATAATAAAAAGGTCGCGATTTGATGTCGCGACCTTTTTTGTACCTAACTATACAAAAAGACCACCCAAACTAATGGATGGTCTTTTTTAGTGCTATTAGTCAGCCAAGTGCTCGGCTTCCAACTTAGTAGCTTCTTCGTCGATAACAACGTTACCGGCTTCGATTTCTTCAAATGCTTGGCCAATTGGCTTAACTGAATCAAAGTGAGCCAACGTTGGCAATGCACCTTGCTCCAATTCGTGGGCGCGCTTAGCTCCCAAAGCAATCAATTTGTAACGTGAGTCAACACGTTCCAACAACTTATCAACTGATGGGTATAAAATCATGATTCTAGCTCCTCAATCATTGCAATATATTCTGGCAACACACGGTTAACGCGCAAACGTTCAACCTTGATAATATCCTTAATACGATCAACTGCCAAAGGTACTTCGTCATTCACGACAGCATAATCATAGTTAGCCATCATACGAATTTCAGCAGTTGCAGCAGAGACACGACGGTCGATAACTTCCATCGCTTCAGTACCGCGACCAATCAAACGTTCCTTTAATGCACCAAGATCAGGTGGCGTCAAGAAGATGTATGCACCTTCTGGCATCTTTTCCTTCACTTGCAAAGCACCTTGAACATCAATTTCCAATAGGACGTCGCGACCGGCTGCCAAAGTCTTTTCAATAAAGCTCTTTGGTGTGCCGTAGTAGTTTCCCACATACTCGGCGTACTCTAACATACCGTCGTTGGCGATTTCTGCCTCAAACTCTTCACGAGTTACGAAGAAATAATCCTCTCCGTCTACTTCACCTGCTCGGGGGTGTCGTGTGGTCATTGAGATTGAATATTGAAAGTCGATGTCTGTTTCTTCAAACAACGCCTTTCGCACAGTCCCTTTACCAACACCCGACGGACCCGATAGTACGATCAATACGCCACGCTTCATGGTACTCTTACTCCTATCTTTTTCTCTAGCTAATCAATTTTATATTCTACTCGTTTTTTCCGACTTAGACAACAAGAACAACACGGCACTTAGCACGACATCTAAATTAGCCAAGATATAAGCACGACTAACCGCACCAGTTGGCATCGGCAACACATCACGTTTTTCCTTGCCTGCGATGATAATTGCCGCAATAAATGACGTCAAATCATACTCTGTTAGCTTATCAACCTCTAATAATCGCGCTAAACGTTCAACCGTTGCCAATCCTTGTCCCTTCGGCGTCTCCTTTTGTTCAGGATCAGCATCACGTCGAATCCATTGTTGCCATGCCAACCAAACTGGCAAATCAGTCAAAAGGGCTGCAATCGGTGCCGTTACCGGATCAGTTGCCAACCATTTGACCAACTGACTACCACCCAACCAGCTAAAATCAATATCTGCCGGCAAAGCATAATAATAACCACCCAGTTCACCAAGTACTTGACGGGTTCTAATTTCGCCAAGACGTACATAGGTGGCACTTAAGTCAGGGAAAAAGTCTAGCAGTGGGCCAAATTGCCACGGTGTCCGAATGAAGTGGACGACGGCATCATCTGGGCGGTCCCAGTTTTCAGGCACCCCATCCATAATTGACACGGCATAGATTTCCTTCGCACCGTGGTCAGCCGCAATATTAATCGGCAGGTTATTTGAATACCCCCCGTCAATGTATTGCTTCCCGTTAATCATAACTGGTGACACAACGGGGTAAAACGCACTCGATGCCAAAATCCAATCAGTCAATTCGTCAGCCGTGGTTTCATCCGTCACACTGTATGGTACAGCCTTTAGTAGCGGAAACTCCGTCGCCACCAGGGTCATTTCTGCCAACCTTGGTGTGGCCAATTCATGAACAACAACTGGGTAAATTAATTCGCGCAATGATTCTTTGTTGAAATAGTGTCGCCCAACTAAGTGAGTGGCAATCGTCTTCGTAAAGTCAGTTCTAGAAACACCGACTTCATCAACCTCATACACAACATCTGTCGTCAAAGTGTCCCAGGTGTGGTGCGAAATATCACTGTTCAAATGCATAAATGACATGGCATTAATTGATCCGACCGAAACACCCAGCACTTCTTGTGGCACAATACCACGTGCCTTTAACACATCAAAAACGCCTGCTTCAAACGCGCCATGTGCCCCACCACCACCAAGTACCAGCGCAACTGGGTATGAAAAATCATGCCGATACGTTAACTCAGCCACGCGGTTAAAGCCAGCCAGCAATGGACTATTTGTCTGATTTGGGGCCACCTTTATCGTTAGTGATTTCACGCGTTGCTTGCTGAAATAGGTGATTAACTGTTCAAACAAAGACAAGCGGTCGATTGCTTTCCAGCCTAGGGCACTAATTAGCGTCACATCCCCATCTTGCTCACGGTAAACCACTGCACCTTCAACTGCATCATCATCAGTAACGAACAACAGCCCTTGTGTGTCGGAACTTACCGCATTATATCTGTCACGAGCCTCAGCTGCGTCAGGATATATATTTAATAGTTGACCAAACGGCGCAACTTGTTGTGGTGTTAATTTACCCGTTACGATTGGCATATCATCACCCTCACTCTCAAAATAATCGTATCTTTATTCTAGACACTTTATGTCAGCATGCAAGTTTTGAGTTTAAAAAAACCAGGACCAAAAAGTCCTGGTTTTTAATTCTATTCACTTCGTTTGGCAACCGCTCGTTGAATCAAGTCACGGGCGTTTTCTTTGGCCGCCTCGGTTAACTCATCCCCAGACAACATTCTGGCAACTTCATTAACGCGTTCAACCTCAGAAAGTGTGTGAATACTTGTCTCAGTGCGATCACCAACCACTTGCTTTTCGATAAAGTAATGGTTATCAGCGACCGCCGCAACTTGTGGCAAGTGCGTAATCGTTAGCACCTGTGAGTATCGACCAATCACCGCGATTTTTTCAGCGATGGCTTGGGCGACACGACCGGACACGCCGGTATCAACTTCGTCAAAGATAATTGACGTAATGCCTTGCTCACGTGAAAAAATCGTCTTCATTGCGAGCATCATTCGCGATAACTCACCACCGGAAGCGATCTTCACCAACGGCTTAGCACCTTCACCTGGGTTTGTTTGAATGTAGAATTCAACTGCATCCAACCCGGTAGCGTTCAAATCCTTCAACTCCGTGATGTGAGCTGAGAAAACAGCCTTCTCCATGTACAAATCACTCAGTTGATCATGAATTTTTGTCGCCAATTGCTTAGCTGCCTTAAGACGTAATTCGTGTAGCTTCTCAGCTAGCGTACGGGCTTTTTGTTCAGCAACTTCAACTTGTTCAGCCAATTCAGCAGCCGATTGCTCGCCACCACCCATTTCAGCCAACTCTGCATCGACCTTAGATTGGTGTAACAAGACATCGGTAATTGTTGCGCCATACTTACGCTCTAATGAACGAATCAAGTTCAATCGATCATCGACTTCTCGTAGACGCTCCTCGTCAAATTCCAGGCCGTCACGTACCGACAAAATCTCAGACGCCGCTTCCTGCAATTCGTAGTACGCGCCACGAACCGCTTCAGTTAACGTTGCATACTTTGGTGACAATTCTTCGATGTCTTCCATGGCACTCATGGCGGTCGAAATCGTCTCTAGACCGTTATTATCCCAGTCGCCGTCCAATGCTTCATGCGCCTTAGACAGTGCCGCCAAAACATCTTGGAAGTTGGTTAGTTCCTGATACTCAGCTTCCAGCATCTCTTCTTCGCCTTCAACCAAACTAGCATCCGCCAATTCCTTACTTTGAAAGCTCAACATATCAAGACGTTGTGCCCAGGCTTGTTCGTCAGCTTGACGCTTGTGGAATGCACTTTCCAGACTACGGTAAGTCTCGTATGCCGCCCGGTACTTTTCAAGTACTGGGCCAATTGTCTTCTTACCATACTCGTCCAACAAGGCCAAATGGCGCTCGACTTGCATCAACTCCTGATGTTCATTCTGACCATGAATATCAACTAGGTGTTGACCAATCTCCTTAAGTGTCGTGGCATTAACCAAGCTACCGTTAACCCGAATCACATTGCGCCCACTTTTGTGCAACTCACGATGAATCAATAGTTGGTTGTCCTCTAGTGGAATCCCCAACTCATCAAGCAGTTGTGTAATTGGTTGGCCTGGTTCCACATCAATTAACCCTTGCAAGACCGCCTTATCAGCGCCCTCACGAATAAAATCTTGCGAACCACGCCCACCAGTTAGTAGGCCCACAGCATCAATGATAATTGACTTTCCAGCCCCAGTTTCACCAGTTAAAACAGTCATCCCAGGTTGGAAGCTAATGTTGAGCTTCGGAATAATCGCAAAATTTTGAATTGATAATTCTTGTAGCATAGCATGCTCCTCTTCCGTTAACTAAGCTTGCGCCGTCAACTTGTTCGCAAAGTCCTTTGCAAGCTCGCCTTCACGCAAGATTACCAAAACGCCCGCATCATCCCCAATTAGCCCAAACACTTCTGGCAAATTCGCTTCTTCAAGGTCCGTCTTCAAAGCCGGACCAGTTCCTGGCGCCACCTTAATCATAATCATATTCCCTTGGGTTGCAACATCAGTTGTGGTCTCTTGCAAAATACGACCAAGCTGACCAAAATAATCAGCCCCTGACATCACAGCGTAGGCAAATCCACCAGCCGGTAGTGGCACCTTTACTAATTGCATTTCGGTAATATCACGTGAAATCGTTGCTTGCGTGACTTCCCAACCAGCTTCATTCAATTTACGTACCAAGTCTTCTTGGCGTTGAATTTGCTCGTTGCTAATCAACGTCTTGATGGCTTGTTGACGTTCTTGCTTACTTCGTCTCATCCGTCTTTTCCTCACGACGTGCATTCAATTGTGCGTGTGCACCAGCCACCACAGCTTCGCGTTCAGCTTCAGACATCGTGCTATCACCACCATCAAGTACCAAGTGAGCCAAGAATTCAATGTTTCCTGATCCACCCTTAATTGGTGAATAGTCCAACCCAACAATACTGAACCCAGCTGCCTTTGCGTAGCCAGCTACTTTATCAATAACTGCCAAGTGTGTTGCGGCATCCTTGACGATACCGTGCTTACCAATTGCTTCACGACCCGCCTCAAATTGTGGCTTAATCAATGTTGCGACTGATCCACCAGGCGTCAAAATCTTTGAAAGAGGTGGCAAAATCAAGTTCAACGAAATGAATGAAACGTCGATTGTCGCCACTTCAGGTTGCCCTTGGGTGAAATCTTGCAATTCAGAGTAGCGGAAGTTGGTGTTTTCCATTACAACAACACGCTCATCTGAACGCAACTTCCAAGCCAATTGGTTTGTTCCCACGTCCAGGGCGTAAACCAACTTAGCACCGTTTTGCAATGACACATCGGTAAAGCCACCCGTTGAAGACCCAATATCCAAAACTGTCTTGCCATCAACTGAGATGTCAAACACATCCAAAGCCTTTTCAAGCTTAAAGCCACCACGTGATACATATGGCATAGGCGCACCCTTCAAGTGCAACTCAGTTGTTACGGGAATCTTCTCACCCGCCTTGTCCATGCGTTGCTCGTTTTCGCCCAAAATTTCGCCAGCCATAATTGCACGCTTAGCTTGTTCACGCGAGGTAAAAAGTCCTTGCTGAACCGCTAAAACATCTACTCGTTCTTTCTCAATCGCCATTATTTCTCCAATGTCTCGTTAAAGTAATCCAAAAATGATACCAACAGTGCGATGTCATTGCCTGTTAGTTCACCAAGCTTTTGCAACGCCTGATTGGCAAGTGCGACTTGTTCACGTAAAGCATCAATCGCACCTTGCACCCCAAGTAGCGTTGGATATGCTTGCTTATCCTCATCATCGTCCTGACCAAGGTCATCCAAATCATCCTTAATTTGGAAAGCAAGGCCATAAGCCATCCCAAAATTCCAAAGTTGTTCTTTGACTGCTTCTGATGCGTGGGCCATGATACCACCAGCAATGGCAGCATAGGCAATCAACGCACTGGTCTTGCGATAATGAATTGCCTTCGCTTGATCAAGTGTAATCGTATCAGCATTCGTTGCCGCCATATCCATCACTTGACCAGCCACCATACCGTTTGCACCTGATGCCAAAGCTAGTTGCAACATCAACTCAGCCTTTTGCGGTGTGGTTAATAGCGGATCACTCGCCAACCATTGATAAGCCAATGGTTGCAAGGCATCCCCCGCTAGAATTGCGACATCTTCACCAAACTGGCGGTGAGTCGTTGGCTTACCACGACGCATATCATCATTATCCATCGCTGGTAAATCATCGTGAATCAAGCTGTACGTGTGAATCAATTCCAACGCACTCGCTGCGCGAACCAATCCTGGTACGCCCATACCATACGATTGGGCAACTGCCAAAGTTAGCAATGGACGCAATCGCTTACCACCAGCCATCACAGCATATGTCATCGCCTCGCGGAGCGTCTTCTCGGTCGTGCTTTGGGTCAATTCCGTTGCCAAAGTCTCTTCAATCTTTGGGACAACTTCACTGGCAAACTCTGTTAAATTCATACTACGCCTCGGGATTAAAATCTGAGGTTGAACCATCCGCATTAACAATCTTTGCCAAGCTTTGTTCAGCCGTTTGCAGTGTCTTTTGTAGTTCTTGACTCAACTTGACGCCGGTCTCAAACTCCTTCAACGCTTCTTCCAAAGGCACATCACCCTTTTCCAAGCGGGCAACAATTTGTTCCAACGTTGCCAAGTTTTCTTCAAATGTCTTTTCTGCCATTATTCTGTTTCTTCCTTTTTCGTTACCGTTGCTGTCACTTGACCATCTGCCAGGCGAATCAAAACGTCTTCTTGCAACGTGACATCTGCCACAGAGTTTAGAATATGTCCGTCTTGTTCAACAACACTATAGCCACGCGCTAAAATTGCCAATGGACTAACTAATTGCAACCCTGCCGCAGCTCTGCCGACCCGTTGTTGCGCATTTTCCGTTTGACGCGTCATCGCATTCGTTAAACGCGGTGCAATCAAATCGAATTGATGGCGACGTTGCGTCACCAAAGTCACAACAGATTGTTGTAGTCGTTGCTGGGCAATGTCCAAACGTTGTAAGTAACCCTCGTAAAGACGAGCCGGCTGTGTCAACACATAACTGTTTTGCAAACGTTGTAAACGTTCTTGAGAATTAACAACTTGACGTTGCATTTGATTCACCAAACGTTGTTGCATTTGTTGGATGCCTAACCACAAATCAGCCAAAGGAACTGGTGTTGCCAATTCAGCAGCGGCCGTTGGTGTGGCAGCGCGTTGATCAGCAATAAAGTCAGCAATCGTCGTATCTGTTTCGTGTCCAACTGAGCTAATAATCGGCATTGGCATGGTCAACATTTGACGAGCCACAGCTTCTTCGTTAAAGGCCCACAAATCTTCAATCGAGCCACCACCACGACCCATAATCAAAACGTCGTAATCACCAGCTTCAGCAACCGCCGTCATCTGAGCAGTTAGCGATGGTACCGCACCATCCCCTTGCACAACCGCTGGATAAAGTACGATTTCAGCAATCGGATAACGGCGTTGTACCGTCGTCATAATGTCACGAATAACCGCACCGCTTGGTGATGTAATAACCGCAATTTTCTTTGGAAAACGTGGGATTGGTCGTTGCAGTTGATTAAACAAACCTTCTTCAGCTAACTTCGCTTTCAATTGTTCATACGCTTGATATAATGCGCCGACCCCATCTGGTTCCAGCTTATCAATAATCAAACTGTATGAACCGTTGGGCGCATACAAATCCATGTGACCAACGGCGTTCACCTTCATCCCCGGTTCCAGCTTAAACTGCAACTTTTGGAAAGCAAACTTAAACATGGTTGCGTTCAGCACCGCCCCATCATCTTTCAATGAAAAGTATTGGTGGCCTGGACGTTGGCGATAATTGGAAATTTCACCAGTTACGTAGACCTCTTTTAGATAGGGATCCGCTGTGAACTTACGCTTTAAGTACGACGTCAACGCCGATACTGTTAGATAGTCTGCCATGGGTCCTCCAATGCAACCCCGTGGTGTTGTGCGGCAAGTTCAACCGTTGTTTGTAGCAACGTTGCAATTGTCATTGGTCCGACACCACCTGGGACTGGCGTAATCAAACTTGCGACAGGTTCAGCTGATGCAAAATCAACATCCCCCACCAATGAACCATCTTCAAGGCGGTTAATCCCGACATCAATCACAACCGCACCGGCCTTCAATTCTGATCCCTTAATCAAACCAGGCACACCGGTTGCAACAATCACGATGTCAGCTTCACTCACCAATAATTCCGTCAACGATGCCGGTGTGTAGCGGTGCAATAGTGACACGGTTGCGTTGGCCGCTTGAAGCAAGGCTGCCATTGGACGACCAACCAAAATCGAACGCCCGATAACAACAGCATGCTTTCCAGCTACATCAACACCTTCGTGGTGCAACATCGTCATAATACCGCGTGGCGTGTTGGCAACTGGGTAGTATCCTTCACGGTTCGCATACAGACGACCAATGTTTTCTGGGTGGAAACCATCGACATCCTTGCGCGGGTCAATCGCCTCTTGAACCTTGTGTTCATCAATTTGTGATGGCACTGGGCTTTGCACCAAAATCGCATCAACGCTATCATCAGCGTTAAGTTCAGCAATTTTGGCTAGCACCTCTGCTTCTGAAGTGTCTGCTGGGTACTTAATTGTTTGTGCATTCACACCAACCTTACCAGCTGCACGTTCCTTGTTGCGAACGTAAATCTCACTGGCTGGGTCATCCCCAACCAAAATAACAGCCAACCCCGGTGTAATCCCTTGCGTTGCCAACTTTTTAGTTTGACGCGCAACGGCTGCACGTAAGTCCTTGGCAATTTGCTTGCCGTCAATTAACTTTCCCATGGTGCACCTCACTTTTATTCATTATCAATGCATAAATTTTACCACAATCTATCACTTTAAACCATGAACCAGTCCAAATGAAAAACGGCCGAACCCTTATTTTTAAAGGGCTCAGCCGTTTTAATTTGTGTTAAATTCCAAAAATCATCAGCCATTATTTCTAATGAATAAAGACCGTTGACTACTTAACAAACCAGGTATGGTACAACTTAATAAATAATGTGCCAATAATCGCAATCACCAACGTGTTCGCTAGCATTGCCATACCACCTTGCGCATACGCCTTACCAAGCGTTGTACCGTAAATCCAGTGATCTCCCAATGGGGCAATCACCAACCAGACCACTGCGTTCGCAATGACTTGCCAAATATTAAACAAGACCAGTTTGCGTGACGTTAATTCACCAACAAAGACACCAATTCGAGTCGTGGCTAGTCCAATAAAGAAACCAAACATACCGTCAGCAATAGCCCAAGTCCACCAAACTGAATCCAAGTTGGCTGATGACAAATCAGTCAATGAATGTCCAATGAAGGCAACAATAAACCCAGCAATTGGTCCAAAAATAGCTGACATCAAGGCCAACCAAGCTGGTGCCACCGTGATATCGGTATGTGAAACGCCTGAAGGCCAGGCAACATATTTAAACAACAACACAAAAATAATCGTCCCAACAATTGTCCCGATTACCTTGTGCGCTGACAAAACATTATGATTCATGGAATCACTCCTACATTAATTTTTCGTTATTCATGACTGTCGTTCAAGACAACCAAGTCATTTGGCAAATCTTGCCCATTAAGTTGTTGATAATACTTTCGGAAAACCGTATTGTATGAATCCTCACTCATTAAATCAGGATTCATCGCAAGATAACGAATAGTCTTAACTTGCATGACTTCTGTTGCATTTGGCTTGCTCAAGTCATTAATCCCCACCATTGGCGACATCAAATCATTCGCTTGCCCTTGGTGCTTCAAAGCTAAGGTGTGACCGAACTCGTGAATAATTGTATGCTCAGCTTCTTGGTTGTGCAAGTCCTCAATGTCACGCGAGGTTACCGGTCCGCAAACAGCACCAGATAGATAGTCTTCACGTTGAATTGTCTTAGCCAACCATACCTTAGCGGCTTGCTTTGAAATCCACATCGTATTACCAGCTTCAGTGGTCGTTGCCAAAACGGTTGTATCGGTTTTACCCAAATCATCCGTAATGTCTTTGTAGCCAATCAACAGTTGGATAATCTGCATCATCCGGCCACACGTTGCGATCGACATTCTCATTTTGGTTAGCCTTAGTTGACGTTACTTTAATAAAGTCGACGCCCATCGCTTTATTCCAAACCTCAGCCGCTTTGTTTACCCAGACCAACGCTTGTCCATTGGTCTCACTCATCGCCTTAGATGACACAACGACCTTCATCTCACCGTTAGCGTTCAAATCCCAATGTGATGTCACCGGCAGCTTATCGGCATCAGTTGCACCCATCGTTGCCTGTTGCTTACCCACTTTAGCAATATAAGCTTTCTCTTGCTTAGCAGCCGCATTTGCATCGGCCACATTCATATAATAACGAATGAATTGTGGTGCAATCAACACCAACAAAATAATGACCGTCAAGACGATTGCCAATCGCTTATTACGGCTTAGTCGCTTTCTACGTGCCATATAGACTCATACCTCATCTCAAAACCCAAACCCAAAACGCTACTCGCCGTCCTCTGCCTCTTCAGCTGGTGCGTTCTTTTGTTCTTCAATTGCTTCATTGATTGCCGTCAATTCTTTATCAAAGAAGGCCGCAATCTTCGTTTCCACCGTTTCTGGATCATCCAAAAAGGCTGCGACGGTTGCCGCCGTCTCAATACGAAGCCCAGACTTAGTCACTAATGGGTGCTCAACAATCATGTAGAGCGTCACTTCAGTCTCTGGATCGTTAATCACAATCTTGCTAATCGCATTCGTATAGCGAATTGGCAAGTTAATCAACCCCGTTTCCAAACGTAGGCTAATTGGCTCATCCCCACTGATAAGCAACTCTGCGCTGAAAAGCTTGTTGTCTGCCAACACTTTTTCAGCATATGTAAACAAATCATCCAAATTAACAGTTGCTTGGTCAGCCGCAGTAAACGACTTGACGTCATACTGTTCATCCTTGATTGCTGCAATAAAATCATTACCAGTTAATTGCATCACATTTCTCGCTTTTCATTGATATCTAACGATTAGTGTAGCATAAAACAGGCCGAGGTTTGCGTTCCTCGGCCTGTTCTTAACTTATTCTGTAATCGGTGTAAACACGTGGTCCTTCAACAAAAGTTGTTCATCCGCCTGCTTGGCAACTTCACGTTCGTGTGTAATCAGGATAACTGTCTTACCAAATTCATGTGCTAGCTCCGCAAAGAGCGCCACAATTTTTTCTGAATTTTCGTGATCCAAGTTTCCGGTTGCTTCGTCCGCTGCAACAATCGGCGCATCCACTAGCAAAGCACGGACAATTGCGACACGCTGTTGTTCACCACCAGACAAACGTTGCACATTCTTTTGCACCTTCTCTTCATCGATACCGACACGGGCCAACTGTTCCAAAATATACGCTTTGTCATTCGCATGCTTTGACTTCGTGATTGCCAAAGCTGTTTGAACATTTTGGAAAGCCGTCATTGTCGTCAACAAGTTGTATGACTGGAAAATCGTTGAGACATACTTTTGTCGAAAGGCAGTTAACCCAATCTTCTTAATTGATACACCATCAACCAAGATATCACCTTCACGTGGCACATCAAGTCCGGCCAAAAATGAAAGCAACGTGGTCTTACCAGAACCAGATTCACCAACGATAGCGTAGAACTTACCGCTCTCGAACGTTAGATTAACATCCTTGTACAAGGCATTATCAGCCGTCGTGTACCAATGCGTTAAATTTTTAATTTCTAGCGTCATTATTCTTCCTCACTAATCGGCTTGCAAAATTTGCTTTGGTCGCATACGCAATATGCTAAAGGCTGCCCCTGATACTGACAACACTGCGATTAAGAAAGCAACACCGCCCAATTCCGCAATTGCTGTTGGCGTCATTGCAACATCCAACTGTTCATTCTTAGTGGCTGCACCGCCACCCATCATTGGGCCACCACCCATGCCACCGCTAGGCTTTCCTGATGGTGCACCACCTTGTTGACCATTTTGACCACCGCCTGGCATACCACCACGCGCTGATTGCATTTGTTGCGTCGTTTGTTGTTGTACAAGTTGCTTGCCAACTAGGCCAGATACACTGTTACCAGCTGCTGTTGCAATCCCCAACGCGATTGCCAAAATAACTAACATTTCCGTGAACAATTGGGCAACAACCTTTGGCTTAGATTCACCGATTGATACCAAAATACCAATCTCACGGCGATACTCGCGGGTAATCAAAATGATAATCAAACCAAGGATTAAGACGCCGGCAATTGACACAATCCAAACAATCTTAGAGGCAAATGCCGCCACGTTCTTCATACTTGCTGCCACTGTCTTATATTGACTTGCATCAGACGTAAAAGTAAGTTCTGACGTATCAATCAGCTTCTTGGCTTGCTTCACAAATGCATTTGTCTTGGCTGGCTCAGCCATCGTAAATGTCACGTTTGATGCTTGATCTGGTGTGCCATTAATGTCATTAGCCAATGTGAATGATCCATAAATCGTATTTGCTGGGTCTTCACGTTGGAATCCGTCGGTCGTTGTCTTCAACTTGTAGATTCCAACAACCTTAACAGTCTTTTCAGTAGCCGCATCATCCGTCGTCTTAACAGTCAACGTATCGCCGACCTTAATGTTGTTAGCCGTTGCCAATTCATTTGCAATCACCACATTATTGGTGTTTTGGTCGCTTGTCTTAATGCCACGTCCAGAAACAATTTTGGCCGTACCATCAGAAAATGAGGCTGTTGCTGTGGTTGATGTCACACCATTGACTTGAATGTCACCTGAATTTTGGTTACCCATCATGCCCCCACGGTCACCACCACCCATTGGCGTATTCGTTGACGTGGTTGTAATTGCCTTAAAACTTGAGGCGTTTACTGAAGCACTATTCGTAATGTTGTATGAAGCCACATTTGAAAGCGCGGCAATCTTCTTAACTTCTGAAATAGTTGCCGTTGGCATCGTAATTGACGTCGTCGTGTCTGAGAATGATGAGTCTTCAGAAGACGATTCGGATGATTGGGCCGCCTTCATCTGCTCAAACATCTTCTCTCGGTTAGTCGACAGCGTTACTGTTGATCCAACTGAATTAGCTGCATTCGTGGCTGCTTTCAAGGCCGCGTTTTGCACAATCAATCCAGCCATCACAAACGCCAAAATTACTGTTGACGTGAGGACCAGCAATACTGACCGTCCTTTTCGTGCCCACAGTGTAATACCTGCTCGTTTTACGAAATTCATGTTACTTCTCACTCCTATCATTGCGTCGTTGCGCTGCTTGCGGCAGCATCATCGATTGAATTTGACTGTGATTGATTACCGTATCCACCCATTGGACCACCATTGCCACCAAAGCCGCCATTCTGTTGCGTCATATTTGGTCGACTGGTTTCACCTAATCCAAACGGGTGAAACGCTGCAATGGCACTAAACGCCATCGCTAATGTCGCAATACCTAGCGTTACATACTGTAGCCAAGGACGTTGCTTGCGTTGTTCATAACGATCTGTCATATCGCTATCCTCCATCTATTTTCTGACAAGGCTTATAATATGAGTCCAAGCTTAGGCGATACTTCACGGGGGCTAAAAGCAAACATAAATTTTTATGTCTATTGAATTGTTAGTGACAATCAGGTACAAAAAAACGCCGTACGACTAAAAATCGTACGGCGTTTAATTTATGCAATCTAATGATTACTTGTTAACGGCTTCCTTGAAGTCCTTACCAGCCTTGAAGGCAGGTGCCTTTGCGGCTGCGATTTCAATTTCTGCACCAGTTTGTGGGTTGCGACCCTTACGTGCTGCACGCTCGCGAACTTCGAAAGTTCCGAAGCCTACCAAAGCAACCTTCTCGCCCTTAGCAAGTTCGTTCTTGATAACGTCCAACAATGCGTTAACTGTCTTAGCAGTTTCTGACTTTGGCAATTCAGTTTGTGCTGCAACCAAGTCGATCAATTCTGTCTTTGAAGCCATGTGATAATACCTCTTTATTAATTATTACCTGATTAGTATACGCTATGCATCGCAAAATACACAGCTTTTTGTGCGAAATTCCTAAGCGGTCTTAGTGAATTTTTAAAAATGTATGCAAAATACATACCCATAAAAAGAGAATGCCGCTATAACTGGCAAGTTACGGCGGCTAAGAGAGAGAAAGAGAATTGGTTGTGTAAAGCATCTCTGCTTTACGAATATTAATATAACACCCCATGTATACGTTTGCAACCAATGCCCCCGCCTATTCTCCTATTAGTCGGATTTCCTACACAAACGGCACAATTTCTTCACGATTGGTCAACTTTGCACCAGCTGCCTCATCGATAATAACTGTGACATTTGCATGCTTTTGCAAAATACTTGCAGGCATGTCTTCCGTAACTGGCCCTTCGATCATCGCTGCCACAGCATCAGCCTTCGCTGCACCGTAAGCAACCAATAGAATTTCCTTAGCCTTCATGATGCTACCAATTCCCATTGAGTAAGCATAGCGAGGCACTTCGTCTTCATGCTCAAAGAAGCGCGCATTTGCTTCGATTGTTGACTCAGTTAGTGTCACTTCGTGCGTCAAAGAATCGAATGGCGTACCAGGCTCGTTGAACCCGATGTGACCATTTTGACCCAATCCCAAGATTTGTAGATCGATTGGGTTTGCGTCAATGATGCCTTCGTAACGCTTCGTCTCAGTTTCAGCGTCCGCCATACCATCAGGGACATAGCTCTCCTTGAATGGCTTAGCGTTGAACAAGTGCGCGTTCATGAAGTAACGGTAGCTTTGCTCGTGCGTACCAGGCAAGCCCTTGTACTCGTCCAAGTTGATTGAAATCTTATCAGAGAAGTCCAAATCACTAGCCTTCAACTCATCGTAAATTGAGATTGGCGTTGAACCAGTCGCCAATCCGAAAACTTGTGCACCATTCTTAACAGCCTCTGCGAATACTTCGTACCCTGCGTGGCCACCAGCTTGTTGATCTTTAACTTGTAGAATCTTCATTTTATTTCCCCTTAAAAAATGCGTTCTGTGTTTTTATTTATCTTTGGTATAGACCAATTATAGACCAATTTCTATACCAATTCAACTCAGAAAGTCATTTTTTGTTTGAGGTTTTGTTAGTTAGTGGTTAGTGTCCGTCCTACCGGCCGGAGTGCTTGGCCCCTTCTAGGGCACGCTAACACGCACTGACCATGACCTGCAGGGAGCGGAGTCCGCGCCGTTGGCGCGTGCTCCTTTACCTCCCGTGGCTCTAAGCGGTAAAACCGCTAAGAACCCACACCTGCGGGTCAAGATCAGTACGTGTCTATACGCGTGGCGGGGCCAAGCACAGCAGCCAAGCAATACTCTGATTGTTTGATCGTCATCCACCACAATACCGCAGGTTGAACTGTTCGCCTATTTGTTTTCCAGTAGATGTAAATCCATGTCAGACTAGAACATCTCAGCTGCTGTGGCTGGGGGCGCCCCACGTATAGAACCGGACATGGCTAAACCTGTGGGGGTAATACTTAGGGGTTTTACCCCTTAGTATTACGGAGGGTAAAGGTGTACGCTGCAACGCAGTGGACTCCGCCTCCCACGGTTTTGACATGTCCGGTTTAGTGGGCCAAAAGAAGCCCCCAGCCACTCCGACCAGAGGTCGGACACTCGCACAATCTACATACCGCAAACTAAAAAGACCTGATGTCAGGAATCTCCCAACATCAGGTCTTTAATCGTTAATTATTATCCCTTAACGGCCTTTTCCAATGTCTCCATTGCGCGTGAGTGACGTGCAATATCTGACATCAACTCTGCTTCAAAGGCATCAACAGACTTTGACTTCGTGTCCGTTGAACCGAAGCGACGAATCGTAACCGTGTTGTTGTTAACTTCTTCATCACCGATAACCAACGTGTAAGGAACCTTAGACGTTTGGGCATCGCGAATCAAGTAACCCAACTTTTCGTTGCGATCTTCGTATTCAGCACGGATACCTTGCTTGATCAAACGATCAGCCAAGTCCTTAGCGAACTTACCGTGGGCATCGCGGTTAACAGGAATGATACGTACTTGGTGTGGTGCCAACCAAGTTGGGAACGCACCCTTGTACATTTCAGTCAAGTAAGCCGTGAAGCGCTCCATCGTAGAAATAATTCCACGGTGAATCATAACTGGACGGTGCAATTCACCATCTGGTCCGACGTAAGTAACATCGAAACGCTCAGGCAACAAGAAGTCCAATTGGATCGTAGACAACGTCTCTTCCCCACCCAAAGCAGTCTTGATTTGCACGTCCAACTTTGGTCCGTAGAACGCAGCTTCACCTTCAGCTTCGAAGTAATCCAACTCCATGTCGTCCATGGCCTTCTTCAACATCGTTTGAGCCTTGTCCCACATGTCATCGTCGTCGTAGTACTTTTCCGTGTTTTCAGGGTCACGGTATGACAAACGGAAACGGTAATCCGTGATATCAAAGTCAGCGTAAACGTCGATCATCAAGCCCAAAATCTTCTTGAACTCGTCCTCGATTTGGTCTGGCATAACGAACGTGTGACCGTCGTTCAACGTCATTTCACGAACACGTGACAAACCAGTCAAAGCACCTGACTTCTCGTAACGGTGCATCATTCCCAATTCAGCAATTCGGAATGGCAACTCACGGTATGAACGTGGCTTGTGCTTGAACACCATGATGTGAGATGGGCAGTTCATTGGACGCAATTCCAAGAACTCGCCATCTCCCATGTCCATAGGTGGGAACATGTCATCGCGGTAGTGATCCCAGTGACCTGATTGCTTGTACAAGTTCAAGTTTGACATGATTGGCGTGTAAACGTGTTGGTAACCGTCTTGAACTTCGCGGTCAACAATGTAACGCTCCAACGTACGACGGATAGCAGCACCGTTTGGCATCCAAACAGCCAAACCAGCACCAACTTCTTGAGACGTAAAGAACAAGTCTTGCTCTGCACCAATCTTACGGTGGTCACGTTCCTTAGCTTCTTCACGACGCTTCATTTCAGCATCCAAGTCTTCAGCCGTCCAGAATGCCGTTCCGTAGATACGTTGCAACATTGGGTTTGAAGACTTTCCACGCCAGTAAGCACCAGCAACTGACGTCAACTTAAAGTGCTTAATCCAGTTCGTTGATGGGACCAAACCACCACGGTCCAATTCAACGTGCTCACCTTGAACAGCGATTGAGATGTGCTCATCGGCTGGCAAGTCGTTAATCAATTCAATCTTGTATGGATCGTTCTTGAACATTTCCAAAGCTTCGTCGCGCGTAATCTCACGAGAAACGATTGGCAAGTTTTCTGAAGCGATTTGCTTCATCATCTTTTCAATCTCAGGGAATTGCTCAGCTGAAATTTGGCTACCTTCAACCTTGTCAGTATCGTAGTAGAAACCATTATCGATGGCTGGACCAACACCGTAGTGAATTTGGTCTGGGTACAAACGGTTCAAAGCTTGTGCCAACAAGTGAGAAACAGAGTGACGCAACAATTGCAATCCTTCTGCATCATCCTTGGTAATCAATGAAAAGGCACCATCTTCTTGAATGCCATCGTTCATACCAACGTAGTGACCGTTCAACTTACCTGAAACAGACTTCTTAGCCAATGACTTTGAAATACCGTTAGCAATTTCCAAAGGCGTTACGCCAGCTGGGAATTCCTTCACGGCACCGTCTGGGAATGTAATCTTTACATCTGCCATATTGTGTAATCTCCTATTTAATCTGCGTGCAACTTGACGCGCGAAAAACAAAAACGTCCCGTTACAACAATTATACTTGTCGTAACGGGACGTTTGCACGCGGTACCACCCGAATTCGAGAGGGTTCCCCCTCACCTCATCGTCCCTTAACGCGGGAAACGGAACTGGTTCACCAGTTCGCTTGGAAGTAGTACCGTTCAACGACCGTTATCTGCCTCCCACCGATGGCAAACTCTCTATAAACAATCTTGTTCAACGACTTATCTTCGTCAACGCTTTATTCTTAATTCATTATACTCGAAAACTCGAAAAATGAAACCCTTAACTATTGACGCAACAATTAGTTTACGCCTTCTTCTTCACCAGGATTAAACCATGACGCATGGGCGTTTGTTTTTTGGACCGTCAAGTCAAAATAGTGCACAACCTTATCTGGTGCATTGTGCCATTCCCACGTCTTATCCAATGATGCTTTCGTAATAATACGATATTGCGTACTTGGAAATAGGCAACTGATAATCGTTAATTGCGGTGACTGCGTTTGACGCAACACGTCGGTATCACCCTTATTGACCAATATCTGGTCTGTCACCTTATATTGATAAATGCCCGAACGATTAGCCATGTAGATTGGCTGGCCGTTCAACCAATCACTCCCCTTCAGTTCTCCATCGACAAGATAAGGGGCATCTTGATTGAGGCGTTCTTGTAGGGCAGAAAAACCGGTTTTACCATCATTAAAATTGTGACTCGCCAAACCATAATTGCCTTGGCCCATAACTGGCACCTGTTTACCATCTGGATCATCCGCCGTGCGATTAGCATAATTAGCCCCGGCATCTAGGCCCACCTCGCTGTAGGCATTATCGAAGATTGGTTGCAAAATGCCTAGCGATGGCATACTGACAAAACCTTGCTTATGCAAACCTTCATCGCGGTGCGTTTCCTTCATGACCCGGTCAACAATTGCTTGTCGCTCAGATTGGGTAATCTTTTCATTAGACACCTTAACCCGCTGCTTCAACTCTTCTCGTTGAATTGTGCCACGGATATTCAATGTATTCTCTTGGTACCCGTAATAGCCACCCGCTACAACACCGCCTACCAAGACAGCCGGCACAACTCGCCGTATTAGCTTACCCATTAGGTGTCCTCCTCATTTCCTTAGTCAATCTATTCTAGTTCCAAATCCCCGTGTGGACAAGTCGAGTGGTGGCAAATCATTTTTAAACGAACAAAAAAGATTGGCCTCCGCAGATACCAATCTTTTTTTGAGTCTTATTCATTCAGTTAATTATTGCAATGTTACGCCCGCTTCGCGCGCTAGTTGGCGCAATTCAGATGATTCCAAATGTAAATCCGAACGTAGTCGCCCAAATGAAATTCCCGGCTTATTGGCGACACGATCTTGAATGCGCTTGATTTGACGTTCACGATACTCACTCTTGTGGGCACTTTCGTTTTCAACCGTCACGCTAAATTCTGATGCTGCAGACGTTGCAAAGGTGTAGTTTAATTGTCCGACCCCTGTTGACATTGATGTAAAGTTAGCCATTATAGCCCCCCAATAACCGTACATTGACGATGTTTTCTTTAAGATAGTTCTTATTATACCCTATTGTTCGTAAAAATGTGGTTTTTTGTTCCGATTATCGTTTTTTCGTTCAGAAATAAAGAAAGAATCCGATGTTTCAGATAACAAAACATCGGATTCTTTAGTTAATTATCGTAATTCAACACCAGCTTCACGCGCTAGTTGACGCAAATCAGCTGTTTCCAAATTCAAATCGGCACGCAAACGAGCAAACGTGATATCTGGCTTAGTTGCCACACGATCCTGAATGCGCTTGATTTGTGCTTCGCGATAGTGGTTCGGACGACCACTTGCATTTTCTACCTTTACGCCAAACTCGGCTGCTGTAGATGTTGAAAATGAATAGTTCAACTTCCCAACGCCAGTCGACATTGCTGAATAATCTGCATAATGTTTCCCCCATATGACTATCTCTAATTTAGAAATATCATACAAGTCATATATGGCTGAATTATGATTTGTTTCTGAAGTCTAAAGAAGCAAATCTTGCCCGTGAAGTCAAATATTAAAACCGGCAGCTGTTTTGTAACAACTGCCGGTTTTGGTATTTATGATATTAAGCGTTAGCCTTTTCAATCAAAGCCTTCGTAAAGGCTTGCAACTCTTCAGTTGCTTCAACATCAGGGCTCAAGTTAACCTTGACACTGTCAGCTCCCTTAGTGGCACCTGACTTCTCAAATTGTGCTTCGAACTTGTCGATGGCAACGGCAAAGTCCTTACCGTAGAAGTCATCACCAGAACCTGAAACACCGTAGACAATACCAGTCAAATCAGCGTCTTCCAAGTCCTCAAAGAAGTCCAATGACTCATCAGGAACAGTTCCCTTATCAAACGTGTAAGGTACAACCACCACGATGTCAGTCTCGTCGGCTGAAATGTCGTGTGGGTCAATCATTGAGATGTCTTCCTTAGTAACTTCAACACCTTCTGATTCGAACGTGTCGATGATAACGTCCGCAACATCCTCATTGTTACCAGTAATCGTAGCGTAAAATACACGAGCCTTCATGATAATCTACCTCTTTTAAAATCTGTCATTTCGTATTTGTTGATACAAGTATATTGCGAATACGAAACACTTTCAAATTAAAAGGGGTGGTTATCGTATTCAATCCATGATTCGTGTGAATCTTGAATACGCTTAAACATCTTTTGCATGTCCAACGTTGAGAACGTTACCAAAACAGGGCGTCCGTGTGGGCAGTTGTATGGGTTCTCTGAGTGTGACAATTGATCAATCAAGCCCTTGGCCTCAAAGTCATTCATTGACCAGTTAGCCTTGATTGAACGCTTGCAGGCCATCATAATTGCCGTACGCTCACGGAATTGAGCAGTCGTCAAATTACCATCGCGCAAAATCCAATCAACCATTTCACGAATCGTATCTTCTTCTTGTCCCTTCTCAAACCAACCTGGGTGTTCACGGACAATCACCGCGTCATCCCCAAATGGTTCCAAATGCAAGCCAACCTTAGCCAACTCTGCTTCATGGGATTGAATCTTCAAGATATCAATCTTAGGGTATTCCAACACGATTGGCACCAGCAACTTCTGCATTTCCATGCCGACCTTACCGATTTCCTCTCGATAGTACTCATACTTCACACGCTCTTGAGCGGCGTGCTGGTCAATCAAGTACAGCCCTTCTTCAGACTGCGCAAACAAGAACGTACCGTGCATTTGACCAATATAGTCAAGCTTGGGGAAGCTTTGCCCGTGCTCATCAACAGCCGTAATAGTGTCATCCTTCAGGTCTAGTGATTCTTGCTCAGCTGCCATCGTAACGCCCCCTTCATCAAAGGGGTTAACTGCATCGGCATCTTGATACTTTTCAGCGAATTCACTCACCGCGGTTCCTTCAAGCTCATCCGCACTATACACAACAACTGGCGCGATATCGTCAACCGAGAAGTTATCAGCCAATTTTTCGTAATCCGCCATCGACATAGGCGCTGGGTGATTGGCAGGTGTATCCGGTGCATATGAGCTAACATATGGCTTTGACGCTTCGTTTAGCTGTGCCAAGAACGCCTCGTCATTTTCAGCTGCGTTTTGCTCCTCGCCTAGATAGTTTTCATAGGCATTTGGAATCAAATTCTGGTTCGCAAAGCGTTCCTTAACTGTACGCTCAATCAAATCCATCAACTGACTTTCCTTAGAAAGACGAACTTCATGTTTTTGTGGGTGCACGTTCACATCGACCAATAGTGGATCCATCGTAATTTGCAAAACAGCAATTGGGAAACGACCGACCATCAACTTTGATCCATATCCCTTAACAAGCGCACGACTCAAGTTGAAGTTCTTGATATAACGTCCGTTAATCAAAATTGAAATGTATGAACGATTAGCACGCGTCAATTCAGGCAGTGAGATATAACCGTTCAACTCAAAGTCATTGTCTTCAGCCTGGATTGCCAACATCTTACGAGCTTGTTGTACCCCGTAAATCGACGCAATGACCTGTTGTAGATTACCGTTACCCGCTGTACGCATCATTTCGTTACCGTTGTGTGATAGACGGAATGAAATATCAGGATAACTCATCGCCAAACGGTTAATCACATCCACAATCTGTGCTAATTCAGTTGATTGTGACTTCAAGTACTTCAAACGCGCAGGCGTATTAAAGAACAGCTCTGACACCGTAATGTCAGTTCCCTTACGTGCGCCCGTTCCGACTTCTTCAAGTAGTTCACCACCCTTGTAGTGAACACGCGTTCCTTGTGGTGCATCAGCAGTGGCCGTTTCTAGCACGACATCCGCAACTGACGCGATTGATGGCAACGCCTCACCACGGAACCCCAACGAGTGCACGCGGAACAAATCATTACGTGACGTAATCTTAGACGTCGCGTGACGCAAGAACGCTTTCTTAACTTGATCAGCCTCAATACCATCACCATCGTCAATAATGCGAATCGACTTTACACCAGCCTCTTCAACCAGCACATCAATTTGATGACTGTTGGCATCAATTGCATTTTCAACCAATTCTTTGACAACAGATGCAGGTCGTTCAATAACCTCACCGGCCGCAATTTGGTTAGCTAAAATATCTGATAATTCATGAATTTCTGCCATAACGCAGCCCTCTTATTACTTCATTTGCTTTTGCCACTCATTTAGTTTCATCATCGCATCAAGTGGCGTCATCGTTGCGATGTTGGTTTGCTTAATTTCATCCAAAATGGCTTGTAGCGCAGGATCAACCGCTGGTTCCAACGCAAACAAGTCAAGTTGCGTATCTTCTTCAACAACCGGCTCAGGTGTCGGCGTAACTGGTAGTTCAGCCACTGGTTCAGCTAACTTGGCTGATACTGGTTGTGGTTGTACTAACGTTTCTGAAATCGTCACATCTTGGGCTTCAAGACTTGCCAAAATATCAGACGCACGGGCAATCAATGAGTCTGGCAAGCCCGCCAACTTCGCCACGTTGATACCGTAACTTTGGTCAGCTGGGCCTGTCAAAACCTTGTGTGAAAAGACCAATTCACCATTCTCTTCCGTTGCTCCAACGTGGACATTGCGCAAATGATCAAGCTCATCTGACAATGCCGTCAATTCGTGATAGTGAGTTGAGAAGAGTGTCTTTGCCTTGGTGTTATTGTGAACATACTCAATGATCGCTTGTGCCAAAGCCATACCGTCATACGTTGCCGTTCCGCGACCCAACTCATCAAACAAAATCAGTGAACGCTTCGTCGCATTTTGCAATGCTGTATTTGCTTCGGCCATTTCAACCATGAACGTTGAATTTCCAGAAATCAAATCATCAGCGGCCCCGATACGGGTAAAGATTTGGTCGAAGATTGGTAGTTCCGCCTCACTAGCAGGGACATATGATCCAATTTGTGCCATCACGACCGTCAAGGCCAATTGGCGCATGTACGTTGACTTACCAGACATGTTCGGTCCAGTAATCAACATAATCGTTTCGTCTTCGTCCATGTAGACGTCGTTGGCAACATATGATTGGTGGCCCAATACTTTTTCAACTACGGGGTGACGTCCGTCCTTGATAACCAGCTTTTGGTTATCAACCAAGGTTGGACGGGTGAACTTGTATTGCTCAGCTACCGTTGCAAGTGATTGCAAAACATCAAGCTCAGCCAAGGTGGCCGCCAACTTTTGAATACGGGCAATGTTGTCCTTAATCTGATCGCGCACTTCGGTGAACAATTGGTATTCCAAGTCGCTCGACTTTGTTTCAGCTTCCAGAATGATTTGCTCGCGTTCCTTCAATTCAGGCGTAATGAAACGTTCGGCGTTTGCCAACGTTTGCTTACGCGTGTAACGGTCAGGGTCAAGCTTACCGATGTTGGCCTTCGTGACTTCGATGTAGTAACCAAAGACCTTATTGAACCCAATCTTTAACGTACTGATACCAGTGGCGTCACGCTCTTTGGCTTCCAACTCAGCTAGCCACTTCTTACCGCCCTTCATCACATCGCGGTACTCATCCAAACGGCTGTTGTAGCCTGAGCGAATCACACCACCGTCAGTGACTGAGATTGGTGGTTCCTCGGCAATCGCCTTTGAAATCAAAATTTCAATATCCGATACTGGATCCATGCGACGTAACAAGTCACCAAAGACAGCTGGGTCTAAATCACCAAGCGTCACCATAATATCCGGCACTTGGCGCAATGAATTACGTAGTTGCAACAAGTCACGACCATTTGCCGTACCATAAGCAACACGTCCAGCCAATCGTTCCAAATCGTAAACTGACTTCAACGTTTCTTGCAAAGCAGCGCGTGAGAAGAAGTCCTTCAACAGTTCACCAATCTTGTCATAGCGGGCTTCAATGGTCTCGCGATCAAGCAACGGTTGCTCCAACCATTGCTTCAATGCACGACCACCCATCGCTGTCTTGGTATTATCCAACAACCACAAAAGTGTGCCTGAACGTTGTTGCGTACGCAAGTTAACCGTCAATTCCAAGTTAGCACGTGAATTACGGTCTAACTTGAGGTATTGCGCAATCTCATAAGGCGTCGCCATCTGCAAGTGATCCAACGAACGCTTTTGCGTCGTAAACAAATAAGCCAACAAAATATCAGCCGCTTCTTTTTGTTCTGGCACTTCTAGCTGTTGCGTCAAATATGACGTTTCAGCGTTGGCTGGTCCTTCTTCTTGCTTAGAAACCAAGATACCCAAGCTCGTGAGATTGGCCATCAATTCATCAGGCAACTCGGCGTTCGTCACAATTTCCTCCGTCTCCAAACGGCTGATTTCATTCAAAACGCCGTTCGTTGCTGAAACTGACGTCGCCTTCACTTCACCAGTTGAAAGGTCCGCATAAGCCAATCCAAAGCCACCAACTGGCGTCATTGATAAGCTAACCAAGTAGTTGTTTTCCTTAGCCGCATCCGCTGTGTTGCGCATGCGTGTTCCAGGTGTCACCAGTTGGACAACCTCACGGCGAACCATCCCCTCAGCTTCAGCTGGGTTTTCCATTTGTTCAACAACAGCAACCTTATAACCCTTATCAACCAGAATATCGATATAGTTTTGTGCGGCGTGGTGAGGCACACCCGCCATCGGAATTGGTTCAGCAGAATTCTTATTACGTTGTGTCAACGTCAACTCCAATAGTTGTGACCCTAACACCGCGTCATCATTAAACAATTCATAAAAATCACCTAGACGATAAAACAAAAACGCATCAGGGTATTGCGCCTTGATTTCGTTATATTGTTTCATCATTGGTGTTTCTTTTGGCTTAGCCATTATGCAACTTTTCCTTCCCCATCAAAATGTGCAAAAACGCCCACCGGTTCAGCGCCGGTAAGCGTTCATTTTTTAATCTTCGTCCTTGAACAAATCTGCCAAGCCAGCCAAAGGTGTATTAGCTTGTGCTGGTGCTTCTTCTTGCTTTTGTTCAAAATCGTCTTCAGAAATAACAGCCCAGCCCTTACCTTCTGGCATTGGTTGGTCCTTCTCTTCTTCCGTCAAGACTTGAAGTGGCACTGACAAAGCAACGTATTCCATCAACGCTTGATCAAAATCAATCAACCCATCTTCAATCAAAATAACTGAGTCTTCGATTTCATAACGATCAGCGTGCTCCTCGTTTTGCAAGTAAACTTCATCGATATCGAAATCAACATCCATTTCAACCGGCGTCAATGAGCGCGTTGATGGTGTCACCAACTTCCCCTTCACGTTTGCGTGAATAATGATGTCTTCACGATCAGCTTGCGCAAATCCAGTAACCGTCAATGGTGTAACGTCCAATACAACGTCACCAAAAGTTGCCAACAAAGGCTCCTTCAAATCAACGACCTCGCTGAATTGCAATGATTCAGTCTTGTACTTTTGGAGTTCAGCATATTGCCACTTCATGTGATTATCCTCTTTCTATAAAAACTGGAATACGTCCCGTATCTAGCGGTGACGCTTTGTCCTGACGTGTCCGTGAGAACTGTTGATACAAGCGACCAGCTCGGTAATCAAGCATTAAGATTCCAGTCAGGTCATCCTTCTCAACTTTATGTATCAACGGCAACGTGAATGACTCACGTTGTTGCTTCAAATACCGGCGACCGACCTTTGTTGCACCTAGCATGCGTAAATAAGGTCGTTGCATCGCCATTTGCATCTCAGCGTCCGTTATATTCAAAACAGTGTATAACAGCGTTCTTTGCAAGCGAGCCTGCGTATAACGCTTTGACTTAAACGTTGTCATAAACATCTCATAGTCAGCTGTTGTGTCCCGTTCAATGGTTTCTTTAAGACGGTATGCCAACCCATCCGTCAATTGATAAATGTTTTCTAATTCGTCAATTGGCGTGGTCAACACTTTATAGCGCAACGCATCATACCACGTTTCAGACCAATCAGCTGTTTGCGCACCTTGTGCTAACCATTCAGCTGCAGGTTGCGAAACATAGTCAGTAAATGCCGTTGCTGGCGCCTCCTGATTAATCAACTCACGTAGCGCGGTCGCACTCGCAATGTGATCATCCGAAAGCGTTGTATCATGATACCCAGCTTTAATGCGTTGAATCGGTTGTAGGCGAATCTGATTCACCAAACCAAGTTCAATAACCGCTGTGGCATAAGCAAAGCCCAACATATCATTTGGATCCGTCAACCGGAATCCAACAACCTCGGCCAAAACATCATTAAATGCTGTGGCATAGGTCTGTGAATAATCAGCTGAGAAATGTTCATCCGCTGCCAAACGGTCACGGGCCTGCTGTGAGAGTGCTAAGAAATCTAACTCAGCATGCTCGGCACCAAATACGATACTTGAAACGCCGGCATCCGCTAACAGTTGTACGGCACCACGGGCAAAAATATGTGCTGGTTGCACAGCGAAAGCGAAGGGAAGTTCAAAAACGATATCAACCCCACCCGCTAAGGCTAATTCCGTACGTCGCCACTTATCGAAAATGGCTGGTAACCCACGTTGCACATAGTTACCGCTCATGACAGCCACAACTGTATCAGCACCAGTAACCGCCTTTGCTTGGGCGACATGGTAGGCATGTCCATTATGGAATGGATTATATTCAGTTACTAACCCAACTGCCTCCATGTTGCCCTCCAAGCTTTACGCTTTCGTTGCGTTAAAGAACCAGCGTGGTGACTCATCAGTCACCTCTGATCGACCAAAGTCAGCCGTCACTTCAATGTTTGTGAAGCCTGCTTCAGTCAACAAACGCTTGTATGTGTCCAAAGAATATGTGCGTTCAGTGTGTACTTCTTGCAGTTGTTGGAAGCCATCGATGTCTTCGTTATAAACAAAGAACGTCAATTCGTGTTCCACCGTATGTGGTTGTTCTTCAACACCATATGATGACCACATAAACGCCGTCTCATCATCATGCCAGTTATACATATAACCAGGATAATAAACATCCGTTTGCCATGGTGAAATCACATCGAACAAGAATTGACCACCGTCTTCCAAGTGCTCAGCAACTTGCTTAAACGCCATCAATGTTTCGTCTTCATTAGCCAAGTAATTAAATGAATCCGCAAATGATGTAATCGTTGCAAAACGCTCATCAAAGTCTGACCATTCACGCATGTCGCCTTCAATCAACGGCAAGTCCAATTCAGCTTCTTGAGCGTGTTGCGCAGCTAGTGCCAACATTTCAGTAGACAAGTCCAAAACTGAAATGTCGTCATAACCAGCTCGCTTCAATTGAATCGCCAAGCGTCCTGCACCACCGGCTAGCTCCAATAACTTACCATCCTTGTTCTTAATGAACTTGGTTGCGTATTGGAACCAATCTGCGTAGGCTGCTTCGTCAAACAAGTCGTCATACAGCTTCGCAAAAGTTTGGTAATTCATTAGAAGTCTTCCTTAACGATCCATTGGTCGATGTCGATTTCAGGTGCAGCACCCCACAACTTTTCCAAGTTGTAGAATTGGCGCATGTCGTCCTTAAAGACGTGCACAAACAAATCACCAAAGTCCATCAAGACCCATTCACCTTCGCGACGACCTTCGTGACGCTTCAACTCAAAGCCAGCTTCAGCCATCTTGTCTTCAATTTCATCAACAATCGCCAAAACTTGACGTTGCGTTGGGGCATCCAAAATCAAGTAAGCATCTGATACCAAGCTAATCTCGTGGATATCCAATGCAACCAAGTTTTCGGCGCGCTTTTGGTCAGCAGCCTTAACAGCTACTTCCAACATTTCGTTTACGTTGCTTTCCATTATTACTTCACACTCCATGCGTTGTATGTCAAAAGCGTGCCCGGATAAACCGGAACCTGCTTTTCAATTAAATAAGCAAGCGTGTGGCTCGTTTGCCACCCGACACTTGCTGCCAAGTCTTCAAATGCCAAGGTGCGAACTTCTTCAATACCTGGGAAATCGCGACCTGACTCAATATAGTCTGCCATGTAGATAATTTGGCTCAACGTCGTCATATATGGTGCACCAGTTGTGTGCTGACGAATCGCTGTCAGGATATCTTCGTTTTCAATGCCCAGTTCATCTTTCACCATTTCGGCGCCGACGATACCATGCCAAACGTTGTTTCCCCAATTAACCAAATCTGGATACAATTGCTTTTCAGCAATCTTCGCCAAGAAATCAGCATCAGAGCGTTCCTTGGCGTAATCATGCGTCAAGGCTGCCACAGATGCTTTCTCTGCATCAACACCCCACTTTTCAGCCAAGGCCACAGCCATTTCTTCAACACGCAACACGTGTTGGAAACGGTACTCTGACATCGCTGCTTGGGCTGCTTCAACTAAGCTTTTACGAGAACCGTTATAGTAACGGCCCCGATAAATCATCTCGTTTGTCATCCATGTATAACCCCTTTTCTACAATGTAGGCTGCTACCATGTCAGGTAGCAAATAGCGCACACTTTGCTTATTAGCAATGCGCTTACGAATATCCGTTGAACTAATTTCAAGGTTTGGTACCTCAACCCATTCAACAGGATAATCCGTTACTCGTGGTTGCCCTGGGCGATTAACACCAACAAAGTGAACTAACTTAAGCAAGTCATCAATGCGATACCATGTCTTTAAGTACGCCACTTCATCACCACCGATAATGAAATAGTATTCGTAGTTTGGGTGCTCCACCTTCAGTTGCAACATTGTGTTGTAGGTGTAGCTCTTACCACCGCGTTGTACCTCAAGCAATTCAATGCCAAAGCGACTGTTACCTGCAATGGCCGCTTGGACCATCTTGGCACGGTGCAATGGATCAATTGCATGCTTCACATCAACGTGCGGTGGCTTAGCATTTGGCATGAAGTATACCTTGTCTAAGCCAAGCTTATCTGCCACCTGTTCAGCAATGACCAAGTGACCAACGTGTGGCGGATTAAATGTGCCACCCAAAATACCAATTTTCTTTGTTTCACCGATAAACGCACGCTCAGCTTGTGCTTGCGTGACGGTTTTTTCGATTGTATTAATCATGCCCGAACCCCCGTTTCGAGAGTGATATTAAATCTTTTGTACAGCCACTGAGTAGTGGCGGTTTTCCTTGTCAGCTGATTCACCAAACAACACCAACGTGTGTCCAATTGTTTGTACAACTTGGATGTCCGTGTTTTCTTCGATGAACTCCTTCAAAGATTCAACTTCAACGTCTGAGTTTGCCAAGATGTTAACCTTGAACAACTCACGCTTGTTGATGGCATCTTCTAGTTGATCCAACCAGTTTTGTGTCAATCCTTGCTTACCGATGCTAAACAATGGACGCATGTCATGTGCTGATGCGCGCAAGTAACGCTTTTGCTTTCCGCGTAGTGAAATCATATTAAATCATTGCCCTTCGTGTTAATACTGAAACCCCTTCAGGAGCCCAGCCTGCTACAACCGTGTTGGCAGGAACTGTAATCCAGCCCAAACCGTCAATCACGATATCTGTCTTCTCTGTCACCTTGAACTCGTGACGTTGCAATGGTGGCAACATGTCCAAGTTCTCCGTCGTTGGTGGCAACAACAATTCACCAGCGTGCTTGCTGTAGAATTCATCAGCCTTTTCCAACTTCGTACGGTGAATCATCAAGTTGTTCTCAAAGTAAGCCGTGATACCAGCCTTCTCACCTTGAATAAAGTCGAAACGTGCCAATGCACCCATGAACAATGTTTGTTGTGGGTTCAATTGGTAAGTCTTTGGCTTCAATTCCTTTTGTGGTGAAACGTACTTCAAGTCCTTTGGCGTCAAATAGTGCGCCATTTGGTCTTGGTGAATGATACCTGGTGTGTCGATGATAAACGTATCGTCATCCAATGGAATCTCAATACGGTCCAACGTCGTTCCTGGGAAACGTGACGTCGTAATCACATCCTTGTTGTCACCCGTTGCATCCTTGATGATCTGGTTAATCAACGTTGACTTACCAACGTTGGTAACACCAACAACATAAACTGAGCGACCTTCACGGTACTTCTCAATCATGTCCATCAAAGCTGGCACGTCATCGCCGCTCTTACCTGACGTCAATTGGACGTCAACGGGACGCAAACCAGCAATGTTAGCTTGTTGACGCATCCAGTCCTTAATCTTTGAACGCTTCAAAGACTTTGGCAAAACGTCAACCTTGTTACCAACTAGCAAAACTGGATTGTTACCAACGAAACGGTGCAATCCTGGAATCAATGATCCAGAGAAGTCGAACACGTCCATTACGTAAACAACCAATGAATCCGTTGCTGAAATTTCGTTCAACAACAAGCGGAAATCATCATCCGTCAAATCAACGGGTTGGATTTCGTTGTAGTGACGCAAACGGAAGCAGCGTTGGCACAACACTTCTTCGTTTTCAAATCCCTTCAACAAAGCTGACATTGGGGCATAACCCAATTCACCCTTGTGCTCAGTTTGGATCAACGCACCACATCCAATGCATCGCAATCCGTCTGCCAAGTAACCTTGAACTTCTGCTTCACTAATCAAGTGTCGTCCTCCATTGTAGTTCTGGGTGTGCCTTTAGCATGCGCTTCTTAACACCCTTTTCAAAAAATCGGTTAATCTTTGTATTCCATTGGTCAGTCTCAATTAGAGGCTTAACCAAGATGCTTCGTACGCCGTGGTTGTTTGATGACCAGATGTCAGTCAACAATTGGTCACCGACCATCACAACGTCGTTCTTTTGCAAATTAAGCTTTGTTACGGCTTCATTCAAGCCACGTGTCAACGGCTTTAGGGCACGTGACACAAACGGTAGATTCAACGGTTCAGCAACACGTGCAATACGTTCAGCTGAGTTATTTGAAACAATCATTACTGGGATGCCAGCTTCATTCATTCGCTCAAGCCAGTCATGCAATTCAGTCGTGCCGTCAGGGTTATTCCAAGCAATCAACGTGTTATCCAAGTCAGTCAAAACTGCCTTGATACCTTGTGCCTGAAGTTGTTCTGGCGTCAAACGGTAGATTGCATCAATCATCCAAGTTGGTGTAAATGATTCAGTCATTTTTCGTCCTTTTCACAATTTGTCTTACTATAAATTATACGCTAAATACTGTCGTTTATAAAGTAGGGTGACCAGGTCACAAATAAAAAACAACCAGCAACGGAAACCATCGCTGATTGTTCTTAAACTCTATTACTTAGCGCGCTCATCGTTGTACTTCTTTTCACCGACGTGTTCTTCACCCAATGAAACGAAGTCGTATGACAACTTGGCGTTACGCTCGAATTCAGCCAAACCATAGTTAATGATTTCGTCGATCAAGTTCGTGTAGCTCAAGCCTGATACTTCCCACATTTGTGGATACAAAGAAATGTTTGTAAATCCAGGCAATGTGTTTGGCTCACCCAAGTATGGTGTACCATCAGCATCGATCATAAAGTCCATACGCGTCAAACCAACAAGACCCAATGCCTTGTAGGCCGTCAATGCCATGTCAGTGATTTCCTTTTCAAGGTCATCCCCCAACTCAACTGGCAATTCAAAGACCATACCTGAGGCGTCAACGAACTTGTTGTTGTAGTCGTACCAAACGTCTTGTTCAGGCAATACGATACCACCCAAACGTGATGCACGAGGTTGCTCGTTTCCCAAGATTGAGATGAAGACCTCACGTGGCTTGTTCAAAGCAGCTTCAACCAATACCTTGTAGTCGTATTGCAAAGCATCCTTAACACCAGCTTCGAATTCTTCAGCGTTCGTTACGCGTGAAATACCAACTGATGAACCTTGCTTAGCAGCCTTAACGAACAAAGCTTCCGTGCCAAGCTCCTTTACAAGACCTTCATACGTGTAGTTTTTGTAATCTTGGTCCGTCAACAAAACGTACTTCGTGTTGCGTACGCCTGCTTGGTTCAAGATACGCTTCGTCAAGTCCTTGTCGAATGACATGGCTGACGCAGCCGTACCAGCACCGATAAATGGCTTTTGCAACAAACGGAACAACGCTTGCAAAGTACCATCCTCACCCAAGTTACCGTGAACAACTGGGTAGAACAAATCGATTTCGGCCATCTCGCCCAAAACGGCAATTGGTGCCAATGGGTTAGTCAAATCCATCTTTGACTTTGCTGCAGCAACTACAGTATCTTCATCTTCACCATCAAACACGCGCTTTGAATCAGCGGCGTTGATCATGTAACCATCCTTTGAAATCAAGAAAACAGTTACGTTGTACTTTTCCTTGTCCATTGCATCGTAAATGTTACGAGCAGAGCGCTTTGAGACGTCGTGTTCTGATGAGTTACCACCAAAGAACATCGCAATGTTTAGCTTTTCTGACATGTCGTTCTCCCTGTCAAACTGTTTAAATTTAGAACCCTAAGTATACCACGAAACTGTAAACCGGACCGATTACGCTAGGAAATTGCGTGCTTCGTTAAGATAATCATAAATTTCTTTGGGTAATTTTTCGCGTAGCAACAAACCTTGTAGTAAACGTTGTTGGTTATACATGCGGTGCCAATCAGCCTCGACTTCTGGTTGCATGCGTCGCGTCATCTCTTGTCGCCATTGCTTGAGTTGCTTCAAGAAGTATTGCTCGTACAACGGGTTCAAGTTCACCAACGTCACAATGTAGCTATCGATACGACGATTTTCACCCATTACAAGTGGCGTTTCCAAACGCTTGATGCGTTCAATCAAAACCGTTAATAAGAACACCTTATCGGCACGCGTCACGCCATCATCATGCGTTAATTCATCCAACAAGTTCGCAATGTGCAAGAAGGCGTGGGCCCAGCCCTTCCCTTCAACAAAGCCACGCGTATCGTGTTCTAGTGCAATGTACGTTGCCAAGTTATCGATAAGCATTTCGTGCAAATCATCGCTAAACAACTCCACTTCACTATTGCGGTTTGCGTAGTTCAACATCGACAAAATGAAGACCGCGAATGAACGGAAGAAAATGCCGTCATTATCAGTCTCATCAATGTGTGAGAACAACACTGAATCTTGCAACAAGTAACGCGTCATCATCACAATTTGTGCATCGGTAAAGATATTTGCTTGCAACGCATCACTAATAAAGAAAAAGACACCCTTATCACGCAACTCAGGATCCGTTTGGCGCAACCCACTCATCACGTCCAACAACTCTTGGTCGGTCACAACAACCGGTTGACCCGCAATCAAAGCGTTTTGCCAATCAGATACTTTTTCGTGAATCGCTGTGGCCGTCACTGGGTCCAGCTGCTCCACAACAGTCGGTGCGTCGTAATCTAATTGATCAATCAAGCGACCAACTTCCGTGCCAAGTGAATCAAACAACTCACCATGGTGCACACGCGCACGCATATTTTTTAATTCTTCACGGACATCATCAACGGTGTAATCCATTATCTCTATCCCTTTTCCGTATTATTGCTTCCTAAATGAAAGCTACCTCCACTAGATTAACACAACCACGCAAAGATAGCAGTTTATTATATTTTTGTTTCCAGCTAGCCCGGTGACACCTCACCCGATTTTCGTTCATCTAGACACAATCCGAACATCGGCGAAAGCCCGCCATATCCACGCTCATTTTCTTTCACCCACTTTTTGTCCATTTAGACACGATTTTCACCTATTTTGGCACAGTTCCTATTTGCCACAAAAAAGCCCCAGTCGACGCAAAAGTCGACTGGGGCTAATTCATATTTCTATTTGTGCAACAACTATTCCTTGAGGTGGAGGTAGTATGTTGAAACCGTTACGTCACGTGAAGCCAAGGCTGTACGCAAGCGCAAACTGTTTTGATTGTGCAACGCATTTTGCCAACCGTGACGAGGCACGAATTGTGGAATCAAAATCGTTAATGAGTGGTTACGTTCCTTCGCACCCTTCGCAATTTCATCTACGAAACGCAATGAAGGTTCTGTGATTGAACGATATGATGAGTGGATATCCACGTAACGCACATCTGGGAACTCACGCTTAAACTCAACGCCCAAGCGATGCTCCTTTTCTGGGTTCGAATCAAATGAGACGTGCATCGCCAAAACGCGATCACCCATTGATTGGGCGTAATCAATTGCGTCGGCCGTTGCCTTAGTCAAGTTTGAGACCAACACAATCACCGTAGAACCATCGTAGTGATGACGCTTGATTGGTTCCTTAGACAACACACGCAACTGCTTAGCGACAGCCTTGTAGTGGCGGTTAATTGTCCAGAACATGCGAAGCAAAACAGGCATGATAATCAAGTATGGCCAGACAGACTTAAAGTGCATCCAGAACAAAATGATAACCAAGGCAAATGAGATGAACGCCCCAACAAAGTTGATTGACGCCTTTCCCAACCAGAAGCCTTCACGCTCACGGAACCAGTGAATAATCATTCCTGATTGTGACAATGTGAATGGCACGAAAACGCCGACCGCATAAAGCGGAATCAAAGCTTCAGTCGATCCATTAAAGATCAAAAGCAATACGATAGCACCAACGGCCAATGACATAATACCGTTTGAATATCCCAAACGATCTCCCTTGTCCATGTAAATGTGTGGCATGAACTTATCCTTAGCCAAGTTAAAGGCCAATTGTGGGAAGGCTGAGAAACCAGTATTAGCAGCAACCGCCAAGATCAAGGCCGTTGCAATTTGCAAGAGGTAGAACATTACGCCGTGACCGAAAATCGTTTGACCAATTTGGGCCAGCACCGTCACGTGGTCATTAGGTCGAATACCGTACCAGTATGACAAGAACGTAATACCACCAAAGAAGAAGGCCAAAATCAACGCCATGATTGATAGCGTCGCTGCCGCATTACGTGGCTTTGGCTCCTTGAAGTTCGGCACGGCATTTGAAATGGCCTCAACTCCAGTCAATGAAGATGAACCACTTGAGAACGCACGCAAGAACAACAAGATTGTGATACTTGATGATGACGTACCAATTGCTGCTGCAGCATGGAAGGCAACTTGACCGGTCGCGATGTTATACAACCCGTACAAGACCATTCCTGTAATCATCACAATGAACAAGTAAACCGGCACCATCAGGAACCCGGCTGACTCGCGCACACCACGCAGGTTAATTCCCATCAAAATCAAAATGATTACCACTCCGATACCCACTGAATATGGGTGGAGCGCTGGAACCGCTGACGTAATGGCTTCTGTTCCGGCCGCCACAGATACGGCAACCGTCAACATGTAGTCAACCAACAAAGATCCACCGGCGACAAGCCCAGCGTTACGACCCCAGTTCGTTGATGTCACGACATAAGCACCACCACCAGATGGGTAGGCGTGAATGATTTGGCGATACGATAGCGTAATGGCCGTCAACAATACCAACACCAAAATGGCGATTGGGATTTGCAACCACAACGCAACCGTACTAGCAGCAATCAACGCTGTCGTAATCTGCTCAGTACCATACGCAACTGATGACAATGCATCAGACGAAAGCAAAGCCAAGGCCTTGGTTCGGCTCAAATGTTGGGAGCCCTCTTCCAATGTCTTAAGAGGCTTTCCAATCAACAACCGCTTTAAAAAGCGCCACATGATTTTTCTCCTAAACACCTATATTAGGCAAAACGCCCAAAAATAATTTCAATTTTCTACAACGACTTATTGTAGTTCTATTTGGGCTCGTTGTCTATGATTGATACTTACTTTCGGAAATCAAAAACGCCGCCCCTCTCACAGGAAGGTCGGCGTTTAATATTTACTATGAAATTACATCATACCTGGCATGCCTTGAGCAGGCATTGCAGGGGCAGCATCCGTCTTAGGCTGCTCAGCAACCACAGCTTCAGTCGTCAACAACAAAGCTGAAACAGAAGCAGCGTTTTGCAATGCTGAACGCGTTACCTTAGTAGGATCCACGATACCAGCTTCAATCATATCAACCCATTCGTCAGTCGCAGCGTTGTAACCAACACCTGGCTTCTCTGACTTCAATTGGTTAACGATAACTGAACCTTCCAAACCAGCATTTTCAGCGATTTGGCGAACAGGCTCTTCCAAAGCACGACGCACGATGTTGATACCAGTTTGCACATCGCCAGTCTCTGACAACTCAGCAACGGCTGGGATAACGTTTACCAAGGCAGTTCCACCACCAGCAACGAATCCTTCTTCAACAGCGGCACGAGTAGCGTTCAAAGCATCTTCAATACGGTACTTACGCTCCTTCAACTCAGTTTCAGTTGCAGCACCAACGTTGATGACAGCGACACCACCAGCCAACTTAGCCAAACGCTCTTGCAACTTCTCACGGTCAAAGTCAGACGTCGTCTCGGCGATTTGACCCTTGATCAAGTTAACGCGCTCAGCGATGGCTTCCTTGTTTCCGGCACCTTCAACAATCGTCGTGTTGTCCTTAGAAACCGTAACCTTAGCGGCTTGACCAAGTTGTGCAATCGTCACATCCTTCAAGTTCAAACCAAGGTCGTCAGTGATGACAGTTCCGCCAGTCAAGATTGCGATGTCTTCCAATTGCGCCTTACGACGGTCACCAAATCCAGGGGCCTTAACCGCAACAACATTGAACGTTCCGCGCATCTTGTTCAAAACAAGCGTTGGCAAAGCTTCACCAGTGATGTCATCGGCGATGATCAACAAGGCACGACCTTGCTCAACAACGCTTTGCAACATTGGCAAAATTTCTTGGATGTTTGCAATCTTCTTATCAGTGATCAAGATGTATGGGTTATCCAATGAAGCTTCCATCTTGTCCGTGTCAGTTACCATGTATTGTGACATGTAACCACGGTCAAATTGCATACCTTCAACCACGTCCAACGTCGTCTCGATACCCTTAGACTCTTCAATCGTGATAACACCGTCGTTACCGACCTTTTCCATCGCTTCGGCAATCAACTCACCAACTTCTGGGTTAGCGGCTGAAATTGAGGCAATTTGCGCGATTTCTTCCTTAGTAGAAACCGTCTTTGACATCTCGTGCAAAGCCTTAACAGCTGCATCAGTTGCCAATTCGATACCACGACGCACACCAACTGGGTTAGCACCGGCAGTGACATTCTTCAAACCTTCGTTAATGATGGCTTGCGTCAAAACAGTCGCAGTCGTTGTACCGTCACCGGCAATGTCATTCGTCTTTGAAGCAACTTCAGCAACCAACTTGGCACCCATGTCTTCAAAGTGATCTTCCAATTCGATTGACTTAGCAATCGTTACACCGTCGTTTGTAATAGTTGGTGCACCATAGCTTTGCTCAATAACAACATTACGTCCCTTTGGACCAATCGTTGTCTTAACTGTGTTAGCAAGCTTATCAACACCTGCTTGCATCTTTGCGCGTGCATCTTCAGCAAACTTAATGTCCTTAGCCATATTTATTTCACCCTCTATTTCAAATTTTTAATAGTTAATCTGTTTGTTTCAAATTGAAGAACTGCAACGATATCCTTTTCGTGAACTACCAAGTAATCCACACCATCGACCGTTACTTCTGAGCCAGCGTACTTATCGAAGATGACCTTGTCACCCTCCTTCACTGCAGCTGGGGCCGTCAAGTCACCAACTGATTGCGTTGAAACAGCGACAACAGTTCCCGTAACTGACTTCTCTTGCGCGTTTGACGCAAGCAAAATACCACCAACTGATTGCTCAGGCGCTTCCTCAACTTGCAACACAACACGATCTCCCAAAGGCTTCAACATGTTATATGACCTCCATAGGCAAAAATTATTATTAGCACTCTCAATATCTAAGTGCTAACTTACATAAACAATAATAGCACACCCACACGTTTTTGCAACATATTTTGGTTAAAAAAAGAGCCCCGATACTAAATCGTACCAGGACTCCAAATTATCATTACTTCAATTGTGACAACATTTGCTTCATTGCTGTTGCCGTCATTTCAGCAGTTTGTTCAGTTGTATAAGCCTTAACTTGGTCAGGAGTAGCCTTTGGGTTTGCTTGCATGTATGCAGCAACCTTTGCTTCAATAGCTGACTTCATTTGAGCTTGTTGGGCAGCTTGTGCCTCAGGTGCAACCGACTTTTGTGCAGCTTGCAACTTCTTAGATTGATCAGCAGCCATCACAACCCAAGTGTTCTTTGGCACCGTCACCGTCGTCACTTGCTTCTTAAGCTTGCCACCTTGACCACCGATACCAAACATTACGCGCCAGAAGGCATTCTTCCACTCCCAACGAGTGGTTTCGACCTTAACCGTTGCCTTCTTAACATCAGCAACCTTGTAAGTCATTTCCTTCTTAACACCAGTTGGAATATCAGCAACCTTTGATGAAGGCTTACCGTGAACCGTTGGCTTCTTAGCATCAGCTGTGTCGTTGTAAACCAAGACATAGTTATCAGCCTTTGAACCCAAACGTGATTGGACCAAGACACCAGCTGGTGACTTTGAACCCAAAGCTGAGTAGACACGCTTCGTCGTCGTTGTCGTCTTAGCAGTCAAACCAGTGTTGTTTGCAAAGACTGACGTTGTCATCCACACGGCACCAATTAGCAATACCGTAAAGATTGGTCCGAATACAGCGCGCATGGCACGGTTCTTCAAAACCAACCATGAGTAGAACATGCCGATTGCAAAGACGGCCATAACTAGAATAATCATATTAGTTATTTCCTCCCTTATCTGCGACAACGTTTCCGTTTGACTTACCGTGCACTAGCTTACCGTTGTGCAAGAAGAACGCCAAGATAATACCAACAACGGCAAATCCAATTCCGAATGCGAATGATGCGTGGAATCCAGTCATCGTTGCGTTGATCATCTTATCCATGTATGACACAACGTTTTCCTTGGCCAAGTCCTTAGCAGGCTTAGCAGCCTTGATAACGTTTTGCGTAACTGATGAAAGCAAGGCAACAACAACCGCGTTACCAATTTGGCGAACCGTGTTGTTAGCAGCTGTTGCTTGTGAAGCTTCCTCAGGTGGCAATGCTGACATAGCACTGGCCGTCAATGGCATCATCGTTGTGGCGATACCAAACATACGCAATGCGTACAACAACGTTACCAAGTGTTGTGGCGTTTCAGCTGTCAAGAATAGGAATGGTACCGTACCGATAGCCAAGATTGAGAACCCAACCATCGCCATACGCTTAGCACCGACCTTATCGTAAACAGCTCCGGCAACTGGTGACATTGCACCAATTACCAAGGCACCAGGCAATAGTGTCAATCCTGACTCAAGCGCTGACATACCGTGAACGTTTTGCAAGTATGTTGGCAACATCATTTCAACACCCATCATAGCCATCATGGCCATCATTACGGCGAACGTCGTCAACGTAAATTGCTTGTTCTTGAACACGCGAACGTTCAAGAATGGATCGGCCATCTTCAATTGACGGAAGACAAACACAATAATAATCAAAATTCCGATTAGGATTGGGGCCAAAACGTTTGGCCAGTTACCAAATCCATCAGTGGCTGAATTTGAGAATCCCCATAGGAATGACCCAAATCCAATAACTGCCAAAATCAATGAAGGGAAATCAAGCTTCATATCACGGTTTGGCACAACATTCTTAACGAAGAATGGCGTTGCAATCCAAACCAAGACCAACACAATCATTGGCAAGTAGAAAATCGTACGCCATGAGTTTGAAATCAACAAACCAAACAAGTGGTGATTCTTTTCCAAAATCCAACCTGAAAGCGTAGGTCCAATAGCTGGGGCCAAACCGATAACGATACCGTTAATACCCATCGCAGCACCACGTTGTTCAGCTGGGAAAATGTTAACCATAACAACTTGCATCAAAGGCATCGTAATTCCAACCGCCACGGCAGCTAGAATACGGCCAAGCAAGAACATCCACCACATATCGTGGTGACTAGGCGTGAACGCCGTCGTTGCCATACCAGCCAACAACAACGTGTAAGCCACCATGTACAAGTACTTGGTTGGAATCTTCGTGGTTAGGTACGCTGATACCGGCACCATAATTCCGTTGGCCAACAAGAAGTATGTGGTTGCTTCTTGCGCAGTTGCAAGTGAAATATTAAAATCGTGCATCAACGTTGGGATTGCAGTACCCAATGACGTTTGCATCAACATTCCAGCAAACGTTCCAATCAACAGCACCATAACCATGGCACCGCGGTTGAAAGGCTTGCCGTTAATGTCTAAAGTTTCTGACTTTGCCATTTCGTCCTCCAAATTTTTTAGTTTTTTATAATTGCTATCATTTATTCAGCAAGAGTTAGTTTAAACTTCTAAATTTTTAAAATCAAGGGTTTTTGTCAAGTAATTTGACAAAGATTTAGACGGTTTTCACAATAGTAAATCAGAAATTGCTCAAACCGCGTCAAACCTGAATTTCGCTGTGTGACAACTGACACAAAGTCAGTAAAAGTCTTTTTTAAATGAAAACGCAATCATTAAGAAAAGGAGCTGACACCTATAAAAGTGCCAGCTCCCGCCTTATTAAATATCAAATTCTTCCAACACCATACTTGCTTCAGTCCAGCGCTCTTCGACTTCAGCCAGTTGCGCATCAATGTCGGCAATTTCCTTTGACAAGTCCGTCAACTTACCCAAGTCAGCACCATTTACTGGATCATTCAATTCTGCATTCAATGCATCGCGCTTATCGTTCAAGCCGGCCATTTCTTCTTCAGCCGCCGCAACCGCACGTTCGTACTTACGCTGTTCCTTTTGACGTTCCTTACGCTCTTCACGTGACAACGTCTCAACTTCCTTGGCCGTCGCCTCTTCGTATTCGGCCGTCGTTTCGAAACTTGCCTTCGCACGGTGGGTTTCTGCTTGCTCACCAGCCGTCTTTTCTAGATAGTAATCGTAATCACCATCAAAGAATCGCGTGCCGTTTGGTGACAGCTCAACCACTTCCGTCGCAACTGAGTTAATGAAGTAACGGTCGTGAGAAACGAAGAAAATCGTTCCGTTGTATTCGTTCAGAGCCGTTTCCAACACTTCACGTGAATCAATGTCCAAGTGGTTGGTTGGCTCGTCAAGAATCAAGAAATTAGCGTGTTGCAATGACAACTTGGTCAATAGCAAACGTGCACGCTCACCACCTGACAAGGCAGAAACCAACTTATCAACCGCTTCACCTGAGAACATAAATGAACCCAAGATTGAACGGACGTCACGTTCTGGCATCGTTGGATGTTCATCCCAAATCGTGTTCAAAACTGACTTCTTTGGATCAAGCGTTTGTTGCTCCTGGTCATAGTAACCAACTTCAACATTGGCACCAAGCTTAATTTCACCGGCCAGCAAAGGCAACTTACCCAAAATCGTCTTAATCAACGTTGACTTTCCAATACCGTTCGGTCCAACCAAAGCGACCGCGTGTTGCTTATCAACTTCAATATTAACGTGGTCCGCCAAGACGTTCGCTAGGTCATAGCCCAACTTCACTTCATTGACGCGCATCACTTCGTTTCCAGATTCCTCATCAGCTGAGAATTGAATGTAGGCAACGCCAGATTCATTCTTTGGCGCTTCCAATCGTTTCATGCGTTCGAGTTGCTTACGACGTGATTGGGCACGCTTCGTCGTTGAAGCACGCACAATATTACGGTTAACAAAGTCTTCCAACTTTGCAATCTCTTCTTGTTGCTTATCGAAAGCCTTTTGCGCTTGTAGAACCTTAGCTGCCTTCAATTCCATGAAGCGTGAATAGTTACCCGTGTAGTGGTCCAACACACCTGAATGCATGTCGTAAATTTCCGTAACTACGCGGTCCAAGAAATAACGGTCGTGGGAAACAATTAGCAACGCACCTTGGTAGTTTTGCAAATATTGCTCCAACCAAGCCAACGTTTGCATATCCAAGTGGTTGGTTGGCTCGTCGAGAATCAACAAGTCAGGCGTTTCCAATAGTTGCTTAGCAATTGCCAAACGCGTACGCTGTCCACCAGACAATGATTGAATCTTTTGATCATAGAATGATTCATCAAAGCCAAATCCGTGCAACACTGAACGGATGGTTGCTTCATATCCGTAACCATTCTTTTCACTAAAATCGTGTTGTGCCTGGTCATACGCAGATAGCAAACTTGCATACTCATCACTCTCGTAATCAGTCGCTGACGCAATCTTCGTCTCCATGTCGCGCATCTTCTTTTCCAATGCAATCACATCAGAAAATGCATCAAGCATTTCGTTGTACACAGACAAGTCAGAATCTGGTCCTGAGTTCTGCGCCAAGTAGGCCAGCTTGATACCCTTCTTCATTGAAATCGTACCTTCATCAGGTTGCGTTTCACCAATCAGCATCTTCAAGAGCGTTGACTTTCCAGCCCCATTACGGCCGACCAACCCAACACGGCCTTTATCTTGAATCTGCATCGAAATATTTTCAAAAAATGTTACACCACTAAAACGGCGTGCAACATTACTTGCTTGCAAAATAATCATGATTATTCTTCTCCGTCTCAATACCCTGCGTCCAAGGCATTGCCTAAATCTCATTTACTAGTGTAACAGAAAGTGCAAGTTTGTCGCATGTGGAAATTAAAAAGCACCCAACAGCAAAATGTTGGATGCTCTCTTAAATGTTAGTTATTAACGCAACGCTGCGTTTCGCTTTTGTTGCTCGTGTTGCACGAAATACTCCCAGGCATGCATTTCGCTCTCAAACCACAAGTGCTCGCCGTCATAATCCAACACTTCCAATGATGTTTGCACCAATGGCCACTCATTGTTTGGCTTGCCTTCTAGATGTTGCCACATAAATGACGCACGGGCTGCGATGTCACCAGTTGGTGTAGAAAATGATGTTCGAAACATTGCCTGTCGTTTGGTAGTAACGCGTTGCTGACTTAAAGCCACGCCAATCCCATATATCTGTGACGGCCGTGTTATCACCGCAATCGATGTAGTGCAACATTGACGTCGTACCGCCAGGGTTACCTGGGAACAAATCAATATCAATGACATTGCGACCATACGTTGTACCGAAGCGACGGGCTTGTGCCATCCCCCAGTCCAACCCATCCAAGTGGTAACGGGCCTTGTCGATTTGCGGGTTGTGACGGTAGTGCACCGTCTTCGCCTCAACATCCGTTGCCTTTTGGAAGACATCGTACATGTTAAGCAAGGCATCATCCGTCAAACCGTGGTTTCCCAAGTGCATGTGTTGATCAGGGTAGTAGCCACGGACGACTTGCTTTGCATCAACACCATTTTCGCGATCTGCCTTAACTTGCGCAGCAATATTAGGGTCAAGCGTTGGCAAGTTAGAGTTATCCAAATATAAATTCATGAGTTTCACTCCTTATTAGTCTGCCAAATACTTGTCGCCTGAAATGCCGTTAACCGTCACTTCATCACTGCGATTACCAAGCGTGTAGGCTGTCATCGTTGTTCCGACAAGACCAACACCAACGTTTGAAAGGGCGTGCGCTTGTTCTGCCATTGCTGGCCAGCGCTTGTCCGCATCAGCTAGCAAACCTTGCCAAGCTTGCCAAACCGCTTCTTCATAGTAGCGATCACTGTGGTCGTAGGCGGCATCAGAGAAGGCTTGCAACTTTTCAGGGTCATTAAATAACTCAAGGAAGCGGTCAGCCATTTCCGTTACGAATTGATCTTCTTGGCCTTCTGGTGCCCACTTGGTTAGGTAACCATTCTCGCCGTCGATAATCAAATCGTTAGGACCATAGTTCACATTCGTTGAAACACCAGGCATACCATTCGCCATCGCTTCCATCATTGAAATGTTGAACCCTTCCATCATTGAAGCCAAACCATAAACCTGGTGTGAACGGTGGATAGCGTACAACTCGTCACGGTCAGTTACATAATCATGCAACGTTACAACCGGTGACTCCAAACGACGTACTTGATTCAAATCCGTCGTCTCAGCACCCTTTTCATCGTACATAGTTGGCTTTTCTAGTCCGTACTTATCAAACAAACGCAACAAGTCCTTGTTCGTCTTGTTGTTACCCGTGTTATCAAAGTATCCGTAGACATCAAGGTGCGCATTCAAACCAGGTTGCTTTTGGTTTGCAATCATCAATGCTTCAGCAACGGCTGCGGGACGCTTATCAGGTGCGCGACGAACAATCATCAATACTGAATTTGGTTGACGATCAGCCATTGGCACACGCTCGGCATCACGAATTTCAGCTGGCACAACACCAACAGGAATCGTGAACGGCGTGGCCTTTGGTGCATAACGCGCCACCACATCAGCCGTTTGACGTGGCATCGCTGAAATAACCGCTTGGTAATCATTGATGTGCATGAAGTCAAACTCGTAGTTGTTATTCTCATCAGTCGTCATGACGTCACGCGTGTCTGATGCATGCAAATTGTGCAAGTGGAAGCCAATGTAAGCTGGACGATCCAACTTCAACAAACCTTCATAAGCAGCCGTCGTACGATCCATGATGAAGATATTTGGCTTATCCTCTGAGAAGAAATCGTTATTCAAATCATTAACAAATTCCGCCGTCAATTCATCAAATGAATCGAAGATATACGTCATGCCATTTGGCTTAATCAAACGATATCCTGACACATAGTTCACAAATTGTGGCGCTTCAAATGGCTTGACCTCAAATTCTTGACCTGACATTTGGGCGTTTTCAGCCAATTGATTTTGACTATCAATGTGCTTACGGTTCATCACCAACGTTTCTGAACCGCGTGGCGCCTTGCGACGAAGATACTCTTCGATCACTGGACGACCTTTGCGATCAACAAAGACGTTGGTATTTGGTGTACCATCTGGGTCAATGTATTGTTGACGTGAAATGAAGCCACGTGAGTCATATGAATCTACTCGGAACAAGTTACCAAAGTGCTCGAATACTTCAACCATCGTGACACGTGATTCATGTTGCAAATCAATGTGAATACGCCCCAAGAAACGGGTACGATTTTCGTCTTCATAGACCATGTATGTATCAGGCGTGTCTGGCAATGGCTCAACAATCGCCACCGGACGGCCACCCCATTCAACATCTTGCGCCGTCAAAATTTGATCTGGCACATGTTCAGTGTGCGCGTAGTAATCATACATATTGATTACTTCTGCATCGTTCAATCCCCAAGCCAACAAATCACGGTGTCCGTTTGGATTATATACACGCGTTACGATTTTGAATGATTGTCCATTCTTACGAAACAACTTACCACGTTGTACCTGTGCGTGTTCAATTGTACCTGTGCGTGTTCAATTCCTGAACCTTGTGCGGCGAGGCCCTCGTTAACGAAAAAGTTCATCGCAATATCCTCTTTATATAGTTTTGTCTAGCCTAAGTATACCAAACCCGCTTACAAAAACTAAGCCCAACCCATGCGCACTTCTGAAACAAAATATAACGAACCTGTGAATAAAATCATATCATCAGAGCCGATTGTGTCAGCGATTGCGCGATATGCTTCTTGCCAAGATTCGTGGACCGTGACATCATGACCCGTTACCTGGCGGGCAGCCTCGGTTGGATCAAGGGCCACACGGGCACCCGGATTTTGAAAGTGCGTGACGTGCAAATCGACATTGGGCAAATCTGCCAACGTATGCAACATTGCCGGGTAATTCTTATCAGCCAACGCCCCAAAAATGACGTGAATTTGCTTATCCGCAAAACGTGTTCGCAACGTTTCAGCCAATGCATCAACACCATGTTGATTGTGGGCACCATCCAAGATAGTCAACGGTTGCTCAGCAACACGTTCAAATCGCACTGGCCACGCGACCGTTTCCAAGGCCGTCGCTACCATTTCAGCTGTTAGCGGCACACCCAATTCATTGGTTACTAGGCTTGCAGCTTCAAGTGCAACCCCAGCATTATCAATTTGATAATTACCCATCAAATCCACAAACACCTGCTTAAACTCATGAACACCAGTGAAGTCAAACGTCTCACCCCAGCTCGTTTGGCTTGGTAGCATTTTGGCTTCAAACTCGTCACCTAAACGGTACAATGGCGCGCCTAAAGCATTGGCCACCGTTGTCACGACTTGTTGCGCTTCTTCAGGCAATCGGCCAGTCACAACTGGACGTTGACGCGCAATGATGCCCGCTTTTTGCGTTGCAATTTCGGCAAGCGTATTTCCTAAAACTTGCATGTGGTCCAACCCAACTGTTGTAATGACAGATACCAGCTTATCTGGAATCACTTCAGTCGTATCCCACGTACCACCAATACCAACTTCCAAAACGACAACATCGACCGGGTGCTCCGCAAAATACACAAACATCATCGCCGTCAGCGTCTCAAATTCCGTTGGGCCGCCTTGTGGCAACTCTTCATCGAGCGCCTCAGTAATCGGTGCAATGCGACGCATAATATCCAACAAAACATCGTCTGGAATATTACCCTCGTTACCTTGCACACGTTCGTTAAATTGCAGAATAAATGGCGACGTAAACATCCCCACCGTCAAGCCAGCCGCACGCAACAGTTGCGCAATCATCTTGCTAGTTGAGCCTTTACCATTCGTTCCCGTCACATGCACATACTTAGACGCACGTTCTGGGTGGCCCAGACGGTCTAGCAAAGCATTGATGCGATCAAAACTAGGGGTCTTCTTCCACTTGTGTCGACCATGAATATACGCAATTGCGTCCGCTGCCGTGTTCAGTTCAATCATGATGTCGCCTTCTTCCGTTTTTTCATTAGCAATATCGTATCACGCCGCCATTCTTCTGGCGGGTTTTTGTGCAAAAAGTAAAGGCGCCATCTATCGAAATAGACAGCGCCTTCACAGGTGTAATTTAACTAGCATTGTAACGACGAACAGCTTAAATTCGTTATTAACAATATATAAGATATTACTCCAAAAACTCGCATCCTGCAAGCCTTTCGACGTAACAAACTTATTTCAAAGCAACTATTACTTAGCTGACTTCAACTCTTCCAAACGTGATTCAGTTGCTGCCAACTTTGCTTGCCAGTCAGCCAACTTCTCGCGTTCTTCAGCAACCACGGCTTCAGGGGCGTTGTTCACGAACTTCTCGTTGCCCAACTTACCTTCAGCACGCTTAACTTCACCAGCAAACTTCTTCAAGTCACCTTGCAAACGGGCAATTTCTTCGTCCAAGTCAATCAACTCTTCCAAAGGCACGTAAACTTCGGCACCAGAAATGATTTGCGTCATGGCCAACTTTGGTGCGGCCACATCAGCAGAAATTTCAAGTGACTTCGGCTTTACAAAACGGTTGATGTAGTCTGAGTTTTCGTCAAAGATGCGTGCCAAGTTCTCATCTGACGTCTTAATCAAAACGTCGATTTCAGTTGACATTGGTGCATTTGCTTCCGTACGGATCGTACGAACAGCCTTGATCAAGTCAGTCAAGCTTTGGAAGTCAGCTTCGGCCGTTGGGTTATCCAACTCAGCCTTCACTTCTGGGTAAGCAGCAACCACAATTGACTCACCGTCATGCGGCATCTCTTGCCAGATAGCTTCCGTTACGAATGGCATGATTGGGTGTAGCAAACGCAACGTGTTGTCCAAAACGTAAGCCAAAACAGCTTGCACGTTCTTCTTGGCAGCTTCATCGTTTCCGTTCAACGTTTCCTTGGTCATTTCGATGTACCAGTCAGCGAAGTCGTTCCAGATGAAGTTGTACAATGAACGTCCAGCCTCACCGAACTCGAACTTATCGAAGTTCTTCGTTACTGAAGCAATCGTCTCGTTCAAACGTGACAAAATCCACTTGTCGGCCAACGTCAAAACTGACAAATCAGCAGGCAATTCAGCCTTCGTTTCATCATCCAAGTTCATGATAACGTAACGTGAGGCGTTCCAGATCTTGTTGATGAAGTTCCAAGCTGAGTCCATCTTCGTGTATGAGAAACGAACGTCCAAACCTGGTGTTGAACCAGTTGCCAAGAACCAGCGCAATGCGTCAGCACCGTACTTTTCGATGACGTCCATTGGGTCAATTCCGTTACCCAATGACTTTGACATCTTGCGTCCTTGTTCGTCACGAATCAAACCGTGAATCAAAACGTTCTTAAATGGACGACGACCCGTGAATTCCTTTGATTGGAACATCATACGAGCAACCCAGAAGAAGATGATGTCGTATCCCGTAACCAACGTGTTCGTTGGGAAGTAACGCTTGAAGTCTTCAGCATCTTCATCAGGCCAACCCATCGTTGAGAATGGCCACAAAGCTGATGAGAACCACGTATCCAAAACGTCAGAGTCTTGCTCCCAGTTTTCGATATCTTCAGGCGCTTCCATACCAACGTACATCTCACCCGTTTGCTTGTGGTACCAAGCTGGGATTTGGTGTCCCCACCATAGTTGACGTGAGATAACCCAGTCGTGGATGTTGTCCATCCAACGCGTGAAGGTATCTTCAAAACGTGGTGGGTAGAAGTCAACACGGTCGTCTGACTTTTGCATGTCCAAAGCTTGCTCAGCCAATGGCTTCATCTTAACGAACCATTGCGTTGACAAACGTGACTCAACTGGCACACCAGTGCGCTCTGAGTGACCAACTGAGTGAACGATTGGCTCAATCTCAAGCATCCAACCTTCAGCTTGCAAGTCATCAACAATAGCCTTACGTGCATCAAAGCGATCCATACCAACATACTTGCCGGCACGTTCGTTCATTGAGGCATCTTCGTTCATCGTGTTGATACGCTCCAAGTTGTGACGGTTACCAACACCAAAGTCGTTAGGGTCGTGGGCTGGCGTAATCTTAACCATCCCTGAACCAAACTCTGGGTCAACGTATTCGTCGGCGATGATAGGAATCTCGCGACCAACAAGTGGGACGCGAACCATCTTACCAACCAAGTCCTTGTAGCGTTCGTCTGATGGGTGAACAGCAACCGCAACGTCGCCGAACATCGTTTCAGGACGCGTCGTTGCAATTTCAATGTAGTCCTTACCGTCGTAAGTCACACCCTCTTCAACGAATGGGTACTTAACGTGGTAGAAAGCACCTTCGTCGTCTTGGTGGATAACTTCGATATCTGACAAAGCTGTACGAGCCTTAGGATCCCAGTTGATGATGTACTCACCACGGTAGATCAAGCCCTTTTCGTACAACGTCACAAAGACCTTACGAACAGCTTCTGACAATCCTTCGTCCAACGTGAAACGCTCACGTGAGTAGTCCAAAGAAAGTCCCATCTTACCCCATTGTGACTTGATGGTAGCAGCGTATTCGTTCTTCCAGTCCCAAACTTGGTCAACGAACTTTTCGCGACCCAAGTTGTAACGTGAAATACCTTGCTCAGCCAAACGTTGTTCAACCTTAGCTTGCGTAGCGATTCCAGCGTGGTCCATTCCTGGCAACCACAACGTGTCGAATCCTTGCATACGCTTTTGACGGATAATCATATCTTGCAACGTCGTGTCCCAAGCGTGACCCAAGTGCAACTTACCCGTAACGTTTGGTGGTGGAATAACGATTGAGTAAGGACGAGCCTTATCGTTTCCTGATGGCTTAAAGCGGTTTTCTTGTACCCACTTGTCGTAACGGCCAGCTTCAACAGCTGACGCGTCATACTTTCCAGGCATATCAATTTCGCGCATGTGAAATTCTCCTTATAACATAATCTCTATCTGTGTAACGATGTGGCTAGCAAATAAAAAACGCCCTGACCATACAATAACTGTATGATCAGGGCGACTTAATCGCGGTACCACCTGATTTAACGGGACTTCTCCCGCCATCTCGTTAGAACTTAACGCGTTTCTCACGTTACCGACTACTATGATTTCACCGGCAAGGCCCACTAACTACCTTCAGTCAAGAATTTTGATGCGCTTTTCACCAACCGCGCACTCGCTGCACAATCCTCATTGACTTACTTTTTAGTGCATTGCTATAAACGTAATTGTACGGTTATTTGCTTTGAAAATCAAGGTGAAAGACTAATGGAAGAATAACATCCCCACCGCTTCATACAATAGGTACAAACCGTACCCGATAACAATTAAGGCAGACACAATATTCACCCAAACCAGTGCACGCTTAGGCAAGCGTTCTTTCAGCAAATTCATGGTGATTGTAATACCATTGAACCAAATAAAGCTGGCGGTAATAACCCCAATGATGAATGGCCAAACTTGATTGTCGGCCAGCGTTCCACGCAATGCACCAAGCATCAGCGATCCATCGATTAGCGCTTGTGGATTGGCCCATGACACAATCACCGCTGTTATCATAGCCTTCTTCACCGTCATCGCATTTTGTTGTGTGTTCAATTGCACTGAGTTGGCCCCACGTAGAATGCCATACCCAATCCAAACAACCAGCAAGCCACCGAGGAGCATGACAATTAGCTTCAACGTTTCATGCGAGCTGATTAGTGCGCCCATCCCAAAGAATGCCGCCATCGAAAAGGCAGCATCGGCTAACCAAACAAACAACACATATAGAAAAGCCCGACGGAGGCGATTATTCATGGCATTGTTAAACACATATAAATTTTGCATACCGATTGGTGCGATAAACGCAAACCCAATCATCATGCCTTTCAAAACTGTCATCATATCTTCCACTCCCCTTTATCAACGCTATCCAGTATACAAGAAATCCAGTCGTGACACTACCTAAACCGGCATATCCAGCTCATCTAGTTTACAACACTAGATGTCGGGGTTATACTATACTTATCAATTAGAAATCAGGGGGATTTACTTATGCCAATCCTAACAAAAGAAAACCGCAAATACTTAATTACATATGAAACATTGAACGCCGTGACCCACGGTTTGGGCGTTCTAGCAGCCGTCGTTGGCGCAACACTACTACTTTGGGAGAGTATGCACGCTAACTTCAGTTGGTTCACCATGGCTGCCCTTTGGATTTACGCCATTTCAATTATCACCTTCTTGTTAGCATCAACGCTTTTCCACGCATTGGTGTTCACCAAGGCCGGTAAGATTTTCCAATTTCTTGATCACTCAGGCATCTATCTTGTCATCCTTGGAAGCTACACACCATACACGTGGCTGTTCCTTCCGGGCAAGGTCGGCTGGCCAATTTGGATTACCATCCTCGTCTTAACAATCGCCGGTATCATTTACGATCTATTCTTCGTTGGACGCTGGCCATGGTTGTCAGTTTTGATCTACGTCATCATGGGTTGGCTAATCATCTTGGCTTTCCCAGCCTTGCACGCTTCATTGACACCATTCGCCTTCAACTTACTGTTGGCTGGTGGTATCACCTACACACTTGGCGCTGGTGTTTACCTCATCCCCAAACTCCCAATGAGCCACGTGTACTGGCACTTGTTTGTTTTGGGTGGTGCAACCTTGATGTACATCTCAATCTTTAGCATGTTGTTCTAGCAAAAAATAACGGGCAAGCACAATTATCAGTGCTTGCCCGTTTTCGTTTACTTCTTAACTGTTCCAGCCGTTACCCAGTTGGTAAAGTCTTGGTTTTCATCTTGTTGTTGTCCACCTTGTTGGTGATTCGTGTAATCGTTCTTTTGTTGTTGTGAGAACGTTGCCCAAACAGATCCACCAATGTAGTAGCGACTTGATGCCAACAACACATCCTTCATGTTCGCTTGCTTGGCATCCCCAAGTGCTGCTGCGTTCTTGATTTGATCACCAGTCCAGTAACTAGCAACCGCATACTCCAAGCCGTCTTGCAACTTTACTTGTCGGGCGATGTACACGTTTTGCACATCCTTCGCCTTCGCAGCGGCTTGTACCACCGTTACAACTGCAGATGCATAAGCGTTCGTGTATGTTTCAAAATCTTGCTTCGTGTCATCTTGCAACACAATCTTCGCCGTGCCGTTATTTACATCGGCTGACAAAACAGACGGTGCCAACTTATTATCCTTTAGCACCTTAGTGACATCAAAAACAAATGGCTCACTAGATGACTTGGCAGATGACTTTGATGAAACTGACTTCTTATCTTTGTGACTCGTTACTGAAGACTTCGCTGATGACTGCTTTGAATCAGTCTTATGTGAACTGTCACCAACTAGGGCGAAAATCGCCACGATTCCAATAATTAGAACGATACCCGAAATAATGGCACGCTTGTACTTAGCCATGTGAAAAACCTTTCTATTCCTTAATCCTGTAAATATTCTATCACAAAATGCCTTGCCTATTTCCCCTTCCTAGTGCATAATATAGTAGTTGACGCCTCCTTAGCTCAGCTGGTTAGAGCAACGGACTTTTAATCCGCGGGTCCAGGGTTCGAATCCCTGAGGGGGTATAAACCGTCAGCGTTAAAAAGACCGGTATCTTTTACGAGATACCGGTCTTTTTGTATACCTATTACTTGCCACCAAACAACTTTGAGAAGAACCCAAATAGTCCTGATGACTTTTCGTGTTGGCGCGTGACGCGTGAATCGTCTTCTACTGTCGGTTCCACTTCAGGAATATCAACAGGTGTCGTTTCGGCTGCTGGTTCAAATGGCTTTGGTTGGTCACCAGCTTCAATTGCCGCTGCAGCTGCTTCGTTAGCTTCCTTAGCCGCCTTTTCTTGCGCAACGTACTCCGCAATCATGTCATCTGTCAAAGCAGGCATCGCCAACGTCTTCGTCGTGACACCCATTGTGACAATTGCTTGACCGTCCTTACCAGAAAGACGGCTCTTAGCACGAACTTCAACTTGTGATGGCACTGTATCAGTTGGCAATTCGAGTTCGAATTCAAGGCTCTTGTCAACGAGCAAGAAGATTTCTTCTGCTCCGTGCAACTTGACCGTTACATCAACATCCGCTTGGTTGACACGACCTTCAAGCAAACACTTATCACCTTGCGTTGAAATAACAGCCGTAACCACTGGCGCTGGCAATTCAATTGTCAACGTAACCTTTTCTTCTGATGATGTGTCGCCAGGCATCTTACCAGTCACGATAATCTCACCTTCAACCAAACCAGCTGGCACCTTAGCCATGAACTCACCGTTTGGATCTGACACCAATGTATCTTCCTTACCGTTTGGATACGTGACCGTGATAATTGCTGCCGGTGCTGCGTGACCCATAACAATCGTGCCCAAACTGTTAGTTAAGGTCGAAGCAACCAAATTTACTTTTGTTTCACTCATAATCGAGATCCTCATCTTTACAAACGTTTCTAATATATTCATTGTAACAGAAAAAGCCGTGGCACAACCCACGGCTTTCTTATCTATCTCTTAATTAACACTAATTTTGCGTTTCTGATGGCATAACGCCAACTTGCCAGCTGAGCGACCCATTATACGTTTATCCAGGCTGGACCCCCGAAACATTTGTCATCGTGATTTTATCCAAGTCCAAGTTGAATGTCTTGTCCGCATCAGTTGCTGTTACAAGGGACTGCATATCCGAGTTAACCACAACTGATTTGGAAATTACGGTACCATCCTCACGCTCACCGTTCAGTTGCATCGTAGGCATAAACGCTGGTGTGCCATCAACTGTTAACCACGGATTAGCCGTAACACTTAACGACTCACCTTTCGCTAACACGCCACTCACCGTCAAACCACTGGTGGCTTGTACCGCTGTCGTGGGCGTTAAGTCTGCCAAACTCATTGAGCCGAATGACAAATTCGTCTTGTCGATTTTCACCGAGCTGACTGTGGCTGGTGCTGGATTTGTAACTGTATCCTTGATTTTAGACGCATCATTTTTTGAAATCACGCCTTTATTCGCTAAATCATCAATAACTGCTGGTGGTAGCGCATCTGGTACTGTTTAAGCAATCTTTCCCAATACCTCAGGTGTCAATGCTGAAGATTGACTAGTTGCCAGGTTTTGCACCACTTCTGGCGTCAACACATCAGGATTCTTCGTCAACAAGCTAGCCAACGTATCTTCATCGATAGCTGCTGGGTTCGTCTGCGCAATTTTGGCGAAATTATCACCCGTTAACGCGGTCGCATTCGATGTAACCAATGTATTCAACACTTTGTTGTCGATCAAAGCCGGACTGGTCGTGACCAACTTATCAACAGTTGTGCTGTCCAGCTGACTTGCAACCTGGTTAAGACCATTTGTATTCAGCGAAACCCCACCAGCCGCATCTTTCATTGTATTGGAAACCAACGTATTAACTGCTTCATCACCCAATGAGATACCGCCATTTCCTGAATTGATGGCAGATACCAAAATACGATTCGTATTCGGATCGTTGGCCAACTTCGCATCGCTCAAATCGACGGAACCTTTATCAAAAATCGTCGTTGCATTGGTCGTGATGGAAGTGATTTGATTCCCAGCCAAATTCAAGTTCGTCAAATTGCCACTCATGTTGCCCAACATTTCAGTATTCAATGTCGTAAAGCCGTTATTTGAAATATCCAAATTTTTAAGCGTGCTACTACTAAATGCGAATGAAGAATGGTCATTCATGTTCGTTTCTTGACTCATAATTGGGTTGCTACCTAGTTGCAACGTTTCAACATTGCTTGCCCCAATTTGCATCATCCCAAGAATACGGGCAAATTGAGGCATAGCAGTGTTGTACGTCATCTCAGAAAATGCGCCCGTTAAATCAAGCGTCGTCATCGCCGTATTCGTCCCAATCATGGCAATCAAATAATTAAGCCACACGTTTACATTCTTTGCGACTGGTCCACCGGCCAAATAATACGCATTTTTGTACATGCCATTCTGTAAAATATCACTCATGGCTGCACGCTTATCATTCCCACACGCACCCTCATAGTTTTGTGAAATGATGACGCCACCGGCCGTACTGTCGTATGAATCTTGCCACGAATCAGCGTAGACCTTCACAGATCCAATGTCATTTGCTACTGCATCTGACATTTTTGATGAATAAGACCCATCGTCATTTTTTGTACGTGTCGCCAATGAAACTGTGGTCAGTTTTTGAAAATCGGCGATTGTAAAGTTCGCCACCGTCATGCCATCTGCTGTTGGTGTTTTTCCATCCGATAGCAAACTATTATCCAAAATTGTTTGAATAACTGCTTTGGGAATTTGATAGTCACTCAGTGTGTTTGCTAGATAACTGTCATCCGCAAATACCGCGGTGGCTGCAGGGGATGCATAATGACTACTCTCGCGAGGCAAACTTAAATCAGTTGCTACACTGGCTAAAATCACCGTCACAAGCATTATGGCTGTAAACCGCTTCATCTTCGCATCCCCCTTTCTTCAAGCCCTATTTTTCACACATCATAAAGTATAGGAGTTTCACAAAGTGACCCGCGTTTTTACCCAAAAACTTTCTGGTCCCGCGAATGCCCGAAATATCAACATTTTTCGCCTAATAATTTGTCCCAAATACAAAAAATACTTCCCGATTTCTCGAGAAGCACGAATATCGATATTTATATTTTCCGACGACCTTTCATAACCAATGAAATCAAAACCAATATGATAACCATCAAAACGGCTATCATACTCAAGCCAATTGTGATGCTTATTGGCAAATTATTTTTTGCTATTGTGCGACGTTCCCGCGGAGAACGTCTGTTTTGGTTCCGCAGTTCAACACTTGTCACAGTTGTTTTCCTGAAACGATAATGGTGTCCCTTTACATCCTGATACCGACCCGTATTATCCTTCACATAATATGCCGTTGCCGTCACATCATAACGACCGGCTACTGGCTTTGCATCTAATGGCACTGAATAATCGAAAGTCGAATTCGGCGCCATCTGCATATCGCTTTGATTTCGCGAATAGGTTTTTCCAGCTTTGGAGACCGTTGTTTCAACTGTTAGCTGATTCAAGAAAGTCGCGGTCGTATTCCGAAAACGTACGGCGATACTTGTCATGTTTGCTTGCTGCTTCGAGGACACACCAGCAGTTGACAAATTAGGCTGCCAACTTCTATTTTCATTACGTGCCAAGATACCAACCGAATATTGGAAATTATTAGTGACACCCATGTTTGTCGTGGTGGCGTCATTCGTTTTTTCTGGTGTAAATATCATGGCACCTGCCACCATCCCAGGCAACGTCCTTTTAGGCATGGTTATCTTCGCATGATATAGTATCGTTTTCCCGGCTGGAACGGTAATCCGATTTGGCGCTTCCACCATATCCTTTAGATTGTCCCTCAAAGAAGGATCAAACTTCACCTCATTCCTATATTGCACGCGACCATCATCGCTTGTCGACGCCGGCAAAACAGCTACATCCACAACCTGATTATGCGCCGTTACATTCTGCAATTGGACATCTAGCGTCTCACTTCGCCCAGGTTGTAGTACCAAATCAAAGAACGCTTCCGTTTTATCTCGCTGGGATGCTGCCTGAATTGGCGTTACTTTTAACCCTGTTTCCGCAGCTCGTCCGCGACTAGGCAACAACAACCAGATACCTACAACTAAAAGAGCAACCAACCACGGCCCCTTCTTCATGTCTCTGTCCTTCTCTCCACTCTCTCTAAGCTACTATTATCAAGCAACACAGAGCGACCGGAAATTTCGTCTCACATTCTGCCAGAACTATGTAAATCCCATGTGCACGGCATTTACAGCCAGTTGCATTTTCCCAAAAAAGAGGCCGAACCATTAAGTTCGACCTCTTAGTGCATTATCACTTCAATTTAATATTCAAGTTAAAAATCTTCGCCTCAGGATGCTTAGCTTTGTAGTAGTAAAGCACGATGAATACAATCAAGCCAACAATAATCAACAACAACACAATGATTAACCATAGCCACCAAGGCAATGCATGGTGTGCTTGTTGAATCATATCTGTGTTATTCAATTGCTTAGCTTGCGCAACAGTTAGCTTAAATGATGAGTTAAACGTGTCTTTGTAGTTAAAACGCGTCCCCGCTGCGTCTTTATACTTACCATCCTTAGATTGTGAATAGTAAGTCGTGACAGCAACGTGGTATTCACCACTCTTCAACGTCTTACCGTTTAACAACACCGGCCAATCAATCGTTGACGTTGGCGCCATTTGCATCATTGATTGCGTAAAGCTCGTCACCTTACGACCAGCACTATCCGTCACCACCGCCTTAGCTTCCAAGCGGTTAACAAACGTCCCCGTCTTGTTTTCCAAACGCAAGCGAACGGCATTTTGACCATCAACTTGCGTGGCCTTAGCACCACCGAATGATACCTTTGGCGTTGGCAATGTTGGGTATTGGCGCGCCATCACTGATAGGACGTACGCTAGATCCGTCTGCAACGCTGTGCCACCTTGGTTGGCGGTGTTCGCGTCATCGACTTGTTCAAAGCGCAAGCCACCAACTAGTAGCCCCACAATGCGCGTATCTGGCATTGTAAAGTCAGCCGTATAATCGATACTCTTACCAGCAGGCACTGTCACTGTCGTCTTTGACAACTTCAACAAATCACCCCATGCGATAAGGAACATCTTTAACTGCATCACCAGTCATCGTATTATCTACCGCACCAGCAGCTGATGTACCAGCTGTTCCGGCAGAAACCTTCAGTTGGATATCTTTACCAGAGGTATTCGAAATCGTCGTGTGCAAGGTTACTTTCTTGCCGGCATCCAATTGAAAATTAAAGAAACCAGCTTTTTTATCTACCTGCGTGTCTGGTAACTGTGGTGACACCACAAAGTCCATCGAACTTTGGGTATGTGCGTTAGGCATAAACAACCCAACGCCAATCACCGTAAGCACCATCACCAGGAGACTTTTCAATTTCGTCATAATCCGTCACCTATTGTACATTCGGCGTTTGCGTCAACGTGAAGTCTATTTGACCCATAAAGGTTCCAACCGCTGGCAAACTCTTGTAAACCGTTAATTGCGGAATTGCACCAAAATCGTCCAAACTCGTCGTACCAAAGCCAGATGCGACAACCGGTGTGCTACCGGCACTTTTGGTGAATGACTCGCCACCTTCCAAAATGGTTGTTGGTGTATCGGCCAATAGCTTCTTACCAAACAAACTCAAATCAGCTGGTAGCAAAACGCCATTCGGATCGTAGCTAAACGTCGACGTATTGATATCTTGCTTCGCCAAACGGAAACCAGTGAACGTTGCTTGTAGCTCCCAATCTGGTGAGGCCGAATAATTCAATACCTTACCAGTTAATGGCGTACCACCAACCACATAAGAATTTGAATCAATCGTTTGTGCCTTACCATCAGCACCAATTGTCGCTGAAACTTGGGGCGTCAACAACGTACTAGCTGACATGGTTGTGAAGTTCATCGATGTGTTGATGTCTTGCAATTGCAAACCACCCTGCATGATTTCAGCATTCATTTGCGCACTACCATTTTTAGTAGCACTGGCATTGTCGTCAGCCATTGCGTGACCACTAAATAGCAGGAACGCCCCCGCAATCAATCCAGTTGTTATTAACTTGTATTTCATGACGTTGGGCCTCCTTTACTCAGTATCACCCATACCGTTATCTTGCGCGGCGTTAACCGTCCACGTCATCGTAGCAGCGTACTTACCCGTTGCTGGGAAGCCACCCTTAGTTGGCGTTGGAATACGCAAGTAAACATTGTTGAAGTTAATCTTTGATAGCGTTGTACCGTCATCAACTTGACCAGTTGCCACAGTCGTTGCTTGACCCTGCTTAACAACTGCGCCATTAGCTTGCTTCAAACCACCCATGGCAGTTGATGTTCCCGAGCTAAAGACGGTACTGTCAGTATCTGAAGTTGCCAAAGCACTCTTGCTCATGACCACTTCAGCACCGGTCAACACCGCGTTGTTATCACCAGTCAAAGCGAATGGCGCTGACAACGTTGCCGTCACATTCAAGTTACCACGATAGTTTCGCGTATCCATCACGTTAACAGCCATGTTTGTCGTTGCCGCCGTCGCAACAGATTGCGTTGGAATCAACGTATCAAACATCTTTGATGACGTGTACGTGTTGAATGGCACATTCGGCGCAACAACACCAGCAATTGAGAAATCACCAGTCGCTGGGGCAACCGTTTGCGTATCATCCGGCTTATCGCTTGATGCAGCAGGTGTTGGTGGCGCAATGGCTGATTGTGCTTCTGAAACAGCCTGCTTAATCTTCTCGGTAGAATCCTTATCAACCGTTCCATCGGCGTTCAACAAACCACCACCGACACCACCGTTAGATGTATCAGTCGTCAAAGCCTTAGCAACTTCATCAGTATCCGTAACCGCGGCTGACTTCAATTGATCAGCCAATGAGGCTTGGGTTTCAGAACTCAAACCAGCTTGTGAGGCAACCGAACTAGCAACCGATTGCGCAACGGCGCCGGCAACGGCATCCGCTACGTTTGTCGTAAAGTTACCTTGTCCTTGGTTAACCGCAGCATCAATAGAATCAAGCAAGTTATTACCAGTGGTGTTATCCAACATTCCCTTACCAGTTGAATCCTTTGTATTCATCTGCTTGTCGATGTTGTTTCGGATGTCTTGAACTGACTCCGCACCATCGGTCAACTTGTGACCCATCTCATCGGTAATCGAACCACCATCAACGGCCGTTTGGATTTGACTCTTAGCCAAGTCAATCAAACTTGTGCTTCCGGCGGTAATCAACTTATCTCCGGCGTCAGTTGACAACTTACCACTATCAACGGCCTTCTTGATCAAGTCCACCGTTTGCGCATCATTCAATTGATTGATGGTCTTTTCAGTGGCGACCGTCGTAGCCGTATCAGTTGACGTTTGAATTTGCTTCGTCAAAGAACGAACGTAGAAGAAGTTAGAATCAGTTTGCACATCAGCGGTAACGGGAATATCGTTAATCGCCTTTTGCACATTATCAATCTGATCTTGCAACTTCTTGGCACCTTCCGTGTCACCGGCAGCAAGCAATTGATCTTGAACTTGTTGAATCTTAGCAACCGTGATTGTGGCGTCCGTAATTGCAGCTTGCTTAATCGTTCCCAACAACGCACCTTGCGTGTCGTAGTATGACGGAACTGTTCCCGTCACATTACCTTGTGCGTCCTTAACCGCGTATTCACTTGGCTTGGGAGCAGGTGGCAATTGACCATATGAAGCCAATTGGTGTGGGTTTTCTTCGGCAGCTGTTTGCAACTTCTTCAACGCGTCAGTTGGCGTACCGTCAGCATTGTAATAGGTTGAAACTGATGTCTCATCCTTGTGCTTTTCGATATAGTCAACCAAGTCACTCGTCGTCAATGGCGTCTTAACGCTGGCAATGTTCAAATCATCAGTCGTCAAATCAGCCAATTCAGGGTGCTGTGATTGCAATTGTGACAAGGCCAATGCTTGCAACTGCGCTTGTTGCGCTGGATCGTTCGCATCATAAGGATGGTCAGGATCGTATGGCAACTTAACCGTGTATGATTGCCCATTAACAACAACTGATGTCGTAACCGTAACGGTAACCGTGACAGATTGTTGTGATGGATCCAATTCGGCACGCGCCAACAAATCCGTGTAATCATTCAACGTTGCTTGGTAACCAGCACGATCTTGAATCTGCTTACGCAAAGCGGCAACTTGCTGATCCAAGGCACCATTAGGGTCGTTGGCCAACCAAAATTGCATCTCTGGGTCATTCATAATCTTGTTGTACTGTTGGATAGCTTGTGTACCAGAGTTATCCAAGAAGAATGAATCCAGCAAGCCACTTGAGGCACCATCTTGGCCAGTCAAGTCCAAGTACTCCAATGAAGATGGCTTCTGAAGCAACTTAGAATCGGCTGATGTCAATTGGTTACCAGTGGCTGTCAAAATGATCAAACCGTTTTAGGCAGCAACCGTAATCCAAGCTGGCAAGGTTGTGAAATTGTCATTATCGATTTGCAAAGATTGAATACGCTTTGCAAAGTCATTATTCGCATTATTCAATTCTGGTGGGAATGTATTCATAACCGCCATGTTTGACATGTTCAAGTTAACCAAGTTTGGATAACCCGTAACGATCTTTGAACTTCCAGAAGAACCACCCAAAGAGGTCATGATGTTCCCAGAAATATCCAGCGTCGTCAAAGCATCGTTATGGAACATTTGGAAGTCTTGCCCACCAAAGAGTTGGTTACCCAAATCATCGTAGGCCACAGACAATTCGGCAAGGTCAGGCAACTTCGACAAATTCAAATATCCAAATGAAGACGCCCAGTTGGCATCTTCTTGTGTATTCTTGTTGGCTGGTGAGTCCTTTGATGACTTCCATGAAGACAAATCCAGTGACGTTTGCCCCGTTGTTGACATGATAATGGCATCAAATGAGGCAAACAATTGTTGCCCGTTGTTCCAGTTGAAACTTGATGCATTTTTCCAAGTATCAGCACTGTAAATTGACAATTGCCATGATTGCGTCTTTTGGAAGTAATCATAGATACCGTTATCGTGCTTCTTGTCAGACAAGTCCAACTTTGAAATGTACATCAAATCACCAAACGTGACGTTATCAACGGTAAATTCAGAACCATTACCGTCAGTGTTATCACGAACGTGGGATGACAAAGCATTTCCGTCAAACGTCATTGATTGGTTCAAAATAGCCTTAATGAAAGGCTCAGGCAATCCCCATGACTTCAATGTCGTCTTGGTAGTCACACCGTTTGGCAACAGTTGTTCTGTCTTCGCCTTCTTGTAAGTTGGCACGACATTTGTTTGACCACCGCCGTTAGCAGCGGCCAAACTTGAGGCGATTGCACCCAATCCACCAGATGTCCAATTAGCAGCTGAACTTGAGTTGGCAGCAGCTAGGCTACTTGCATCAGTCGCTGCACTTGAAGCGGCCTTGGCGTAACTATCACCATCAACACCGATTTGCTTAGCCGCTGATCCTGGGTTTGCCCCGATCGATTGCAACATTGAGTCAATGGCTGAGGCGGCACTCGCAGCTACACTGGCAGCTGAAGCAGCTGCGGCAGCGTAACTTGAGGCGCTCTTCCCATTGCTGGTTGCCTTGGTCAAAGTGTCAGCGTTTTGCGCAGCCAAAGCCGCACTTGAAACTGTTGATGAGTACGTCTTCAAAATTCCATATTGAATTGAAGTTGTATCACCATCACCAGCAGCTGATCCCAAACTTGCATATTGGGCATCGGCCAAATCGCTTAACCTTGGCATATGAACCAGCGCCGTCGTTCGCTGAATCAATTTGACTCATCACTGACTTCACACCAGCACCACGCAAGTTATCAGGAATCGTGGCCAACAAAGAAGCCGCTGTTGATTCCGCAGCTGACAGACGCGCTGCTGCAGCGGATGCTTGACCCGCGATGCTTGCGATTGAAGATGCACCACTTGCAGCCTTACCAGCTGAAGCATAAGACTTAGCTGATTCCAAAGCTGCAGAGGCAGCAACTGAGTACGTACCCAAAATTTGATAAAGTGGGCTATCTTGATTTGCCAATGACTTTGCGTCTGATGTTGCCGTTGTGGCATCACTCAAATCACTGGCCATGTTTGACAATTGCGCTGACATTGATGCTGTTGTTGCACCACCGTTTGACGCAATTGACGTGGCCAAATCATTAACTGACGAAATCGTCTTCGTTGCTGAAGAAATTACGCTCGCATAGCTCGACAACTTTGTGTAATCTGTCGTGGCATACAATGCTGAACGTGCAGATGACATCGTTGAATAAGCATCGGCGACACTCTTGGCATAAGCTGAAATGGCTGTTGAGTTGGCCGTATCAGCTTGACTTGAGGCACTTGCACTAGAGCTTGTGCTGTTGCTTGGCGTCGCTGCGCTGGCACTGTTTTCTGGCTTTGATGCAGCTGACGCAGACGCTGCAGCTGATGACGCTGCTTCTGAACTCTTCATTGAAGAAACAGTCGTAGGTGCACCTGTTGCATAGTCCTTCGCAGCTGACGCAGCACTTGATGCCAGACTGTTATAATTCGACATCGCAACGCCCAAAGTCATATCTTGGGCTGCTGATGAATTATCTTGAATAATTTTTGTGTTATCGCCCATCGTTGCCAATGCTGATGCGGCTGCAGCTGCAGCTGATGACGCCTTGTCGGCAATGTTAGCTGCATCAGAAGCAGTTGCTGCTCCCTTCGCATCTGAGGCGTAACTAGCAGCATCGGTCGCCATTTGAGCGGCAACCATTTCTGCGGAAGCCAATGCAGCTGATGCTGTAGACAAAGCTGACTTTGCTGTATCCTTCGTCACAGCACTTGATGCAGCCACTGATGCTGCTGATGCTGCGATTGAAGCTGATTGCTCAATGGCGTACGCTGACTGCAACATTTGCGTCAACGCACTACTTGAAGCTGAATCAGCAACCTTGCCAAGGGCAGATTGTGCAAATGTGTAAGCTGAACTTGCAGCATTGAAAATAGACTGCGCTGTTGTTGCATACTTCAACGCATCCCCTGCACTAGTATCTGACCCAATAGCTGACGTTTTCGCAAAATCCTTCATCAAACTATTAAAGGCAGACACTTGTTGGCTAGCCGTCACATAGTTTGCATCAATAGAAGCTGCAGATGAACTGGCAACTGAGACCTTAATCGAACCAGTCTTTGGATCCGCCGTGACCGTACCTGCACCAATCTTGATTCCACCAACTGCAACTGAACTTGATGTTGATGTTGATGCGCTTCCAGACGCCGTGTTGTTTCCAGGCGTGGCACTGCTACTTGGCGTAGGTGCAGGAATTGCACTACTAAATGCACTACTCAACGCTGATGAAAAGGCACTTGAGTCCAACTTCAATGAAGAGGCAGCTGATGACCCCACAACCGAGGTAACAGCGTCCATCGCAGCTGAAGCGACTGAATCCATCGCCGTTGTCGTGATATCGTACACGGCACTTGAACTACCCTTTTCGTCTTGCACATAAGAAACCGCCACGGAAGGTGTTCCTGAGGCAGCCCAAACAGCTGATGACGCAGCAGAAGCAATAGAAGACAAGACGCTTTGGTCTGACACACCGGCTGCAGATGCAGCAGCAGTCGCTGCAGCAGCGGCTGAAGCACCGGCAACGGCAGCAATCGTATCCTTTACAGACACCAAACTGTCAGCGTTCAATTGTGTTGAAGGTGGCAAAGCCGTGTCTTGCTTGATGTTGGCCGTCACAATTTCATTCTTAACTTGATCGTTTCCCCAACCACGCCAAGAATCAACCCACGTTCCCATGTTTCCAACATACATCGTTACGGATGTATTCTGGCTCAACCAACTCCAATCCTGGATGTCGTTGGCACCAGTAAAGCCGTTGTAAGACACGTCCACACTAGTAAGCTTTGGTAGCAAGGCCGCCAAATCACCAGATCCGGCTTGAACGTTAGATGTAGAGGTAATGCTGCCAGCGTTATTGATAAGGGAAGCGATTACCTTACCCAGTGTTTGTCCACCTACACTTTGTGTGCTTGGAAAAATACCAGAAATATCAAGGGTCGTTGCGTTTTTAGCTTGCCCAATGGCATAGAAAATTGCTGCCGCCATTGGTGACTCTCGTGGTCCCTAATCACGTAGCCAGTATGACAAGAATGGCGCACCGTCGTATTGGCTAGTAGGCAAGTTGGCCATTGCAGCTGCGATACCTGGGTTTGCTGAAGCTGACAAATCAATACAGTCAAGTCCTTCAAATCACCCCACGTTACTGTAGACGCAGTGACGTTATTCTTTTGTGCCAACGTTTGCCCATTTCCGGCAGGACTATTCAAAAAGGCCGTGATAAAGGCATTATCGATTGCTTGGTGCTTCACACCATCTGAAGTCGTATATGTGTAATCTTGGATTTTATCCGTTTGTGCTGGATTAGCATCTGCGTGAACGATGCCTTGTTCATAATTCCATTGCAATACAACCGGATATGCCTGCATAACTGTAGACATCGTCAATGTACTCAACAACGTAATTGACGCCATTTTTAGTTTCAAATTATTGTTTCGTGACATAACCAATGTTCCCCTAGCGAATAAATCAGTATAAGTATTGTGGGCCTAACACCACATTTAAATATATGTATCGAGGCCGAAGCCCCGTGTCATGACTGTTGATTACTTCAACTTAGCCATGTTTTCCTTACGTTCTTCTTCGTCCTTGTCCTTGCGACGCTTGAACAAGATGGACCAGATCAGGAAGATGATAATCAAGATTAGCAACAACAAGATACCGCCGATAATCCATACCCAGACGGGGATGCTGTTCTTAGCTTGGATAGCCTTGTCCGCTGCATTGAACTTCTTAGCATGCTTGTCAGTAACCGTAACTTCTTGTTCCCATGTCTTCGTGTAATCGAAACGCGTACCCTTGGCATCTGCGTATTGCCCGTTAGCGTCTTGGCTCCAGAAGGCTGTGTACTTAGCCAAGTACTTACCAGCCTTAATTTCCTTACCGTTTGACGTCATGGCAAAGTCAAAGTTAGAATTTGGCGCCATTTGCATCATCTTCTTCGTCTTGCTCATGAAGACTTGACCACTAGCATCAGTAACGCGACCAACGATTTCCAAACGGTTTAGCAAGGCCGCCTTAGGGTTAATGACGTTGGTGCTAATCATTGAAACACCACCATCACTCACTAGCTTCACACCATTTGGATTCAACGTATCAGCGACATCGTTATTAGACGTACTGTTACGAGCCAACACAGCAACAGCGTATGAGAACACACCAGAAACTTGCATGCCGTTTCCTTATGAGGCTGCGTCTTGGCCTTCTTCAGTGAACTTCACACCAGCGGCGTAAATTCCAGAAGTTGGCGTAGATGGTATCGTTACCTTAGCTGTAACTGCTTTCGTTTCATTTGGTGCCAACGTCACCTTGTCAGGCACTTCTAGACTGTCACCCAACTTGGCTGGCATTGATTGATCAAAACCTGACGTTGCTGCGTAATCAACAACACCACCACTGATTGTTCCAGCAGTTCCCTTGTTCACATCAACCGTAATTGACTTGTTTGAGGTATTCGCCAAATTAAACGTCAACGTCTCACTTTGACCCGGTTGCAATTGCATATCAAAGTAAGAAGAATTTGACTTATCAATTTGTGATGATGGCACTACCGCCTGCACTGAATAATCATTTCCAGCCGCATGTGCAGTGGTACCCATTAACAAACTAGCACCCACAGCTAGTCCAAAAAGCGCTACTCGCTTAATACTCATTGTTCATATCCCTTTATAAAAATTTCATACCAAAAAATGCTATGTATTAGAAAAAGGTGACAGCCACACGTGGTGTCGTCACCTTTTCTAGTTCAAACAAAATGTTTAAATTATTTCAAATTAAAATTATGGTGCAGGTGTCACTGCTGTGTTTTCTGGCGTTGCTTGCAAAGTCCAAGCGATTGAACCTACATACTCTCCTGAAACTGAGGCCGTACCTGAAGGAATTTCCAACTTAGCATCGGTTTCGCTTCCAACGCTCTTATTTCCTTGGTGGTTCTTCAAGGCATCGGCGTTTTCTTCTGGCGTTGCTTGGTATGCAACACCAGACAAGCTACCTTCCTTCAAAGCAACTGAACCAATCGTCAACGTCTCACCCAACGTCTCATCGCCATTGTGCAATGGTACATAAGTTGCCGTCATAGTCCAACCTTGCTTACTGTTACCAGTAGTGTCGTTTACAGTCGCCGTAAATGGTTGTTGATCCGTGTACTCCTTATTCAACAAATCAGCAACAGTAGCGCCCTTAAATGTCAAAGATGACGTAACAAGTGCATTGTTCTTTGCATCCTTTGCAAACTTAAGTTCACCGTTACCAACCGTGAAACTCGTTGAAGTATTTGCAGTGTCATCAGCAAATACTGACGTTGATGCGCCCAACAATGAAACTGACAACAATGAAGCCAAAACAATCTTATTCATCTTCATGATATCTTCTCTTTTCTCTCTTATATAAACAATAAAAATTCACATTTCCATCTGAACCTTGATAATCATAGCCTTACTTTCAATAAGTGTCTATAAAAAACAGGGTTTGTTCACAATTTATTCTTATTTTTGAAAAAAATGTGAATTTTAGAGAAAGATAACGTCATACTTATTAAGAATAAGTGTAATGTTACGCCTACTTATCCCTCTCGTACAACAAAATCGTTCTGCAAATTCGTGCCCTTTAAGACAATTTGTCCAGATGAAATTTCGTGTGTATCGACCGTCAATACGTATCCTGACGGGATTTCGATCGTGGCATGTCCCTTGCGACGCAAATGCACATGACCACGTGCAACAATTTTGCCATCAGCCAACATGAACTTATAGTGCACACGGCGACGACGCGTTAGCAACCAAACAAAGAACACAATCAATACAACAGCCACACCAATTGTCATCCAGAACAATGGTTGCCAGAATAGACTCTTGCGTAGCATCGCATTTTGCTTATGCAACTTTGCTGCTGTCTTATCGCTAATGTACAAATTCGCCTTGCTAAACGTACGATAAGCATAGCGCTTACCGTTTGACGCATCGTAACGCAACCCATTTTCACGGACATAATAACCAACAGCTGTCACAGTATAATTGCCAGCAGGCAAGTCCTGTTCACCAGCCCAGACTTTGTAATTAAACTGTGAGTTAGGCGCCATCTGCATATTAGAAGCCTCACGTTGCAAATATGTCCCGCGAGGTCCGACGATAGAGACACGCATATACAAACTATTCAAAAACGTCTGCGTATTGTTAATGAGCTGCATACTGATAGCAGCTTCACTCGCAATTACCCTAGCTGACGCCTTACCAATGGTTAAGTTAGGCACCAAAATACTGCTGCTTGTGCGATTCAATACGGCAACCGTGTAACCAACTTCCGTATTGAAGTTCATGGTCGCGTTTTGCGAATTAACATCCGCTTGGCCTTCAGCCGTAAACGTCACCCCACCTGCCATCACACCAGAAATACCATTATCTGGCGTCACCAACGTAACTGTCGTCTTTCGAATAGTTCCCGCAGGCACAGTTACCTTAGGCTCTGTTGGCTTTAAGTACTGCTCCATACGTGCTGGCAATCCAGCAAAGCGACTATCCGGCCAGTTTTGTGTGCCATAAATCACCGCACCATTTGCACTGGTACCCGCCGTTCCCGCTGACACATCAACTGTGATGTCATGAGTTGCTTGGTTCGCAATATCAAACGTCAGCGTCGTACGATCACCAGGTTTGGTCATCACATCGGCGTAACTCACCTCTTGCGCATCATCTCGCTGAGCGGTCGGCTGTTCCAAACTAACCGCAATCCCACTCTCTTGTTCAGCATGGACAACTGCCGGCATTTGCCAACTGATGACCATGAAACTAATGATTAACAATAACTTTTTCATGATGCTTGCCTACCCTGGATTAACAACGCCATTTTGTAGTTCATACTGAATTGTTGCGTTGTAAGTTCCAATTGAAACGGTTGGCGGAATTGTCAAACTGACCTTCATTTCAGGTGACTCCCACGTGTAGTCACTAAAAGCCATGGTGTCATGCGCAATCGTGGCGCTACCAACCAACGAACCATCTTCAGCGACGTGCAATTCTTGGCCATTAATTGTTAAATGACCGTCGAATTTCGTTCCCACCAATGATTGTTGGAAATTTGTAATCCCCGCTACTAGGCTCCAACTTTGTTCCATGCCAGTATAATTCGTCACTGTGAAAGTGCCTTTGGGCAAGGTCACTTCACGTGTGACCGGTCCCTTGGCCAATTCAGCCAAACGGACAGCTTCAAAATTTAAATCCGTACCACCAGCCGCTGCCTGAAGCGTTACCGGTGTACCAGTCACTTCCAAACCAGTTGATGTACTTCCTGATTGATCAGCTAGCGCAACCGTTCCAGTCGTTGCCAACACCAAGCCTGCGCTCAGTAGCATAGCCTTAGTTTGCCATTTCTTCATGAGTGCCTTCCCCTCCTTCCGTTCTCGCAATCACAGTAAATGATTGACTCTCTTGACGATAATCAACAGCAACCTTTGCCACAAGGACTGGTTGTCCTGTCATGTCATAGACTGCTTCACCATCCCCATCCTGCTTCACAGCTAAGAAGCCGGCAGGGACATCAAGTCGCATTTGTTTCTTAAAGAGATGTGATGTGCAGTGTTCTTTGGCCACCAACAGGTCATCTTCCGTGTAGAAGTAAACCGTGTGATGACGGCGCTTGTACCACAAGAACCACAAGAATCCAGCTAGTGCGCCTAACCCAAGCAATACCTTCGTGATAATCGGATTCAAATGATGTCCTGCATTGACCAATGTACTATTTAAGTGCTTTGCTTGCGCCGTTGAAATCGGCACATTAGTCGTCGCCTTCAATTTGCGACTACTTGGCACCAAAATAGATGAACCAGCTGATTGCGCTTCAGATGTGGCGACACTGACTGAACTTTGGGCTGATGCAGCCTGATCATCAGGCACCGTTAATTCATTTTCAGGTGCCACTGAACTCTTAGCATCACTCGAACTTGCTGTCTTTGTCGCACTACTCTTGTCTGTATCGGTTTGCTTGGTAATCGCCCCAGGAACCAGTGTAGCCGGTTCAGCAGCCGATCCATTCACTGACACGCGATATGTACCAGCCTCTACCTTGTCACCGCCTAGCCATACTGTCCAATTCAAACATGTATTCGGCGCCATTTGCATCATCGACTGCACACGGTGATACTTCTTACCGCTTGGTGACGTGATTTCCACGTCCATCTTCATGCGATTTATAAATGCTGGGTAAGGATTCTGGAAGTGGAATACAAAGCCAGCTTGTCCATCAACAACCTTCGCTCCTTCTGAAACGACGGAAGGTTGCATATTATAAATCTTTGGTTCAGCGTTTTGTGCCAACACCGCAATGTCATACTTCACTTGTGCATTCAAACGATATTGCGTTGATGCCGTGTGGTATTGATTCTCCTCTTTAAAGCCAACCCCACCGGCAATCGTGCCATCGAACGGCGCATCAGGCATAGACAATTGCGCCGTCACCGTCTTAATTTGACCGGGCGTCAATGTATCACTGGTTCATCGACCGTCAAATGATTTTCCATACGTGTTGGCAAATTGACAAAGTCCTTGTTTGGCCAATTTTCAGTTGTGTAGACGACACTACCGTTTTCACTACTACCAGCCGTTCCCTTGGTCATATCAACCTTGATGGTCTTAGCTGAAATGTTTTGAATTTGATAACGCAATGTTTGTGATGAACCTGGCGCTGCAATCACGTCGGCGTACCCAACACCTCGTGCACTTGGTCGCTGCGAATCAGATTCGATATACGTCACACTGTAATCATCATGACCGACCGTGGCTGCATGCACAGAACCAGGCACTAATAGCGCAATCACTAAAATTGTTATCCCCATTTCACGTCGCATGTTGATTGTCCCTACTTCCCTTATATGTATCCCGCCGAGGCGGGGAGGATTGCGTACCCTATTGCGCAACCCCGTTATTTAACGTATACAAAACGTTTGCTGTATAACGTCCAACCACGTCACCTGGAATTGTCACACTCGCATCAACCGCTGGAGACTCCCAATAACCAGGCACCTGGCTGTGGAAAATCATCGCAGAATTGTGCTGTGTGGCATCGGCACGGATTGTAATGTTGTTAATCGTTAGCATGCCATCAAACGAGTTAGAACCGTTTGTGAACTCTTCAGCTGCCATTGATAATGACCATCCTGCCGAAGATCCGGAAAGATCAGTCACCTGAAATGAACCGGCTGGCAATTTTGTACCACGTGTCGTTGGTACCGTTAAACGATCCAACAGTGTGTCACCAAAATCAATTGATGCGACACCTTTATCCATCGTGCGATTACCAGCGATGATGTTCACCTTGGCTTGTCCAGTCGCCGTATCGGCATGCCCAGCTATTGGCATAGCCAACACGCTAAGACTGGCCATCATAATTAGTAATCCTTGTTTCATTACCCTATCCTTTTGACGTTGATAATGCTGCAACTTCAACTTCAATATACGTTTGTGTTGCCTTCACAACCAACGTACGCTCATCCGTCAATGTTGCATGCTTATCATTCATCAAGCGTACTGATTCTGGCAACGTCAACGTCACCTTACCCATGCGTGACGCACGTGCACGTTCCTTCATCACAATACGGTTTGTCATCAAATCAATAACTTGGACCGTGACATTGCGCTTCTTGAAGAAGACGAACCACAAGATAATTGCCGCAATTGCTAGCAAAATACCAATGAAGACCTTGTAGGCCAATGGCATCTTTGAGCTGATTTGCAAGTCGTAGTCACGCTTGTTCAAATCAGCAGCTTGCTTAGCTGTCACGTGAACCGTCTTTTCAGTTTGAATGTGGTACGTGTACTTGTCGCCACTAAACTTAAAGCGACGTTGGCCGTCCTTTGACCAGTAAGTATCCGTTACAACACGATAATCACCCGTCTTAAGCGCCTTACCGTTGGTGTAAATGCCCCAGTTGAATTGGGTATTCGGCGCCATCTGCATGTTCGCTTGCATACGCGTAAATTTCACACCATCAGGTCCCGTTACGGTTGTCTTCATCCCCAACGCGTTGATGAAACTTGATGTTGGATTCTTAACGTTAACAGCGAACACAGTGTGACGGTTAACTTGCGTCGCCTTCACACCACCCATTTGCAACATACCTTCCGCAATGCGTTGGTTGTTAGACAACAAAACCGCCACGTCATATTCGTACGTGGCATTAATCTTCATTGAATTCGTTGACTGGGTCGATCGATTCTGATTCTCTTCAACAAAGCTAACCCCACCAGCCATACGTCCTTCAAATTGTTGCGCAGGCGCCTTCAACGTGGCCGTTGCCGTTGTGTTTTGACCAGGCTTCAGTGTGATTTCTGATTGGTCAGCCTTAAGATAGTCACCCATCTTGTTGACCAAACCATCCGTCAACGTTGGCTTTACATCTTGTGTGGCGTAATTAATTGCACCGTTATCACTCGTCGTGGCCGTACCAGCAGTCATCTTAATCTTAATCGTCTTGTTTGACGTGTTAGACAATTGGAATTGCAACGTTTGTTGTGATCCTGGGTCAGCCTTCACATCAACGTAACCGACATTGTCAGATTCTGTACGTTGATTGTCCGGTTGAACCGCCACCACACTATAATCATCGGCTGCATAAGCAGTCGTCATCAACATTGGCACAGCAACCGCAGCAGCGATTGCCAATTTAACCCACTTGGCCATGTTTTTATTTTCTCTCTCTCAAAATCTCTCAAAATTAAACACAAAAAGCCTGGCAGAAACCAGACCATTTGCTTTACATATCAAACTTAGTTAATAGCCGTATTAATTAGTTGGCACTTGATGAAGCATTACCTGAGACACCTGTAGTCAACTTGTACGTGATGTTGGCTGTATAGTTACCAAGCTTTGCATCAGTAGGAACAATCATGCTAGCATCAGCCGCTGGACTAATCCACTTAGACTTTGATCCATTGTCACCCGCCGCCTTGAATCCATCCTCATTATCTGATGAGTAAAGTTGTGCCTCTTTACCTGGAGTCAAAGGAACATTGTTAATTACCAAAGTCCCTGCAAAGTCATCATTCGCAGTCTCATTTCTGAAAGAATCCATCGTTGCAGTCAACTTCCAGCTTTGAATTCCCATCGTGTTGGTAACTGCAAACGCACCCTTGTTAAGTTGTGCAGTCATAGGCTGTTGGGCCTTCGCCAATTGAGACAAAGTAACCGTACCAAAGTCCAAGTCATTTGCCACAGTCTTTCCCTCGCCATTGTCGGTCGTTCCAAAACCAGGTACTTGATCAACAGTAAATTGAGCATCGTCACCCTTTACCACATTAACACTCGCCGTACCTTGTGCCTTGTAGTTGTTATCATCGACCTTCGTACCAATACCATCAGCTGAAACCACACCAGCTGATGCCAAAACAGAACTTGCTACCAAAACAGTTGCTGCAATCGTTGCAAACTTCATGTCTCTACCCCTTCACGAATTCTTCAAATTCGTTTCTCTTTATATTAAGGAAAATTCCCTTATTAAAGATAATAAGATAAAGTAAGCGTTGGTTTGTGTCTAAATTGTGAAGAAAGTGTGAACTTCGGGTTTATACGTATTTTTATGTATCGCATTGGCAACAGTTTTGCATGCTAAAAACCAGACAAACAAAATAAAAAGACCACCGGGTTTCCCCAGTGGTCTAGTCATATCAATTACTTAGTACGAACAATCAACGTATCAACGTTTGCTGTACGCGTTACGTATTCAGTTACTGATCCAATCAACAAGCGCTCAATGGCGTTCAAACCAGTAGCACCAATCATAATCAAATCAACATTCATCTTCTCAGGCGCTTGGTGAGCAATGATGTCCTTTGGTGAACCGTACTCAATTGTGTAGTCCACGTTCTTAACGCCGGCATCCTTAGCTTGTTGCAAGTAAGTCTCCAAAGTCTTCTTTGCAGTTCCAGCAACTTGCTCGACCATCGTCGTCTTGAAGTCCGTTACGTTTTGGAATGCGCGTGTATCGATAACGTGCAAAATGTGCAAGTTAGCGTCTTCCCCATTACGCAATGCAACTTGAATTGCCTTCCCAAAAGCAGCTTCAGCTTCCTTTGATCCATCAACTGGAATCAAAATGTTCTTGTAGTTTACATTAGTATCAGCCATGATAGTTCCTCCTCTAAGTGGCTATTTGCCTATATGTTCATTATACGCCATTTGTAATAATTTTGGTAAATAAACCATGTCTAAAAAAAATAGCACCTATGAAGATTTCACAGATGCTACAACCAAAGTATGACTATTTAAACAATCGTGATGTGACCACAACGGCCAAGACCGTCGTTAGAATTGTTGCCAAGATAACGAAGATGCCGGCTGGCAACGGCTCTGAACCATGCAACACAACACTAACAATCAATGCCAATGCATCAAGCGTGAAGAACCAACCGAAAAATGTTGCTGGCATACGCGCTTGTGACGCCGACAAGTTCAAAAAGCCTTGACGGTGTGTTAGTAGATAAATACCCATTGCGCCAATCAACAGCGCAAAGACAATATACATAATGATGATGCCCATTTTATTCATCCTCTATCTCAAAAAATAATAATTGCAAAAGAAAAGCGCTACCAGGGCTAACCGTGGTAGCGCACGAACACTTGATTGGCGCCGTTAACGATTCACAATGAGTTGACTCCAGATTATAGGTAAGTGGGTGAATAAGTCAGCTTTAGCGGCTACTAAGTGAAATAGCTTGCCTCGCCGGCTTCCCGACATCCCCGGTCAATATGGTTGTAAAGCAACTACATATAGTAGGAATCATGCGTACGTCCAAGGAATTCGCATACCGTTATTATACGCTTCCAAGTGTAAAAAAGCAGTAGTTAACGTAAACCATTTTTCTGAGCGTCACGTAGCTTTTGGTACTGTTCCTTATAGGCTTGCTCAACCTTAGAATTTCCCGCCGGCACGAAATAGTTCGCCCCATTCAGTTTATCTGGCAAATATTGTTGCGGTACCCAATCACCGGGATGACCGTGTGGATAAACGTATTCCACACCGTGCCCCAGTTTTTCAGCACCCTTGTAATGCGTATCACGCAAATGATCCGGCACATCGCCAGTACCACCCTTGCGCACATCAGCCAACGCCGCATCGATCGCGGTATAGGCTGAATTCGACTTCGGTGACAGTGCCAATTCAATCGTTGCATTGGCCAACGGAATACGCGCTTCCGGAAAGCCAAGTTTCTCAGCGGCTTCAATTGCGGTCACTGCACGCGCCGCCACCGCAGGATTTGCCAAGCCGATATCTTCGTAGGCAATCACACGCAAACGTCGCGCAATAATTGGCAAGTCACCTGCTTCAATCAAACGGGCCAAGTAGTGCAACGCAGCATCTGTATCACTACCACGAATCGACTTTTGCAAAGCGGAGATAACATCATAATGCCCATCCCCATCCTTGTCAGCCGTCAACGCTTTACGTTGCACCGTTTCTTCAACAATTGGCAACGTGATGTGCACCTTACCATCTTCACTTGGCGCCGTTGACTTAACTGCCAACTCCAATCCATTCAACGCAGAACGCAAATCACCATTCGTTGCATAAACCAATTGGCGTTCTGCCTCATCATCCAGCACGGCATCAAAGTTACCCAAACCACGCTCTTTATCCGTTAGTGCTCTTTGAATAGCTGTCTTCATGTCATCTTCGGACAATGGCTTCACTTCAAAGATTTGCGTACGTGACCGAATGGCTGGCAAAATCGATAGGTAAGGATTTTCAGTTGTGGCACCAATCAACACGATGCGTCCACTCTCAAGGTGGGGCAACAAAAAGTCTTGTTTCGTCTTGTCTAGACGGTGAATCTCGTCTAGCAACAAGACGACCGTACCAGACATCTTGGCTTCTTCAGCCACAATTTGTAGATCTTTCTTACTATCCGTTGCCGCATTCAAAATACGGAACGCATATTTCGTTGACCCGGCAATGGCACTGGCGATACTCGTCTTACCCGTGCCTGGAGGGCCATATAAAATCATCGACGACAGCATCTTGGCCGTCACCATGCGATTAATAATTTTCCCTTCACCAACTAAATGTTGTTGTCCAACAATTTCTTCGATGGTGCGAGGTCGCATGCGAAATGCTAATGGTTGTTGCATGCAAGCAACCTCCTCTCGTTTAAGCCTGACTGGGGGTTTCACGCTCCACTAGGGCTTGCAAAATTGTACGGAAGCGTCCAACCGCTTCGGTATCACCCGTCATCGTTTGATAATCCACGACGTAATGACTCAATAGCTTAATTACCCGTTGCGGATCATCAAAAATAATCTCAAAAAAGTCGAGCATAATCCATCGCCATTGCAACGCTAGACTACCATCACGAACTTGTTGTGCACCAAGTTGACGTGACAATGCTGTATAGAATTGAACCAATTCGCGATTTTCAAGTAACGCTGCACGGAAAGTCGCTAGTTCAAGTGCTTCTAATATATTATCCAGCAAGGCATATGGTGCATTTGTCTTCGTATAGATATTCTCGAATTGTCGTTGCCAAACTTCTGTTTCCGCGACCGAATTAATGCCCAGAATACCATACTTAATCAAGCGCAATTCACGTTCGTGCCAAACATCCAGCCCCATCAACTCATCCATAATTTCATGACCTAGCGCCACGGCATCCTCTGAAGTCAACCAACCCGGATAATTTGCCATGCCATCCATAGCACGATATCTAAAGGAAACTTCTAGGTCACGACGACTCTTCGTGCGCTCGTAATTATGCCGTGCCACTTCGGCCATGACGTGATACATCCCCGGCGCAGTTAGTTCTGGTGTGTATTGCACCCAAGTGTCTGCTTCCGTATTAATGAACTGACTACTAATCGACGCATCTAAATCCGCTGGAATCAAGCGCATCTGACGCATCAAGCATACCAAATCACTAGAATGTAGCAAATCAGGGTCCTTGTACGCGCGCTTTAGTTTGTAAGCTGACACACCAACAGCTTCAATTTGCTCAACCGTAATATTCTTACCGGCCATAATCCATTGGAATAAGGTTCCAAAGTGGCTAAAGTATGGCAATTCAGTTCCAGCGGCAAAGACTGGAAAATGGTTTGCATCCTTGGCTGGTTGCCAATAGGTCTCACGTTCAGCGCGATAAGCTTCCCATACTTTACGCAAGTTCAAATCACTTGGCTCAAGTCCAATCGTAAGCGCTTGTTCACGTTCGGCTGCCTCCAATACGCTATTAACCAACCCGTCCAACACTGGACTCTCAAAGGCTTCATCATCTCGAACAAACAGCGCTAACCGCTTTAGCATCAGCAATTCAACCGTGCCAGACGTTGTCGGTTGATTAATAATAGCTTCCAAAATAAATCGTGTGTTTTCACGATTGCGATTTGATGGTACCATCAAAAACTTCTTGATGGCTTGAATATGCATCTGCGTCGCAATACCCCAAACATCGATTGGCAAGTACGTATTAAACATCGTAATCGTACGTACGTAACGTTGGTAAACCACCATAAAATCAGCAGGTGCTAACAGCGCCGCCAACAAGCCCGCGATGTTCAACTCCATCAACGTATAATTCTCAGTCTCTAGCAACATCGCCGTCAGCTTGGCTACCGACTCAGAATTAATGTTGCCGGTTGTCCGGAGGTCTTGCACGATTTCTGTAGCAAGTAACGCATAATCATCTGGTCCACCCGCTGCCACGACCCGTTCGTTTTCAACAGCCTCAGCCAGTTCAGGCAATGACATCGAAAACAACGACACAATACTATATGGTCGAAGCAGTGGCGTCCCAACCGCCAGGGCCAACTCAGAAAAAGTCATCGTCAACAGCGTCAATACATCAGTTAATTCCTTTAATGATAGCTCTGCCTCACCCACGGCAATGCGGTACCACCGCGATTTACTGATACCCAACTTTTCAATTTGTGCCACACTGACATTCTTATCTTGTCGAACCTCATTGAGCACTTCACCAAAACTTCTCATCTACTCTCTCCCTACAAAAAGCTTAACCAAATAGCTTCTTGTACCAAGGCTTCTTTTCAGACGTGCTTGGTGTCGTCGTTGTTGCTGCAGGTGTTTCCGTCAACTTCACGATATCGATTTGGTCAACGTTCACCGCTTCTTTAGCCGTAAAGACAGCCACCACATCTGAACGATCAAACACATCGTCTGACTTTAGCGTGAACCCAACGTGGCTCTTTGAGGCCATTTTAATGTATGGCTCCAAATCATCCATAGGCAGATGGCCATTCAATAGCAACGTCCCATCTGGGTGCGCTTTGAATTGCTTCTCCCATGTCGCCATGTAGGCTGGTTGTCCAAACGTTTCGCGAGTCTGCGCCGCATAAATGCGCTCGCGGAACGTTCCCAAGTAGTGGTTGCGTTCGTCAGGGTTAATTTGTGGCGTCCCGTACACCGCCGCTTGCATGTGTGGATCCATATCAGGCATGAGGGCTGTCCTCCAACTTTCTTTTAGTCCTTTAATTCTAACACATCTAGCCATTGTCCCGAAAACAACAGAAAAAGAGACGAGCGACAATAGCTCGTCTCTTTTTAGTAACTTTCTTACCCGAACATTAGTGTAGAAATTCCCGCTACAAAAACGTACATCATATATGCGCCGAAGATCCAGTGCAATGCATTAAACAACATTGGGAATGGTCGCAAGATGCGGTGGCCTGCAAAGTAAACCACCGTTGGTACGATCAAAATCAACGCAAATATTTCAAACCCCATTAGCCATGTGTTCGGTGCCATCGGCATCAAAAGTGTCATAGCTTTTCCTCCAAATCAACATCTGGGTACTTATCCTTAAACCAGCGTTCTGCGAATTGGTTTTCGAACAAGAATACTGGTTGCTCCGCACGGTCACGTACTAGCAAATTACGTGATGAAGCCATGCGTGGGTCAAGTTGCTCTGGGTTAATCCAGCGTGCAATCTTTGAACCCATTGGCTCCAAACTAACTTCCGTGTTGTATTCGTTTTCCATACGGAATTGGAAAACTTCGAATTGCAACGCACCAACGGCACCAAGGATGTAATCCCCTGAATCCCAGGCCGTGTACATTTGAATTGTTCCTTCTTGAACCAATTGTGTCACACCCTTGTGGAATGACTTTTGCTTCAAAACGTTCTTAGCGTGAACACGCATGAACAATTCAGGCGTAAACGTTGGCAACTCTTCAAATTCAACCGCCTTCTTACCTGCGAAAATCGTGTCACCGATTTGGAAGTTACCCGTGTCATAAACACCGATGATATCACCAGGATAAGCATTCTCAACGTTCTCACGAGTATCAGCCATAAACTGCGTCACGTTAGACAAACGAATCTTCTTGTTCGTTCGTGCAAGTGTGACATCCATACCACGCTCAAACTCACCAGATACGATACGTACAAAGGCGATACGGTCACGGTGGTTAGGGTTCATGTTCGCTTGAATCTTGAATACGAATCCTGAGAATTGCTCGTTACCAGGTTCAACTTGGTTACCATCAACCGTGTTCTTAGCTGAAGGTGCTGGTGCGAATTGCATGTACGTTTGCAAGAACGTCTCAATTCCGAATCCTTGCAAGGCTGAACCGAAGAAGACTGGCGTCAACTCACCGTTCATAACGGCTTGCTCATCGAATTGGTTTCCGGCGTCCTTCAACATTTCGATTTCGTCGCGTGTTTCAGCCCAAAGTGGGTTGTCTTGCAACTTGTTTGGTTCTGCCAAATCAGTACCAGCTTCGTTCAAAGGCAAGAAACGAGCAGCTTCTGATTCTGGACGGAACACTTCGACATTGTTGTGGTACAAATCAAACAACCCAGCCAAAATTTGTCCTGATCCAATTGGCCAATTCATTGGGTAGGCGTTGATTCCCAACGTTGACTCCAATTCATCAACCAAGTCCAAGGCATCGCGACCATCACGGTCCAACTTGTTGAAGAATGTAAAAATTGGAATGTGACGTTCACTAACAATTTCGAACAGCTTCTTTGTTTGTGGCTCGATACCCTTTGCAGAGTCGACCACCATGATAACTGAGTCAACAGCCATCAACGTACGGTACGTGTCTTCAGAGAAGTCTTCGTGTCCTGGGGTGTCCAAGATATTGATACGCTTACCGTCAAAATCAAATTGCAAAACAGAGGATGTTACGGAAATTCCACGCTTTTGCTCAATTTCCATCCAGTCTGACTTTGCAAAGTTTCCCTTACGTCCCTTAACCGTTCCAGCTTCACGAACTACACCACCAAGCTTCAACAATTGCTCAGTGATCGTCGTCTTACCGGCGTCGGGGTGGGAAATAATCGCAAACGTGCGGCGCGTTTGCATTTCCTCTTGTAATGATGCCATTTTTATCGCCTTAATTTCTTAATTTATTTAGTGATTCTTTAAAAATCTTAACAATTTAGTATAACGAAAAAACGGCTGTGATTCAACACCACAACCGTTCTTATATACATTGTATTTTTATTGATTACTTCTTTTTCCAGCCCATTTGGTCGGCGACTTGTTCCATTGACAAAGCACCGTGACCATCAATGATTTTATTCATCGCAATTTGCATATCTTCAGCTGACACGTTGGCTACATCATAACCCAAACCAGCCCATTGACTACGGGCCGCGGCGACGTCTGCTGAATCCATTGGACGATCACCAGGAACATCAACGGATTGTTGTGATTCTGCGTTCTTTTCGGCTTCTGCTTGTGATGAAGCGGCGGCTGAACTAGCAGCTGCAACTGATGAGGCGTATGATTCCGTCTTTGACGATGAAGCTGCAATTGATTGTGAAGCTGCAATCGACGCTGCCTTTGATGAAGCTGATGCCATCGAAGCAGACACTGAAGCGGCCTTCAAGGATTCAGAAGCCGCCTTTGATGATGACGCTGCCTTCTTGGCTGAAATTGATGATTCCTTGATTGACGCGCGGGTCGCCTTCACTTGGTTCATCGCAACCTTAATGTTCTTGTTCACAATACCAACCGCATCATCAACCGCTGTAGCTGACTTGTACAATGACAACGCCTCATGCCAGTCATGCTTATCAGCCTTCTTTTGGGCTGAAATCGCAATCTTCAATTGTTCAAGCGCCGTACGTCCTTCAACAGAAACTTTGTCCTTTTGGGCAGCTTGATAATACGTCTTCGCTGACTCCCAATCCTGTTCATTCAACGCAGCGTGGGCATTACGAATGTTGACTTCGTACCCCTTACCCTTGTTAAACGTTTGGTAGCCGAATACACCGGCCGCAAACGCCACGATTAATACAATGACGATAATAATCTTCTTTTTCATTTTATTCCCCTATTACGCTATTAGGTCCATTATAAAGGAAAAGCAATGTCCCTGGATAGTCCAAGTGACATTGCTTTTCAAAAACATATTGCGACTAACGATCACTGCGACGCTTGATTTCCAAGTATCTGCGATACCACAAGTCGATGTACTCGTCCGAAAATGGGCCCTGATGCTTATTGATCCAATCAACTAGGATTTTGACATGCTCCTTTACGATAAAATCAATGTCTGCTGGGTATTGCCATTGTGCTTTGTGTAACTCATATTCGTCCGTATCAAGAAGTCGCTTCTCACCATCTGGAAAAACCTTCACATCCAAATCGTAGTCCACATACTTCAAGGCTTCTTTATCTAAAACAAATGGAGAAGCTAAATTACAGTAATAAGACACCCCATTATCTCGTATCATCGCGACGATGTTGAACCAATACTTACGGTGAAAATAAACAATCGCTGGCTCACGTGTCACCCAACGACGACCGTCATCTTCAGTCACCAATGTGTGATCATTCAGCCCAATGATGGCATTTTCACTCGTTTTTAGCACCATCGTATCACGCCAAGTTCGGTGCAAACTGCCGTCGTGCTTGTAGCTCTTAATCGTAATAAAATCGCCTTCCCGTGGGAGTCGACTATCTTTCATTTTTGAGCCCTTTTTACGGCCTTTCACCAAATTTATTCTTTTTCATTGTATCACGCGAAACAATGAAGCGAAACGGTGATTTCTAACGATACTTCTTAAGGCCAGCAAACTTAACTAGCAACACAATAATCCCGATAACAAAAATTGCCACCACAATCGCCAATAGTGTGTCTAACCATGACCACTTCTTTTGTTGCTTAACCGTTGTCTCGTTCGCTTTAACGTTAACCTTTGTTTGCCAGTGCTTCACGTACTCACGCTTGTCACTAACCTTATCAACGTAATCGCCAGTGGCACTGTCGCGAATCCAACGCGCCGTAACCTTAACGGTATACTTGCCAGATGGCAAACCTTCCTTCTTCAGGTTAATTGGCCACGTCATGTTTGAGTATGGCGCCATCGTTAGACCCATACGATCATCGTACAATACAATCTTGCCCGACTTATCGATAACTTCAGACGTCAAACGCATCGTGTTGACGAAATTACCATTTGGATTGCGAATCACAACCCCAAAGGCTGGCTTGTTATTAATACGCTCAAGCTTAGCTGACTCAAACTGTGGCTTAGCAGTTGGCAATGCCTCTTGATTTCGAATAAACACACCAATGGTTTTATCAACCGTCGTGATTCCTTGGCGATCACTTTGATTGACCTTCTTCACAGCGACATCACCACGTGGCGCAATCTTAATACCACCGGCCAACAAACCTGACCAAGCCTTTGCTGGGGCCGTCAATTGGACGTTAAAGTCAGTGTCAGCGTTGGATTTTGCCGTCACCGTGCTTGGAATTTGCATATCTTCGCCAATTTGTTCTGGCAAAGACGCATCGAACGTTGTGTTCGCCGCCGTGTAATTAACCGCACCCTTCACGGTTGTCTTAGCGGTTCCCTTACTGATATCAAATTCAATATCCTTATCAGTATGATTTGTAATGACAAATGTCATTTCTTGGTGCTGGCCGGACGCCAATACCATGTCGAATGCCTCTGTGTGATTTCCCACAATCTGGGTACTTGGAATCAAGGCGTGTACCTCATAATCGGCTATATCCGCATGAACAATCGTCTGTAGTCCCATTAATAATCCAAGTCCGCTTACAAGGGCACTTAAAACTTTTTTGCTAATCATTCTTCTCTTCCCTATCAAACGCGCAACTACCCACTTTTACACTTACAATTATACAGTAAATTCGTACATTATGCGTAACTTTTCACAATGAAAAGGCCCCAACCGACGTTATGGTCAGTTGGGGCCTTTCATTTACCTTACCACTAGCGCTCTCTAGTCTTCGCGGCGGTCAGCAAGCTTACGCTCAACTGCTTCGCGACGACGGTAGAATGCTAGCAACGCACCGAACATACCAGCCGCAGCCAATGCTGCAATCAGCATGGCTACCAAGTATGGATCAGATGTACGCCATGACATGTCATTCAATGAATTCAAGTTCGCAATATCGCCATCCTTGTCATCAGGAATCTCGTGAATCCACAAGCTATCCTTATTAACAACTGGCGTATTATCAACCGCCTCAACAAACGTTGGCAACTCAACATCAACCACATTCGTCGTTGTTGGTGCTGGCGTACCAGCCACAACATTATTCATTGGTGTCACGCGAGGTGCACCAGCAACAGATGCTTGTGGTGTTGCCACCGTCGCAACTGGTTGGTTCACCACCGTCGTAGCATTTGGTTGGACGTTATTAGGCGTCTCAACTACTGCGCTACCATCTGGCGTAAACGTCACAACCTGATCACCGTTTGGCTCATTTGTACGAACCATCTTGTAACCTGGAATGTTAGGAACTGCAACTTCTCCAAACGTTGGTGTGCCGGTCTTCTCATCGAAGCCAGTCATACCCGTGATGTCTGTGGTCGTCTTGTCATGTGACTCGAACCAAGGCGTTTCCGTGTTGGCATACTTCGTGTCATCACCAAGTTGATCATCAGGCACACGTTCGCCCGTCACCTTATCAACGCTAAAGTGTGGTGTAACTTCAACGATTTGTTCAACCGTTACCGTCTTACCATCTGGCGTCTTGATTGTCGTGTGACGAACAACCGTTGTTGGTGTACCAGTACCGTCCATCGTGTCGTGCTTCAAGTGGATTTCAAAGACATTCTTGGCATCGTCAACGTTGTACGTCTTAGCATCGCTCAAGTCATTTGAGACAAGGACATAACCCATATCCGTAAAGTGCTTGATTGTTGCTGCTGAATCGTAATCAACATTGGCATCCGTCTTACCTGCCAAGTCATCCGTTTGAAGCGTTGCACCTGTGACATCATCAATCACGACGACCTTACCAGTGACGTCATTAGCAACATACGTTACCGTTTGATCGCCATTTGGCTCGTTCGTACGAACTGGTGTGTAACCCGGTACATTTGGCACGTCAACATCGCCGAACGTTGGTGTGCCTGTGTTCTTATCGAATCCAGTCACGCCAGTCGTACCATCTGATGTCTTGTCGTGTTCTTCGAACCAAGGCGTTTCCGTGTTGTCGTACTTCGTCTTGTCGTTCAAATCATCATCAGGTACGCGTTCACCGTCACCTTATCAACACTGTAGTGTGGCGTAACTTCAACGACTTGTTCAACCGTCGTCGTCTTGCCATCTGGCGTTGTAATTGTTGTGTGGCGAACTGTCATCCTTGGCGTACCAGTATCGTCTTGCGTATCGTGCTTCAAGTGAACAACGAATACTTGAGAGTCAGCTTCTGAATCATCAGTTGCATCGTATTGTGTTCCTTCGGCAAAGCCATCTGAAACCAGTACATAGCCCTTTGATTCATAATCCTTGATTACATCATCACTGTTGTAATCAATTTCTGCATCCGTAACACCATCCAAATCATCCGTACGCAACGTTGCGTTAGTCGTATCGTCTACATAGACAACTCGAGCCTTCGCATCGTTAGCCGTGTACGTTACCGTTTGGTCACCGTTTGGCTTTGCTGGATCATTTGGCGTACGAACGACTGTGTAACCTGGCACATTTGGTACATCAACATCGCCGAACGTTGGCGTGCCTGTGTTCTTATCGAAGTCAGTTACACCAACCGTGCCATCTGATGTCTTATCGTTCTTCTCGAACCAAGGCGTTTCCGTATTGTCGTACTTCGTCTTGTCGTTCAAATCATCATCAGGTACGCGTTCGCCAGTAACACGATCAACGCTATAGTGTGGCGTGACTTCAACAACTTGTTCAACCGTTGTCGTCTTGCCATCTGGCGTCTTAATCGTCGTGTGACGAACCGTCGTTGTTGGTGTACCAGTACCATCAGCCGTATCGTGCTTCAAGTGGATTTCGAAGTGGTTCTTCGTATCATCAGCGTTGTACGTCTTGGCATCGCTCAAGTCGTTTGAGACAAGGACATAGCCCTTATCCGTAAAGTTCTTGATTGTTGCTGCTGAATCGTAAACAACATCCGCATCTGTCTTACCAGTCAACTCATCCGTTTGAACTGGCTTGCCTGTTGCATCGTCGATGATAACAACTTGTCCAGTAACTGTCTTTGGTGCGTACGTGATTGTGTAATCACCGTCCGTCAAACCAGTGTCAGTAACTGTGAAGTTGTGACCATCTGTAACCGTCTTGAAGTCGTACGTTGGGTTATCATCATCTGACGTGAAGATTGTCTTGCCATTTGACGTTACCGTAAATGTGTAACCAGGTACGGCAGGTACCGTCGTTGGTCCACCCGTTACAGTAGCTGTATCGTATGGCGTGTCAGTCTTACCCGTCATTGTGAAGTCAGAATCACCATTTGGCACACTGTTTTGTTGGTTTGGCGTCAAATTCGTGTTGTCGTAGTGTACCTTAACCGTTTGGTCATTTGGTGTGTACGTCACCACTTCAGTGACATCGTTGTGAGCAAAGCTTCCTGGTGCCGCTGGCGTCGTTACCTTCGCCGTGTACCCTGGAATTTCTGGCGTCGTTACATCGTTGAATGTGACGTCACCAGTCTTATCGTTCACAACATCCCCATCATTGTCGTCACCCGTCGTCTTGTATGAGTCAGGGAAACCACCAGTGTAGTTATCACTTGTCACGTCACCATCAGGAATTTCGTGACCCGTCACCTTATCAACCGCAAACTTACGTTCAACCGTAACCGTTTGGTCAACTGGTGCTGGTGCCTTTGATGGATCACCACCATCAACAACATACGTAATCTTCTTTGTAACCGTCTCAGTCTCTGTTCCCGGCTCAACAGCGTGGTTCAAGATGACATAGAACGTGTTATCAGAAGGCTTGTATGTTGCACCTGGCTTGAATCCATCAGACACAAGTGCGTAACCAGCCTTTACCAAGTCAGCGATTTCATCCGCCGTACTGTAATCAATCGTACGATCTGTCAAACCACTTGGCGTATCCGTGTGCAATACCGTATCAGTTAGCTTGTCCTTGTAGACAACCTTAGCTGTTTGCGTCATTGGCTTATACGTCACTACTTGGTTACCATCAGCGTCCGTTACCGGCTCACTTGGTGTGTAACCTGGCACGTTTGGATACGTCACGTCATCAAAGATTGGATCACCTTGAGGCGTAACACCCGTCAAACCTGGTGTACCATCAGGCGTTGTGTTGTCTGACGTGTATGTTGGCTTATCGGGGTAACCGTCACCAGTTTCGTTCGTAAAGTCCGTTGTATCAGTTGGATCGATTGGCGTCTTTGCATCGTCACCTTTCTTCGTCGCATCCCCTGGATAGTGCTTTGTTACTTCTCCAGTTTGTGTGATTGGGTCATGCGCACCAGTTGTACCGTCAACAACAAATGTCGTCGTCTTCTTAACTGGCGTCGTTGACTCTTGCTTCGTCGTCTTGTGGTTGAAGTGAACCGTCCAGTGTTGTGTTGCACCATCTGTATCTGCATTCACATCAAACTTTTCGCCTGATGCCTTAGCAGCATCGTATTGGTTATTCACAACGTGGTAACCGGCCGCTTCTTGATCAGCAACTGCCTTATCAGCCGTTGCAAAATCAACCACTTGATCCGTGACACCAGTCAACGTCACAGTACCAAGCACCTTACCAGTAACATCATCAATCAACGTTACCGTTGCATTAGCTGGGTTAGCCGTGTACGTAATTGTCGTCTCACCATCAGGGTTGTCATAAGTTGCGCCATCGTTTTGAACAGTCTTGGTATAACCAGGCTTGTCATCTGATGGCACATCGAATGTTACCTTACCAGTTTGATCAACGTGAACATCCGTCTTACCGTCTGAAACTGTGTAAGTTGGGCCATCCGGCGTCGTGTAGTAAGTGCTGTTTCCCACATTTTCAGTTGGAATTTCAGTCTTCGTTACAGGGTCGTATGTGTACTCACGCGTGATTGTACCCGTTACCGGCGTACCGTCAGTTGTCGTTACATCATCCCCGACCTTCGTCACAATCTTCACCTTGTTGGTTGTCGTCACCGTTTCCTTGTGACGTTCCGTGACGTGCTTTACGTGAACCACAAAGTTTTGTGATGTGACCGTTGCTGTATCCGTTTGATTATCAAAGACAGCGTCCGTACCTGTAAAGTTATCAGATACAATCGTCAATCCATTACTAAACTTTGGATCTTCGTTCAACTTCTTCAACGCTTCCGCAACGTCATACGTCATCTTGGCATCAGTTTGACCCGTAATAACATCGTTGTGAATTGGTTGACCAGTGACATCATCGATGAACGTGATGCCAGCCGTCGCAACTTCTGGTGTGTAAGTTACTGTCGTTGCAGTAGGGTTTTCACCATACTTAGCAGTTGTTGTCACAGCTGCCTTATCAACATCGTAACCTTCAACATCTGGTGACGTCACTGTCGTAAATGTTACCGTACCAGTCGTTGCATCAACTGAAGCCGTTGCGTCATCACTCTTAAGCGTGAAGACCGGTGCATCAGCATCCTTGCCATAGTCACCAAGCGTCAATCCCTTTGTTGATGCCGTCACTTCTTCATTCGTGACATTATCAACATAGAACGTACGCGTTACGTCGGCATCCTTTACAACGTCAGCCAACTTGGCCTTGGTTGCATCGTCACTACCTGTGTAACCAGTGTAGTGAACCGCCTCCGTAACGGTCTTTGACTCAGACTTCTTCGTCACCCCGTGCTTCAATGTCACTGTGATACTTTGCTTAGCGTCAGGATCGTTATCCCATTGGATGACGCCTGACTTATCGCTAGCCGTACCATCAGCACCAACTGGGTTCGTAACAACAACATAACCCTTGGCCTCCAAAGACTTCACAATATCAGCGACTGTCTTTAGTTGTTCAGGTGCAATTGCTACGCCGAACTCAGTTTGTTCCTCAGTTCCTTCCCACTTGATGGCACCACCATTGGTCGTACCCCAAATGTTCAATCCAGCAATTGACTTACCGCCATCCGTCACGTCAACGAAGTTTACCAAGGCATCTTGTGGTACTGCCGTGTAAGTTGATTCAAACTTACCATCAGTTCCCAAGCTAGTCGTCATTGTCACTTCTGGCGTGTTAACGGCATAACCCTTTAGTTCATCGTGCGTCTTTGTTGCAGCATCATAAGCAGGCGTTGCCACCGTCTTAAATGTCACAACCGTACCAGTCGCATTAACTGAGTCAATATCACCAGTTGCATCTTGGTATGTTGATGCCTTGAACTTAGTTGGATCTGCATAATTCGTGCCTGATGTAATTTCTTCACCAGTCACCGCGTCAACACTGTAATGACGTGTTACCGTTCCAGTTTGCGTTACTGGCGCTGGATTTTGCGTTGCACCAGTGTACGTGATTGTTCCCGTAACTGTTTCTGGCGCATCGATCGCTGCCTTAATGTCGTGCTTCAAGTAAACCGTAAATTGGTTGTCGTTGTTATCGGCATTAAATGTGGCATCCGTTGGCAAAGTCGTCTTTGTTGTATCAACAACATAGCCCTTTGCCTCCAAATCAGCAATCATATCCGTCACAGACTTGAAGTTAATCTTCGCGTCCGTTACACCATCTGGCAAAGCCATTTGGTTCTTCGTCATGTCTGCAAATGTCGTACCAGGTTGTGTTTCATCAACAAATGAAACCGTTGAAGACTTCTTATCAGCCGTGTAAGTCACAACTGGGTTGAATGTCGTATCCAACGTTGCAAAATCAACATTCGCTGGGAAGTCCTTCGTCAACGTCACTGTTTCACCAGTCAACGTTGCACCATCTGGCGTCGTCAAACCTGGCGTGTAACCGGCCTTAGCTGGCACATCTACCGTCAACGTCACTGATGGGTTATCCCATGCGATTACTTCGCCCGTGTAAAGGTCTTCGGTACCTGTCAACGTTGCTGTTTGTGACTTAACTGTGCCAACTGACTGACCATCAGTTGCCAAACCGTTCTTACCATATACAGCTGACGTATCCATCGTCACCGTTTGGCTAATTGCCTTAGTTGCGTGCTTAACGTGAATTGTAATCACGTTTGCGCCAACCTTAGTATCAACATCAGCACCGTCAATCTTAGCCACGGTCAAGTCCGTACCCTTGTTCAATTGCTTGAGCAAAGCCGTTGCTTGATCCGTCGTGTACGTCAATGGTGCATCAGTGTCTGAATCCCAAGCCTTATCAGCATCCTTTACAGCAGCCAAGTCGATTTGAGCTCCGCTGTTATCATCATCAACAACTTGAACAGTCACCGGTTGCTTCAAAGCCGTGTACGTTACAACATACGTTTGGTTATCAGACGTATCACGTGTAAACGTTGCCTTGATAGGGTTTTCAGCGTCCGACGTTTGTTCGTCAATCACGTGACCTTCGCTATCAAGCTTCACTTTGCCATCATCTAACAAACGCGTAATAACATATGAATAACCAGGCACTGCCAAGTCATCCGCCGTTACATTAAACTTGATGTCGGTATCAGAAACACCATCGTCGATAACAACATCAGCCTTCGTACCAGCTGACTTTGGATAGTTAGCATACTTCAATGTCGCCTTTTGAACAGCCTTAGCAACAAATGTCACCTTGTGTGTTTGTGGCGTTGCATCCTTACCGTCAGTCAAGTCGTTCGTATCCGCTGTTTCAGCAACAATACTTGGCTTTACTTGGTCAGCAACTAGCTCGCCATCAACGTACATGTCATAACCGTCCACGACATACTTGCTCAAATCAATTTGCGCAAGTTCATCGCTTGAGTTGGCATGGTTCGTCAACACCACTGAATCCTTGTTCAACACTGGCACATCAGCATAATCAATCGTGACGATTTGATCTTGCTTATCAGCCGTGTAAACAACCGTAAATTCTGGCACAGTCAACGTACCATCCGTTAACGTCATTGTTCCTGGCAAATCGTTCAAATCGAAGTCCGTCGTCATACCCGTAATTGGGTTACCCTTGGCATCCTTAACCACTTCATTGTTGGCCATCAATGCGTATGTGTAACCAGTCTTGTGGGCAATCTTCGTATAATCAACCGTCTCATCTGCAGAAACAACTTCCTTGTCGGCATAGGCCATATCAGTTGCACCAGTGATTGCACCATCAGCAGGTGCATCGACTAGCTTTTGTTCTGTCTTAGACAACTTTGAAACGTCGTACGTCACCTTAACCTTTTGAGTCGTTGGCGTGTACGTGACAACGTAACTTGCATCAGCCGCGTGCATTGTTGCTGACAACGTTGTGTTATCAAGTGTGTAAGCACCCTTAACATCCTTCGTCGTTGTCAAAACCGTGTACGTACCATCAGCATTGTCAACAACCGTTTGGTTAGCAGCAAGCTTCGTTGGCTTTTCAGTCACAATTGACTTGCTTGTCACATTTTCAACAATCGTCACATCGTAACCATCAATCTTTGGCACCGTGATGTTGTAATCGTGATCTGTGTAAACCGTTTGGTTGTTTGTAAACGTTGTCGCATCCTTCGCCTTACCAACTTCCGTCACCTTCGCAACAGCTGCCTCGTTAGGGTTGCTGTTTGCAAAGTGGTAAGTAACGTCAGCTTGTTGTTGCGTTGGTACCAAGACAATCGCGTAATTAATTTGATTTGTCTTGTCATCGCGGTACTTATTGTCGATTGTCGCTTCGCCTGTGAACGTTACGTTCTTCAAGTCCAAGCTGATCAACGTATTCTCATCCAACACATAGTAGTTACCATCGGCACTCTTTGGTAGCGCAGTAGAAACCGCCTTCCCCATAACAGATTCGATAGCATAACCTGGCGTTGAAATTGATGTCACTTGGTAACCATAGTCCGTTGAGATTTGGGTTACCGGTTGTGATGGTACCGTGAATGAATCGGCTGTGTATTGCGTATCAACACTGTAGTTCACCTTGATGTTCTGCAACGTTGGTGTGTACGTAACTGTGTAAACAGAGTTCGTACCAGCATTATCGGCAGCCGTAAACGTACCAGACCATGTCTTACCAACATATGAACCCGTTGCTGTTCCGTTCCAAGTTACCACTACGGTGTAGCCAGGAATTTCAGCAATCTTCGTGTCTGGGTAGGCACCATCCGTCTTACCCGCAATCGTGCCATTTGCTGGTAGCTTGGCCTTTGTTGCATCTGAAGGCTTTGCAGTTCCATCAAATACGTACTTAATTTGAGCCGTTGCATCCTTCGCCGTGTAAACGACATCGTAACCAGAAACCGCAAGCTTGTCGCCGTTCATCGTGAATTTGCCAGCCGTCAAATCAGCCAAGGAAACATCCTTGGTGTGATCACCAACTGGGTAAATCTTGTAATCGTAACCATCAACATGCAAGGCATCAGCCGTTGGCACACCAACGTATTGACCATCAGTCACACCAGTCAACGCCTTGGTTGGCCAAGTCTTTGCAGTTGGCAAACCTTGCGCAACGATGTTGATTGATTGATCAAGTGGCGTGTACGTTACCGTATACGTTTGCTCATTTGAGTCAGTCGTGGCCGTACCGTTGACTGTGTTATCGAACTTGCTCATCGCTTGTTCGGCATCGGCCAACGTTTGGTATTGACTATCCTTGTCAGCGCTTGTCTTTACAACATAGCTGTAGCCAGGGATTTGCAAATCAGCATCCGTAACATTCTTGAAGACGATATCACCGCCAGTGACACCTGCTTCTGACTCGTAAGTCTTTGCAGCTGCACTGTTATCCTTCGCCATCACGATAACCTTAGCTTGTTGCATATCAGGTGCGTACGTCACAACGAATTGTGTGTACTTCAAGTCTGAATCACTCTTAGGGTTCGTGTTCAAAGCAAGCTTTTGACCAGCGAATCCAGTGGCATCAAATGACTTAATCGTCTCATCACCATTTGCACCGACTAACTTGTAGCCCGTAATGTGATATCCAGCAACAGTCAATGCAGCCAATTGTTCAGCATCTGGCAAAACATAATCACCATCCGTTACACCTGATAATCCAGGTACTGATGGCATCAAGTTGTTTGGCAAACCTTCCGTTACAACTGGTACATTTTGAGCCTTTGGCGTGTATTCAACCGTAAAGATTTGTTCGTCGTCATCATCCGCCGTGTAAGTTGGCAAACTATTCAAGTTTGCATATGGCGTCTCAACGTTGCCAACCTTTTGCACAAGGACAGCCGTGTAACCCTTACGTTGCAAGTCAGCATCCGTAATACCAGCAAACTTAATTTGTTCACCAGTTACACCGTGACCGCCATCACCCAAAATATCAGCCTTAGCATGACCGTTATCGTCAACCAAACCAGTCAAACGTGCCTTTTGGTTTGTTGACTTCGTGTACGTCACAATGATTTGTTGGTCGAAATCATCATCGTGGTCGTATAGAGCCATCACAGCCGCAGCTTCAGCAATCGTCTTGTAGACTGGCGCATCAGAGAACGTTGCGTATACCTTATCTACAATTTGAATGGTGTAAGTGTAACCAGGTACCTTCAAGTCGGCATCCGTCAATTGGTTCTTAACATAGTTAATCGTCGTATCTGAGAAGCCATCCGTAAATTGTGTTGGCAAGTTCGGCACATTACCAACCGTCATCGTTGACGTCTTGCCGTTATCAAGCAAGTTGTACTTGATGACCAACTTTTGTGGATCAGGAGCAAAGACAACTTCAACCGTTTGTCCGGTGGCTGTCATTTCAGCATCCGTCAACTCACTCACATCTTGGTAGTTTGCGACATCAGTACCGCTTGTAACCTTGATTGTGTATGAGTAACCAGGCATGTTGTTCGTTTCCGTCAACAACTTCTTGATTTGGGTCACGATATTGTCTGCCGTGTTATCACCAGTTTAGGTCGTCGCATCTTGCTCAATTACGTTGTAAGTTGCCAACTTATCTGCTGACACAGCGCGTGGCGTTTCACCCTTGCTCGTGTCATACGTAAAGTTCACTTGCAACTTTTGTTGAACAGGTGTGTACGTCACTGTATAAGCACCGTTCTTCAACTTCCCATCAGCATTTACTGCCAACGTATCCGTCAATGACGTGAACTTAAAGTCTGTCTTACTGTCAGTGACAACTGCCTTACCAGCTGCATCAACAACCGTAAACGTGTAACCAGGTACAGCCTTAACTGTTGTGTAATCGAATGATGGCACACCTGACGCTACATCAGCGTACTTGTCATCTGTCTTCCCCGTAATTGAACCGTTTACCAACGCTGTTGTGTTGTACGCCGTGTTGACAGCATCCTTTTGCGTATCTGACAAGTTTGTCGTGTCGTAATTAACAGCAACGGTTTGCTTCTTTGGTGTGTACGTCACATTCAACGTCAAACCAGTTGAAGACATTTGCACATCGTTTGCGAAGTCAATCGTGTTACCAGCTGAATCCTTAACAGAAGCTGTGTAACCAGGAATTGTTGGCACGTAACCAGCCGTGGTCAAGTTGAAGTCCTCACCCGTTGAGTACTTCAAATCATCAACCGTAGCAGGCAACTTGTTTGTACCACCATTTGATGCGAAGGCGTAAGTCACCTTCAAGTGTTTCAATGATGGCTTCAAGTTATAAACAACCGTGTTTGCAATGACATTGCCATTTGCGTCTACGCGGTAAGCCACCTTGAAGTCGTCACTCGTTGCCTTATCAATGGCGATTTCCTCACCACCGTTAATTGAGACAGAAGCAACTTGGTAACCTACAGGGATTTGGCTAGCCAATGGTCCCTTTTCAGTCACGTCAAATGTTGCATCAACAACTGTTGATACTGTATCAGCCGTCAAGTAAGCACCTGAAACGCCAGGCTTCGTGTACGTTACTTGCACAGTATCGGCAATTGGCGTGTACGTTACCTTGTAGGTTGCACCGCCATCAGCCATAACCAAACCGGCCTTTTGCAAGGTAGCAAATTGTGTTGCTGACCAACTGTTCAAGACCTTCTTGCCATCCGTTGACAATTGTTGAATCGTTGCCGTGTAACCCTTAATGGCTGGCACGTTAACTGGGTAAGTTTGATCAGTGACATAAGTCGTGTCGTTCACAACATTTGTAACTGCTTGTCCCGCATCGTCCGTCAACGTAGCTGGTGCTGTCCAATCCTTAAACGTATCCGTCGTGTAACCGTAAGAGACGTTCAAGTTTTGTGGCAAAGCTTGCAACGTGTAAACCACATTGTTCTTCACCGTTGCGCCATCGTTAGCGACTGCCAATTGGTCCATCGTCGTAAATTCAGACTTACCATCAGCGGTCATCAACTTGTGGGTCGCATTGTCATAAGACGCAACCTTCACACCGTTAACTGTGATTGCGCCAACAACATATCCAGCTGGAATCGTATCAACAGCATCCCCAAAGGCATCCTTTGTACCATCCGCATCAACCTTGTACGTTGTATCAGTCGCAACGGCCACCGTGTGTCCGTGCATATCAGCTACCTTAGCAACTGCTGCAGCGTTATTCTTGTCAGCTTCAGCCAAATCATACGCGACATTAACTTGTTGCGTTTGTGCTGTGAACGTTACGTTGAAGTTCGTGTTTGGCAATTCGTTATTTGTGACAGACGCATTTCCGTCAAAGATAGCCCCTTGCTTATCTGAACGACTGTATCCTGCAGCATTTGCCAAGTTATCAGTAACCGTGTAAGCACCGGCACCCTTAGAAGCACCGGTCGTTTCATCAACGTCAGCGTACGTTGGATCTACGTGTTCCAAAGCCACCTTGTGGTCTGGTGTGTCATAGTACAACGTCGTGCTTGTCGTGCCGTCGTATGCAACAAATGCGCCCGCAGCATTCTTCATCAACAACTTCTTACCAGTTGTATCCAAAGTCTTGTCCTTCGTATCAACTGACAACGTTACATTGCCAGACTTGTACGTGTACGTAATCGTTGGATCCAATTGGTATTGGTATGTGACGTAGTTTTGCGCTGGCTGGTAGAGGTGCTTAGCGTTCTTGGCATCAACCGCATCCAAGTTTGATTGACCCCAAATTTCGTTAATTTGCTCCTCGACGTTAAGTCCAGCGAACCAAGCTGTCTTTTCCGTCAATTCCTTACTTGGATCCGCAGCAATTTCAGTTGCATGCTTAGCGTTGTAGTCCGCAACCAGCTTGTTGTAATCGGCAACATATTGGTTGTAAACATTTTCAACGTAATCCTTGTATTGCGCAGCCGTTTGAACGACGATGTCATACTTGCCATCCCCAGTCTTAACCAAGATTGACTTACCATCAGCGCTCAACTTATATGAGCCATCTGCATTCAATTCAGGAACAATCGGAATTAGCTTACCTGACTCATCAGCCAAGTCCAAATCGCTATAACGCAATGGGTCTGATTCCCAAACACCATCTTTGTTCGTCAAAACGTAACCTGGAATAGTTGGGACAGCCTTATCAACAGACAAATTTTCTGTTGAAGTTGATCCGTTTGATTGCACTTGCTTAAACGTTCCCAAGTCAACCGCACTTCCAATGTTTCCAAGAGAAACCGCGTTGTTAGCCAAGAATACCTTATTACCGTTTTCATCAGTAACCGGCTTTCCATTCTTGTCTACCAATACATAATTGGCCGTAACAGACATCTTTTGGGCAGTATACGTAACAATCAAGTGGGCCTTGTCGCTGTTAGTTCCGTCGGCAATAGCAACATATTCGTCACCATCAGCAGACGTTCCCAAACCAAACCCGTTAACTTGTGGTCCATAAGGACCGTTCAAGTTAGCTTGGTCCGCGTGGTCCATAATATATTCAGGCTGTGGCAATACAGGCGTGTCATATGAATAGAACGTTCCGGCAATACCGGCCTCGTGAATCAAGACACCACTACCCGTAGCATGTCCATCAGCATCCTTAACAACATAGACGATATCAAAGTTATAAAGAATAGGCTTGTACGTTACGTAAACCGTTGCATCGTTATCAGCGTAGTCATTCTCGGAGAATGCTAGTTGGTTCACGATTGACTTTGTAACTGTTGTTCCCTTTGGACTACCAGTCTTTTCGTAGTACGTATCTGGGAAGTAAGTGTACGTGATGTCATTTGCCGTTCCAGCGTCAATGCCAGTTTGCGTGGCATTCGTAACTGTAATTGCCTTACCATTTGTTGATGTTGATTGATAATCAACAGAACCAAACTCATAACCTTGGTTAAGCAATGACTTATTTGCAACATCGACCGTGTATGAATCACCAAAAGTACCCGTTTCTGATGTATCAACACCATCAGGCGTCACAGTACGGTATTGGTAGTTACCATCGGCATCCAAATCAGGAACCGTGTAGGCCTTACCATTGGCGTCATACTCAATCTTCATCTGCATAACACGGTACACGACCTTAACTTGCGTTGCATTTGCCGTGTAACCCAAGTTAAACGTTTGTGCCGTTGTATCGTTGTCCGCAACTGACTTGTTGTCAGACGTGTGGTTATCATTACCGTCAAACGTAAACGTCAAAGTAGGCAACGCATCAGATACACGCGTGTAACCAGCAAACGTTGCTTGGTCCCACTTTGCCAACGTCATGTTGTCGTCGGATTGTTCATCTGCCGTAGCAACGCGATACGTGTTGCCACTAACTTGAACGAATTGCGTGTCGCTAGCAATCTTTTCGCCAGTCGTACCAATCAAGGTAATTGAAGGGTGCGCAGCGTTGAACTTTGCATCCGTCTTACCTTGCAAGTTGAAGTTAATTGTCGCCTTTTGCTCATCAGGTGCGTAAACAACCGTCAAAACATTCTTGGCAGCATCAGCGCTGTATGTGAAGTCAGCAGTCAAAGGATTTTGAACAAGGTGATATCCCTTAACAGTCGTATCTACAAGTTCTTGCAATTGACTAGCTGTCAACTTTCCGTCAGTAACGCCTTCAGGCAAGTTATAAGTTGCCTTAACTGTCTTACCGTTTTGATCAACGAAGACAACTGAAGCTTCTTGTGGCAAAGCCTTGTAAATAACGTTAACTTCATCCGGATGTGTATCAGCAGTTTGAAGCGCCTTTCCATCAGTACCGTACTTAACCTTGTTGTTCGCATCAACTTGGGGTGGAACACCAATATCGTTATATGAAGTCACAGACTTAGTTCCATCTGAAATAATTTCATATCCAGGAATTTCAAGCGTTATCTTGCTGTAATCGATAGTCTTATCTGAGTTTCCAGCGTTAGCAGCCAGTGGCTTACCGTCTGCATCCAGCGCAGCCGTAAGCTTTACATCATCCTTAATAGCAACCTTGTCACCATTAGCATCAACTGTGTAGAAGTGTACATTTTCCGTTTGGATTGCGTCTGTTAAATAATAATACCCGGATTATTCATCAAGACAAACAAAAACCCGCTGAAACGACAAGTTAATACCGTTTCAGCGGGTTTTGCGCTTTCACCCGTTGGGTGAAAACCATAGGAGCTCTTTTTTATGATATTTTGTTAGTGGAAAACAAACCAAATACTCAAAAATTGGAGCGTCTAAAATTATGACTCAAAAAGTATTACCTAGCAACCCTTTAGTTGCAGTTTCAGACAATGGGGCACCAATTACCTCGGATGGTGGCAACGTGCTGCTTAGTATGTTTCTGAATTCACCTGTAGTTTCCAGGCTCTTTAATAACGTTGAATTCAACGATAATCGCAAAAATCCACGCTATGCTAAGGTAGAATTGTTATTGCAAATGCTCATTCAAGTTATCGAAGGTTATCGCAACGACGACGTTGCAGATTACTTGACCCAAGATATCGAACATCGACTTGTTTATGCGCAAAACATGGCATCTCAACCAACTATTTCCAGATTTCTATCACATCTCACGAACGAAGACATTGATGAGCTACAAGAATTAAATCGTCGTATTGTCTCTTTAATTGATGAAAGATCAGCCAACACTGAACTGGTGCTAGATTTGGATTCAACCTACTTTGAGACCTTTGGTCATCAAGAAAAAATTGGTTTTAATTATCACTACTTGAACGTCGGTTACCATCCGCTTATCATGACCGATGCTTTAACTGGAACCGTGCGTCAGGTATCGTTGCGAAGTGGCAATACCTATACCGGTAATGGCGCAACTGAATTTGTGCAAGGGTATCTGTCAACTAGTCTGTCCGCTCAACATCAGACAATTATTTTGCGTGGTGACAGTGGCTTCGCCACGCCAGACTTGATGGAAACGTTAGAAGGCAACAATATTTTTTATACCATCCGATTGAAGTCAAATCCCCGATTGAAGCGTATGGCACTTGATGGACGATATGTTAATCTCGACAATC